>DATKEU010000376.1:0-11279 GCA_035544495.1 Polyangia bacterium | reverse complement strand
GTCGTCGAGGAGGCGATACAGGCGAGTGGCCTCCTCTTCCTGCCCAAGGTGGGTCCGCCGAAGCTCGGCCAGACGCCAGAGCAGGCCGGCCCGCCGCACCTCCGCGGCGCCGTCGGAGGGGCTGCCGGCGGCGGGCGGGCGCGCCGCCTGCCAGGCGAGCAGGGCGGCGCAGCGATCCCAGTCGCCCAGCGCCGTCAGCAAGCGTTCGGCGGCGTCGGCGGCGGCGACGTCGGTGGGATCGAGGCGCGCCACCTCCAGCCAGGCCTTGGCGGCGTCGGCCAGGTTGTGGGCCGCCGCCTCGCTGAGGCGGGCGATGTCGCGCAACAGCGGCAGACGTTCAGCGGGCGCGGGCAGGTGCGCGACGGCTGAAGAAGCGAGGCGCAGCGACAGCTCCCAGCGGCCGGTCTCGTCCAGGCGCCGCCGCGCCTCGCGCAGGAGCGGCAAATCGCCCGGATTCTCGATCAGCGCGGCCAGGCGAACCTCCAGCGCGCCCTCGGGATCGCCGGCCGCCTCCAGCAGGACCGCGCGCTCGGCGAAGGCGTCGCGCCGCTCGTCGTCGTCGAGGGCGGCGATGTCGCCTTGCAAGGCGGCCGCGAGATCCTTCGGTCGGCCGAAATCGCGCAGAAGGCGCGCCCGCCGCTGGCGCAGCGACGCGCCCATGCCGGCCGGCAGCGTCTCCAGCGCGGCCTCCAGCACCGCGACGGCGCCCACCCGATCGCGCCGCTGCTCCAGCGCCTCGGCCAGCCGTTCGGCCAGCCGGGCGCGCCGGGTCGGATCGGTCTCGGTGCCGTTGGCGGCGCGCAGGAGGTCGACGCGGCGGGCTTCGCCGTCGGGGAAGCCGGCCGCGAGCAGCTTTTCACCGAGCGCCAGCGCATCGTCGGCGGCGGCGTGGCCGGAGACCGCGTTCTCCAGCAGCGCCAGGACCGGCTCGACGGAAGCCCCCGGCGAGAGGCGCGCCAGGCGCCGCTGGGCCGCCAGGAAAGACCCGGCACGCGAGGCGGGCGCGCGATCCTCGGAAATGGCAGCTGACGGTGACGGCGACGGTGACGGCGACGGCGGCGCCAGATCGGTGCGGTAGGCAGCGGCGAGATCGTCCAGCCCGGCGTCGGCCGCCGCCTGCGCCAGCGCCAGCACGCCGGCCGCCCGCGCCTCGGCTGGCGCGCTCTCGAGGAAGGTGCGGCGGACAGCCAGTGCGTCGCGAACCGCGCCCGCCTGCTGCAAGGCCACGACCACGGCATCGACGGCCGGCGCCAGATCGACGGCCGTCTGGTCCAGGCGCAGCGCCTGCTCGGCGCGCCGGCGAGCGGTACGCGGACGCCCCGCGCGCGCGGCGAGCGCGGCCTCTGCCAGCAGCGCGAGCGGCGACGGCGGCGGACCGGATCGCCGCAACGGCGCCGCGGCGGTCACGACGGCCGGCGCCGGTGGAGGCGCGGGGGCGCGGCGCGCGATCTCACTCTCCAGCGCGGCCAGGGCCACCGGCGTCGCCCCCGCGCCGCGCGCGCGGCCGAGCCACGCGACCGCGCCGTCGGCGGGGCCACCCGCGACCAGCCAGTCACCGGCCACGGCCAGCAGCGCAGGGGCGTCGCCGGCGCGTTCGGCCAGCGTGGCGGCGCGCCGAAGCAAGGCCAACCGATTGCGCCCGCCGGCCAGCGCGGCCTGGGCGCGCAGGGCCGCGACCTGCTGGCGCGGCGACGCATCGGCCAGCGCCAGCGCGCGCCGGGCGGCGGCGCGCCGGCGGTGCGCGGGCACCCGCCCGTCGACGGCGATCTCCAGAAACGCGCGGGTCGCCTCCTCGACCGCGCCGTTCTCCGCTCGGGCGGCGGCGGCGGCGTGCGCCCAGATCGCGACCGGGCCCTTGTCGGCGCGCGCGTGCTCCGCCAGCAGCATCGCGCGCTCGCCGGGAGCCAGCTCGGCGGCCGCGCTCAGCAGCGCCAGCCGCACGCCGGGCAGCTGCGGCGCCTCGTGCGCGGCCCGCCGCAACTCGCTCAGCGCCGCGAAGGGATCGGACCGGGCCCGCAGCAAGCCCGACAGCTCGACGCGCAGGCGCGCCCGGGCGATGGCGTCCGGCGTGGCGGCCAGCACGCGGCGAAGCTCCTCGATGCGGGAAACCGCCGCCTTCGTCCCCTCGGCCGGAGCCATCGGGAAACCGTATCACAGCGGCGCCGAGCCGGGACGGAGGGCGCCGCCCGCCACCGCCATAGCTTCAGAGCGGAGCCGTTGATAAAGTCGCGAGCTCGCATGTCCACATCCGCCGTCTACGCCATCATCCTCGCGGGAGGCGGTGGGACCAGACTGTGGCCGGCCAGCCGGCGCTTGCGACCCAAGCAGCTGCTGTCGCTGGGCGGCGATGAGTCATTGCTGGCCGCGACCGCCCGCCGCGCCGGTGCCGTGGTCGGCGCCGAGAACACGCTGGTGGTCACCGCCGCCGATCAGGAGCTGGCCATCCGCGCCGCGCTGCCCGGGCTGCCGGCGGCGAACGTCCTGGTCGAACCGCAGCCGCGCAACACCGCCGCTGCCGTCGGCCTGGCCGCGGCGGCCGTCGTGCGGCGCGCCGGCCCGGAGGCCGTGCTGGCGGTGCTGCCCGCCGATCCTCACATCGCCGACGAGGCGGCCTTCACGGCGCTGGTGCGCGCGGCCATCGCCGAGGCGCGCCAGGCCATCGTCACCATCGGCGTCACGCCGTCGAGCCCGGAGACCGGGTTCGGCTACCTGCGCGTCGGACCGCGCGTGGGCGGCGACGGATCGCTGGCGGTCTTCGACGTGGCGGCGTTCGTCGAGAAGCCCGATCGGCCCGCCGCCGAGGCGTACCTCGCGTCCGGCCAGTACCTGTGGAACTCGGGGATGTTCTTCCTCACCGCGGGCCGCATGCTGGCCGAGGCGCGCCGCCACCTCCCGGCGCTGGGCGAGGCGCTGGAGGCGATGGTCGGCGAGGCCGACTTCACCGCCGCCGTGCGGGCCCGCTACGCAGCGGTGCCGGCGATCTCGATCGATCACGGGATCATGGAGAAGGCCGCCGGCATCCGGGTCATCCCCGGCACGTTCGGCTGGAACGACGTCGGCAGCTGGGCGGCGCTGCCGGCCATGCGCCCCGCCGACGCGCGCGGCAACGTCGTCGTCGGGCAGGCGGCGCTGATCGACGGCGACGGCAGCGTGGTCTACGCCGAGCCGGGCGCGCCGTACGTCGGCGTGGTCGGCGCGCGCGATCTGGTGGTCGTCGCCACGCGCGACGCTGTGCTGGTCATCCCCAAGAATCGTGCCCAGGATGTGCGGCAGATCGTCGACGCCGCCCGACGCGCCGGACGCGACGATCTGCTGTGAACCCATGCCGATGACGAACCCCCGGGTCTTTCGCGAGTACGACATCCGCGGCGCCGCCGAGCCCGACCTGCACGACGCCTTCGTCGCCGATCTCGGGCAGGCCCTGGGCGCCATGTTCGTGGGGCGCGGCGCCCGGCGCATCACGCTGGGGCGCGACTGCCGACTGTCGTCGCCGCGCATCCACGCCGTGCTCAAGGCCCAGCTGCTCGACACGGGGCTCGACGTCGTCGACATCGGCGTCGTGCACACGCCGGCGCTCTATTTCTCCGTCTTTCATCTGAGCGCCGACGGCGGCGTGATGATCACGGCCAGCCACAACCCGGCCGAGGACAACGGGTTCAAGATCGTCGTCGGACGCAGCACCATTCACGGCGGCGACATTCAGGATCTGCTCCGGCGCATGCAGACCCGCGACTTCCAGCGCGGCGTTCGGGGCGGCGCCGCCAGCCAGCACGCCATCCTGCCCGATTACATCGCCACCATCGCCGCCAACATCCGCCTGGGCGCGCGCCGGCCCAAGGTCGTGGTCGACGGCGGCAACGGCACGGGCGGCGTGGCGCTGGTGCCGATCCTCGAGCAGCTGGGCCTGCCGGTCGAAGGGATCTTCTGCGAACCGGACGGCCGCTTTCCCAACCACCACCCCGACCCCACGGTGCCGGAGAATCTGGAGAGCCTGCGCGCGCGCGTGCGCGAGAGCGGCGCCGAGGTGGGGATCGCCCTCGACGGTGACGCCGACCGCGTGGGCGCCGTCGACGGGCGCGGGCGCATCGTGTGGGGCGATCAGCTGATGATGCTGTTCGCCCGGGAGATCCTGCTCGAGTCGCCAGGCGCGACCTTTGTCAGCGAGGTGAAGTGCAGCCAGGCGCTGTTCGACGAGATCGCCGCCCGCGGCGGGCGGGCGATCATGTGGAAGGTGGGCCATTCGCTGATCAAGGCGAAGATGAAGGAGGAGAAGGCGGCCCTGGCCGGGGAGATGTCCGGGCACATGTTCTTCGCCGATCGCTGGTACGGCTTCGACGACGCCGTCTACGCGGGCGCACGGCTGGTCGAGCTTCTGTCGCGATCGCCGGCCACGCTGGCCGAGCACTACGACACGCTGCCGGCGCTTCACAACACGCCGGAGATCCGCCTGCACTGCCCCGAGGAGATCAAGTTCGAGGTGGTGCGCAAGACCGTCGCCTGGTTCCGCGAGCGTTACCCGATCATCGACGTCGACGGCGTGCGGGTCAGCTTTCAGGAGGACGGGCGCACCGTCGGCTGGGGGCTGGTGCGGGCGTCCAACACCGGGCCCGTGCTGGTGCTGCGCTTCGAGGCCGACACCGCCGCCCGCCTGGCCAGCATCCGCGCGCTGGTCGAGGATCGCCTGCAGCAGATCATCGCCGACACCATCTGATGAGCGCCGCGCCGGTGCCGAAAGCGCTGTTCATCTACGGAACGCGGCCCGAGGCGATCAAGCTGGCGCCGGTGATCGCCGCCTGCCGGCAGAGCGGGCGTCTGGAAGTGGTGCTGTGCGCGACGGCCCAGCACCGGCAATTGCTCGACGAGATCAACGACACCTTCGGCCTGCGCCCCGACTTCGATCTCGGGCTGATGCAGCCGGACCAGACGCTGACGGCGCTGACCGCGCGGGCCGTCACCGCCATCGGCGAGGTGCTGGCGGCGGTGCGGCCGGCGCTGGGCATGATCCAGGGCGACACGACGACGGCGCTGGCGGGGGCGCTGGCCTCGTTCTATCAGCGGATCCCCGTCGCGCACGTCGAGGCCGGGCTGCGCACGTACGATCTCGCGCGTCCGTTTCCGGAGGAGATGAACCGCCAGATGGTGGCCCGCGTGGTGCGCTGGAACTTCGCGCCCACCGAAGGAGCGCGCGAGAACCTGCGGCGCGAGGGGATCGCGGATGCCACCATCGCTGTCACCGGCAACACCGCGATCGATGCCCTGCGCATGGTCGTCGCGGCGGACGGGCCGGCGACCAGCGCCGACGCGCTCGCGGCCGTCGGGGTGCCGCCGCTCGAGACAGACCAGCGGCTGGTGCTGGTGACGGCGCACCGGCGGGAGAGCTTCGGGGAGGGGTTTCGCGACCTCTGCCGCGGCTTGCGCGCGGCGGTCGATCGCTGGCCGCAGCTGCGCGTGGTCTACCCCGTGCACCCGAACCCGAACGTGCGCGCGCCGGTCGGCGAGCTCCTGGGCGATCACGAGCGCATTCACCTGGTCGATCCCGTCAGCTATCGCCCGTTCGTGCGCTTGCTGCGGTCGGCGTGGCTGGTGCTGACCGACTCGGGCGGCATCCAGGAGGAGGCGCCCGGCCTGGGCAAGCCGGTGCTGATCCTGCGCGACACCACCGAGCGCCCGGAGGCGGTGGCCGCCGGCACCGCGCGCCTGGTCGGGACGGTGCCCGCACGCATTCTGGACGCCATCGCCGATCTCACCCAGAACCCGGCCAGCTATCGCGCGATGGCCAGCGCCCACAATCCGTTCGGCGACGGTCACGCCGCCGAGCGCATCGTCGCCCGTCTGCTGGCCGACATCGATCCGCAGACCGCCGGCGGCGTCCCCGGCGTCACGCCGGCGGCGCGCTGAGCCTGCGCAGCGCACCGCCCGAGACGTCGACGATGTGCGGGCGGCGCATGGCCGCCCCGACGCGCGGCCATTCCTCCGCCAGCTGCGCCTTGAGCCGCTTGTGCGGCACCAGCAGCACCATGAGGTCGCAGCCGCGCGCCGCCTCGGCCAGGCTGCCGACCGGAAACTCGCGCGTCAGCGGATCGAACAGCTGGGCGTCGTAGCCGTCCTTGCGCAGCATGTGGAAGATCTCGATGGCCGGCGATTCGCGCAGATCGTAGGTGTCGGGCTTGTACGTCGCGCCCAGGCAGGCGATGCGCGGCTCGCCGACGTCGGCCACGGCCTGCCGGATCAGCGCCGCGATCTTGCCCGGGCGCGAGTCGTTGATCCGGCGCGCCGTCGGGATGAGGACGCTCGACTCCGGATCGGCCTCGGTGATGAACCAGGGATCGATGGCGATGCAGTGACCGCCGACGCCGATCCCCGGGCGCAGGATGTCGACGCGCGGGTGGCGGTTGGCGACGTCGATGGCGTGGTGGACGTCGACGCCCAGACGCTCGCACACCGACGCCAGCTCGTTGGCGAGCGCGATGTTCACGTCGCGGTAGGTGTTCTCCATCAGCTTGCACAGCTCGGCCGTGACGTCGTCGGTGGGGATGAGCTGGCCCTCGACGATCGTCGCGTACAGCTTGCGCGCCGCCTCCGTCGACGCGGCGTCGACGCCGCCGATGATGCGGTCGTTGTGCACGATCTCGTGAAACACGCGCCCGGGCAGGATGCGCTCCGGACAGTGAGCCAGGCGGATGTCCGCGCCCACCTTCAGCCCCGACTTCTCGATGATGGGCCGAAGCACGTTCTTGCAGGTCAGCGGCGGCACCGTCGACTCCAGGACCACCAGCGCCCCGCGCCGCAGGTGCGGCACCAGCGACTCGCAGGCCGCCCGCACCATCGACAGATCGGCGATCTTGCGCGTCGCCTCCAGCGGCGTCGGCACGGCGATCAGGAACGCGTCCGCCGGCTCGACGGCGCGCGTGCCGCGCAGGTTGGCCCGCACCTCGGGCGAGGCCATCATCGCCTCGAACTCGACCTCGTCGATGTGCAGGATGCCGTCGTTGACGGCCTTGATCACCTTCTCGTTGACGTCGACGCCCACCACCTCGTGACCGGCCTTGGCCAGCAGGATGGCGGCGGGCAGGCCGACATAGCCCATCCCGATGACGACGATCTTCTGCCGTTCAAACGCCATAGAACGCCCGCATCCACTTCACGGTGTTGGCGATCCCTTCCTCGAGGCCGACCTTGGGCGCGTGCCCGAGGTCTCGCACCGCCTTCGATGCGTCCACCTTCTTGTGCTTGGTGGTGAACGGCTCGCCATCGGAGTACGTGACCAGCTTGTCGGTCTTGCCGGCGGCCTTGAGGATGAGATCGCTGACCGTGCGGATGTCGTGATAGCTGGTGCCGGCGACGTTGTAGACCTCGCCCGGCTTGAACCGCTCGGCGATGTTGGACAGCGTGACGACCATGTCCGTGATGTACGTGCTGGTCCGGGTGTGCCCGTCGTAGACCTTGTACGGCAGGTTGTTCAAGGCCGCGTACGTGAACTGGCAGATCACGCTGCGGTACGAGCTGTACGTCTCGCCGGGGCCGTACGTGTTGAACAGCCGCACGCGCACCGATTCGGTCCCGTGCATGGTGGCCGAATTCAGGATCTGCATCTCGCTGACCCACTTCGAGATCGCATAGTCGTTCATCTGCTTGATCTCGTGCTTGTCCATCACGTCTTCCGACATGACGCCCTCGTAGTCGCCGTAGACCTCCGAGCTCGAGAAGAAGATCTGTCGGAACCCCAGCTTCTCCTGCAGGCGGATCAGGTTCTTGGTGCCGATGACGTTCGACTGCCACATGGTTTCGTAGAAGTCCTCGCCGTTCCAGCGCCCGAACTCGGCGGCCAGGTGATAGACCAGCTCGAACTTCTTGTGCGTCACCACGCGCTCGAGCTGGCGGTACTCGCCAACGTCGCCGCGCAGGTACTTCGGGTCATGGTGATGGCGCAGGTCGTTGATCCAGACGTCGTGCCCGCGCCCGCGAAGCTCCGCAACCAGATGCGACCCGACGGCGCCGAGGCCGCCGGTCACGAGAATCAGCATCGTTGTTTATTCGCACACGCACCCGGGAGCGTCAACGGAGCGGATCTACTCCGCGCCGCCGCCCAGCGCGGCCAGCGCCGCCTGGCCCACGAACAGGTACAGCACGGCCCCGAGTGACAGGAACGGCCCGAACGGCACCTGGACGCGCCCGAGCGACGTGTCCGCTTCCTCGCCCTCGGGCGCCTCGCCCTCCGGCGCCGGCGCGGGCGCCTTCCGCGGGTGCCGCCGCGCCCACAGCAAAAGCGGGATGCTGATCGCCGCGCCCAGGAACGATCCCGCGAAGATGATGAACGGCAGCGCCTTCCAGCCCAGCGCCGCGCCCATCATCGCCAGCAGCTTCCCGTCGCCGAGGCCCATCCCCTCGCGTTTGAGGATGTAGTAGTAGGCGTCGGCGACGAGGCGCACGAACAGGTACCCGGCGGCGAGCCCGATGGCCCGCTCGGCCCAGCTGGTCTCGTGCGCGCCGGCCGCCGCCAGAAAGAAAATCGGAATCGCCGGCAGCGTGATGACGTCGGGCAGAAGCTGCGTGTCGAGATCGATGAACGACAGCACCACCAGCGCCCCCGTGAACGCGAAGTAGAGCGCGAAGCGCGCCAGGCGCACGGCGGCGGCCGCGTCGAGATCGGACGCCACGAACTTCCAGTACAACAGCGCCGACAGCGCCGCCATCAGCGCCTCGACCAGGGCATAGCGCGGCGAGAAGCGCGCCCCGCAGGACCGGCAGCGCCCGCGCAGCCAGACGTACGAGACGATCGGAATGTTGTCGGCGGCGCGCACCGCCTTGCCGCACGCCATGCAGCGCGACGCCGGCCGCACCACCGATTGCCCGAGGGGGATGCGCGCGATGCAGACGTTGAAGAAGCTGCCCCAGATCGCGCCCCACGCCGCCGCCAGCGCGATGGCCGCCGGCGAAACCAGCAGATCGGAGGCACCCTCCATCCCATAGCTATGCCGGATCGCGCCGGCCAAGGCGAGAAATTGCCGGCCGGCGCGCGCGGCGCCGGCGCCCGCGGTGCTAATCTCGGCTGGCCGTGAAGCGTCCGTCCCGCGCCGCCGTCGTGCCGCTGCTCGCGCTGTGCGTGGGCCCGGCCGGTTGCGACCGTCAGGCGCGCGAGCAGGCGCGCGCCCTCACGGCGACGGTGGAGCAGGCGCTGCGCCCGCCGTTCTTCGTCACGGCGCTGCGCAAGATGGGCGGCGGTCACTTTCACGGTACGGCACGCTTCGCCGTCACGCCCGAGGGCGACAGCAGCGACGCGGTCACCACCACCACCGACGTCTGGCTGGATCGCGAGGGGAACTACCGGCTCCTGGAAAGCAACGACCGCGACGGCGGGCGCGAGGTCATCCTTTACGGGCGCGAGCTGGCGGTTGCGCTACGCTATGGAAAGATGATCCGCCGCGTGGCCGAAGATCCGGAGCCGACGCAGCTTCTGGAAGAAGCGCTGGGCGGCCCCTGGGCGGCCTGGGAGGTGGTCGCCAGCGGCGCCCTGATCCAGAGCGGCTCGCCACAGCTGGTGGGCGGGGCCAGCGCGGCCCAGTATCGCATCGCCAAGGACGACGTCCCACAGCCGCCGCCCGACGACCTGCCTGCCCTGCGGCGCTGGCGCGGCACGGTCACGATCGCCGAGCTGCTGGGCGAGGTCCTGATCGACGAGCGCTCTGGCGCCCTGGTCAAGGCCGACCTGCAGTCGGCGTTCACGCTAACCGAGGACAAGCGCCCGATGAAGGGCGCCATCGACGTGCACGCCACGGTCAGCGACGCCGCCGCCGTGCCGCCCATCGCCCGCCCGGTCGCCGAGGAGCTGACCCTGCGCCAGCGCATCGTCCCCGAGCAGAAGGAGATGCTGCGGGGCCTTGGGGGTCGCGTCCCGCCGCCGCCGGCGCCGCCGCCGGCGAAGAAGAAGAAGGGCCGCCGTCCATGACCAACCGTCACGGCAACGGGGCCGGAGACAAGCCGGGCGTCCCCCCGGGCGACGGCGACGACCGCCCGGGCGATGCCCGGCCCGCGAACGACGACGAGGCGGGATTGCCCGAGCTGATTGTCTTCCCCGGCTCGCGCCGCCTGGACGCGGCCGGGCGCCTGGATCACTTGCGCCCGCACCGGCGCCTCATCGTGCGGCGATCGCTGCTGGCCACCGTCGTGGGCGGCATCGTCCCCATCCCGGTGGCCGACGACTACGTCGCCGGGCGCGTGCGCGCCGGCCTGCTGATGAAGCTGGCCGAGAAGCGCCAGGTGGACCTGGCGCAATCGTCGGCCGAGCTTCTGGCCGACCCGCGCGAGGGCGGCGCCATGCGCAACGCCACGCTGACGGCGGCGACGCTGCTGGCGCTGAAGATGGCGTGGCGGAAGGTGTTCGCCCTGATGGCCATCGGCCGGCGCGCCGAGGAGATGGCGATGACGTTCCAGATGGGGACGCTGTTCGATCACTTCTGCGCGCGGCTCCACGTCGGGGCGGGGCTGGATCGCGCGCAGGCGATCCGGCTGCGCGCCGTGATTCAAAGCTCGCTGGCGGAGGCTGAGCGAAGCGCGCTGATCGCGGTCTTTCGGGACGGCGGACAGATCATGGGCCGTTCGATGCTGGAGGCGCCCTCCTGGGTGTCGGCCCGTTTTCAGAAGGCGGTCGAGCACTGGGTCGCGAGCGGCGGACAGCCGGGCGTCACGCTGGACACCGACGAGACCGCCGCGCCCGCCCCCGGCGAGGCGCGCTGGCTGGATCGCGCCACCGGCATCGTCGAGGAGGGGCTGTCCGGCCTGGGGAACGGCTACCTCGACCGGCTGATCACGGTCTTCGAACGGCGCTGGCGCGACGCCCGGGCGCAGCAAGAAGCCTCCGACGGCGGGACAGCGGCCCCCGAAACTCCCGACAGTTCGTGACAAGTCGATGACACCGCGAGCAGCGGGCCCCTCTCGGTAGCCACGTAGATTTGGCTTTGCTACTCTTCTAGGCAGGTGACGACAACAACGCGATCGGGTGGTAGAGGCACAGGTTCCAAACCCCCGGCGGGCAGGCCGAAGCGGCCAAAACCGAGCTCGGGCAGCAGGTTGGAAAAAAGGGCCGGCAAGGGGTCCGGAGAAAAGTCCGGCACGAAGTTCGGCAACAAACCCGGCAAGAAGTTCGGATCCAGACCTGGCCGACTCCCCGTTCGCGGCGACCTCAAGAACGCGCGCAAGCCCACCCGCCGCGCTCCGGTCGAGAAGCTGCGACCGCTGCCGCGGGTCGCCGCACCCGCGCCCGCCGCTGCCCGCAACGGGCG
>DATKEU010000375.1:0-3202 GCA_035544495.1 Polyangia bacterium | reverse complement strand
GGTTGTGGCGGGCACGCCAGAACCCGAAGCTGAATCCGCAAAGGAAGGTCATGCCGAAATGCCCCCAGACGTCGTTGACCCATCGCCGCTTGGAGACCGCATAGTGTCCCGCGTCGTGGCCGAGGTACCCCATCGTCAGGAAAGCAAGCGACGAGAGCGGGACCAGCGCCAGCCAGAGCAGCCCGAACGGCAGCGCGAGGAGACCGAGGTATGAAAGAAGGAGAACCGGGATCCAGACGAGGAGCTTCCAGCGCCAGACCCCGGACGGCTCGAGCAGCCCGCGGCGATCCAGCTCCAGGTGGAGATCCCGCAGGGCTTGGGCGTCGTCGGGCCGGTCTTCGACCAGCCGCCCCTGCGAACCCTGGGCGCCGGTCACCGCCGCCCCGAGGCCAGCGACGCCGGCCGAACGATCAGACGACGAACCGTTCGGGCCGATCCCTGCCAGGAGTCGCCATCGCCCTCGATTTCAGGTTCAGTGTGGAGTCGCATCTCATGACGATACGGCCCACCCCATCCATCGACGATACGAAACTTACGCGTCAATTCATCGAAGAAACCGATAGATCGAAGATCCGCTCAGAGTTCCCAGGAGGCGCCGGGAGTCGAACGCGCGATCAATATCAATAAGGTGGGCCCCAATGGCCCTCGTACCAGACCCACTGGTAGCCGTTCCAGTACCAGTTGCCGGGTATCCACACCCAGTCGGCGTAGGGAGGCACGTACCAACCGCCGCCGATCCAGATGCGCGCGCCACCCCGCCATCCCCAGTATCCGGGAACCCAAACATGCCCACCACGGACGCCGAAGCCGCCGCCGAAGCCTGGGCGAACCCCGAAATGGGCTCCGGGCGCGGCGAAATGACCGCTGAAGCCGCCGCCGTGAGAGAACCCGCCCCCGTGAGAGAAGCCGCCCCCGTGCGAAAAGCCGCCGCCGCCGCCATGGGAGAACCCGCCCCCGTGGCCGAAGCCTCCGCCTCCGCCCCCGTGAAATCCTCGCGCCGACGCGACTGCCGGCGCGCCGAGCAGCGCCGCGAGCAGCGAACCGATGAGAACGAATGACTTCATGACTTCCCTCCAGCTCCATTCAATTTGACGCCGGAAGCGGGGAAAAAGTCACGCCCTTGTATGCAAAGGCCCTGCCCTGCTGACGCGAGCCGGCGAGGAATCCTGACCGAATCACCGGCCGCCGCTCATGCCGGCCGTTGACAGCCAGCGCCATTCCCCGAGAATGGAGCTGTTCGATGTCGCCCGCGACCTCATCGCAGCCCGCGTTCGAAATGCTGAACGGCCGCCTCTATTGGTGGTTTGCGATGGTCATGCTGCGGGCGCCGTCCTTCTGAACCGAGAAAGGAGAGGCGACCCGCGGGGGTCGCCTCCGACGGTCGGTCGCGCCCGCTGGTGAGCCGGATGCACCATGGCCGACGACGCTGACACGTACACGTTCGGGGACACCGATCTAGCTGCTGAACGCCTGCGCATCCTGGCGCGGGCCTTCGAACCAACCTCGCGCGCGTTCCTGGCGCGCGTGCGCGCCCGGGCCTACGGCGAGGCGCCGGTCGCGCTGGCGGTCGATCTCGGCTGCGGCCCGGGATACACGACCTGCCTGGTGCGCGACGTGATGGCGGCGGCGGTGACGACCGGGATCGACCGCTCGCCGCGCTTCCTGGCCCGCGCGGCGCTGCGGGCAGCGGATGATTTGCGGTTCGTCGCCCACGACGTGACCGCGCCGCCGCCCGCGGCGGCCGGCGCCGATCTGCTGTACGCGCGCTTCCTGCTGACCCACCTGGCGCGGCCGGCGGCGGCGCTTCGCGCCTGGGCGGACGTGGCGGCGCCCGGCGCGCACCTTCTGCTGGAAGAGACCGCGGCGCTGACGTCGGCGCACCCGGCGCTGGCGCGCTACCACGCCCTGGTGGGAGCGCTGCAACGGGCGCACGGACAGGACATGACCATCGGGCGCACGCTGGCCCGGCTGGCCAGCGGCACCGGCTGGATCGTCCGCCAGGCGCGCGTCACGCGCGCGCGCTTGCCCGCGCGCCTGATGGCCCGCATCCACGTCATGAACCTGCGGACCTGGAGGAACGATCGCCACGCCGCCCGCGTCTGCGACGGCGACGAACTGGAGACGCTGGACGCCGCGCTGGAGCGGCTCGCCTGCGGGCGGGACCCCGCCCCACCGGTCGATTGCCGCCTGGGTCAGGTCTGGCTCACGCGCGCAGCAACGTCCCCACCGTTCCGGGGTGCGCCAGCGCCGACGCAATCTCCGCCGGGCCAATGATGTGCACCGCGCGCACGCCGGCGGCCAGCGGCTCGAACGCCTCCTCCAGCTTGGGGATCATGCCGCCCTGGACCGTGCCGTCGGCGATGGCGGCGCGGGCCTCGGCGACGGTCAGGCGGGCCAGGCGCGAGGTGGGGTCGTCCTTGTGCCGGCGCACGCCGCCCACGGCCGTCACCGCCAGCAGGGCGTCGCAGCCCAGCGCCGCGGCCAGGCGGCTGGCCACCACGTCGGCGTTGATGTTCAGCACCTCCCCACCCGGCGAGGCGCCCAGGCAGGCCAGCACCGGCAGGTACGCGCGGCCGAGCTGTCTCAGCAGCGCGAGATCGAACCCTTCGACGTCGCCCACCAGCCCGAAGTCGACGGGGTCGGGCCCGCCGCCCGAGACCACGCGCGGCGGGCGGCGGCTCGCCAGGATGACGCCGCTCGGGCCGTGCAGGCCCAGCGCCGGAACGCCGGCGGCGCGCAGGGCCGCCACCAGATCGACGTTCAGCTGGCCGGCGACGACCATCTTCATCACGTCCAGCGTGGCCGCGTCGGTCACGCGCCGGCCGCCGACGATCGTGGGCGTCAGTCCCAGGCGCTGCGACAGGGCCGTCGCCTGCGGCCCGCCACCGTGTACGATCACCAGGTCGTGCCCACCGGCGCGCGCGGCCGCCACGCCGGCCGCCACCTGCGCCAGCGCGGGCGCCGCCAGCACCTCGCCGCCCAGCTTGACGACGGCGCTTACGGCCACGGCCCGGGATCTTCCAGCGACGCCGTCTCGGGCAGGCCCAGCATCAGGTTCATGTTTTGAATCGCTTGCCCGGCGCCGCCCTTGATCAGGTTGTCGGTGGCGCTGACCACGGCCAGCGTGCGCGTCCCGGGCGACGACGGATTCGGTTCACCCAGCGTGAAGCCGACCTCGGCGAAGTTGCTGCCCGAGACGGCG
>DATKEU010000374.1:0-21677 GCA_035544495.1 Polyangia bacterium | reverse complement strand
ATCCGGACATGCAGTTCGGCGTCTTGTTCTCCGTCTACCCCGATTCTCAGAGCTGGAAGACGCCATTCGGGCGCTTCTTCTTGAGGATCCAGCGCTGGGCGTTCTGGCCGCTCGCCTGCTTCTACTGGGCGGCGCTTCGCTACGACGGCATCCGCGACCTCTTCCAGCAGCCCAAGCTCACGCGCGTCGATCGGTTCGTCGTTCCTCTGCACTGGCTGGTCCTCCTCGTCGTGCCGGGCCTGGTGTTCGGCTGGGGTGCCGCCGTCGCGGCGTATCTCGCGGTCTCGTGCATCTCTTCACTGATGACGGCGTCGGTCTTCATCCCGAATCACATCGGCATGAGGCGCCTCACCGACGCCGACAAGCTGAGCTACCTGGTGCAACAGGTGACGACCAGCCGGAACATCTCCAACCCACCGGCGCTGGACTTCTTCTACGGCGGGCTCAACTCTCAGATCGAGCACCACCTTTTTCCACGCATCGCCCATGACCGATACCGGGCGATGCGTCCGGTCGTGCGCGCTTTCTGCAAGGCCCGTGGGATCGCCTACGAGGAGGCAAGCCTCTACGGCGCGCTAGCCGCGGTCGGCCGCCACCTGGGCGCGATGACGGCGGCCTTTCGCGCGTCGAAGACGCTCGCCGCGCCGGCCGGCAGCGGGCGCCGGCTCCCGTACCTCGAGCGGCGTGGCGGCCGGGTCGGCTGACGGCCTGGAGGCGACGGCCGATGGGCGAATCGCCAACCACGGGATGAACCGCGACACCATGAACCGAACGGCTGGCCGAGGCGAGTCGGGACCGGTGCGCCGGGTGGCGCTGGTCGGGACCTATCCGCCTCGTCGCTGCGGCATCGCGACCTTCACGCGAGATCTCGCGGCGGGCATCAGCGCGGCCGACGAGCACGTGAGGCCGATGGCTGTCGCGGTGACCGACGGCGGCGGCCCGTACGATTATCCGGACGAGGTCGGCTACGAGATTCGACAAGGAACGAAAGGCGACTACGCGCGCGCCGCCGAGCTGATCAATTACAAAGACGTGCGCTGGGTGTCGTTGCAGCACGAATACGGGATCTTCGGCGGCGACGACGGCGCGTACATCCTCGATCTCTTGAGCGCGCTGCGCGTGCCGACGATCGTCACCTTGCACACCGTCCTCGACAACCCCTCCGACTCGCAGCGGACGATCGTGCAGAAGATGGCCAAGGCGGCTCGGCTGGTCGTGATGAGCAAGGTCGCGTCCGATCTGCTCTCGCGGCGCTATGAACTGCGGGGCGCCAGCGTCCACATCATCCCGCACGGTATTCCCGACATGGCTCCGCGCGACCAGAGCGAGCTCAAGGCCAGGTTCGGCGTCCGCGGTCACCGGATGCTGCTGACGTTCGGACTGCTCGGACCGAACAAGGGAATCGAGACCGTGATCCGGGCGCTGCCCGCGATCGTCGCTGCTTGCCCCGACGCCGTCTACTTCGTCGTCGGCGCGACTCACCCGGCCGTCATCCGCCAGTACGGCGAAGCCTACCGCACGACGCTCGAGCGCGAGGCCGAGCGGCTGGGGGTTCGCGATCACGTCGTCTTTCGCGACCAGTACGTCACCACCGACGAGCTGTGCAACTACCTCCAGGCGACCGACGTCTTCGTCAGCCCGTACCTCAACGAGGCGCAGGTGACCAGCGGCGCGCTCTCCTACGCGATGGGCGCCGGCGCGGCGGTGGTCTCCACTCCCTACTGGCACGCCAAGGAGCTGCTGGCAGACGGCCGCGGGCGCCTGGTGCCGTTCGCCGACAGCACCGCGCTCGCGACCACGATCACTTCGCTGCTGGAGACGCCGGCGGAGCTCGGCCGGGTCAGAAACCTCGCGTACGAGTTCACGCGGGCGTTCACCTGGTCGCGTGTCGGCGAGCAATATCTGCGCCTCGCCGCCGACGTGCCTGGCCCGCCCGCGAAGGCGCCTCGCGGACCGAAGCCTCCCCGCGCCAGCAGTCTTCCGGAGCTGCGCCTCGACCATCTCGTCCGCTTGACGGACGACACCGGCATCATTCAGCACGCCACGTTCAGTGTCCCGGCGCGCGAGTCCGGCTACTGCGTCGACGACAACGCCCGCGCGTTGATCGTCGCGCTGCACGCGGATCGGCTCGCCAGCTCGCCGGTGACGACACGGCTGGTGTCGACGTATCTCGGTTTTCTCCACCTGGCGCAGACCCGCGAGGGACGGTTCAGGAACCTCATGAGCTACAACCGCTCGTTCGCCGCGGATTCGGCGTCGGAAGACTGCACCGGCCGCGCCCTCTGGGCGCTCGGTACGGCGGTGCAGCTGGCAAGCGACGAGGGGCAGCGCATGCTGGCGCGCCAGATGTTCGAGCGTGGTCTGGGCTTCGCGACCGAGCTCGGGCCACGCGGCACGGCCCTCACGATGCTGGGGATCGGAAACTTCCTGGCCGCGCGGCCCGAGGTGGCGCCCGCCGCGGCGATCCTTCGCGCGCTCGCCCAGCGGCTTTGCCAGCAATACCGCGACCGCGCCACCCCGGAATGGCGCTGGTTCGAGCCGACGCTCACCTACGACAACGCCCTCTTTCCCCTCGCGTTGTGGCGCGCGCAGCGGGTCGAGGCCGATCCCGCCACCCGCGAGGTCGCGCGGCAGAGTCTCGAGTTCCTCGAACAGATCTGCTTTCACGACGGGCGCCTGGTGCTGATCGGCAACAACGGCTGGCACTCCCGGAGCGGGACGCGCTCTGACTCTGACGAGCAGCCGATCGACGCCGCCGCGTTCGTGCTGGCGTTCCGGGCCGCCTATCTGGTGAGCGACGACCACCGCTACCTCGGCCGGATGCGCGAATCGTTCGCGTGGTTCCTGGGCGCCAACCGCCTGGGGGCCTCCGTCTACGATCCGGCCACGGCGGGCTGCCGGGACGGCCTGGGGGTGGCGGCGCTGAACTTGAATCAGGGCGCGGAGAGCACGGTCTCATATCTGCTGTCGCTCATCGCGATGCTGGAACTGGCCGGCGAAGGTCTCGAGTACGCGGACCCAGGCGCGGCGGGCACGGAACGGTTGCTCCAGTGATCAGACGGACCTCTCACATCTTGCGGCACGACGCCAGCCGCGTCATCGCCAAGCCGTACCTGCCCGGGGAGGAGATCGCCACCGGCGACGCCGGCAGCCGGGCCGGGCTGCTGATGGCGCGCATCCTGGCGCTGCCGGATGGCGACGTCTCGGTGGTGCTGCCGCAGGTGCTCCGCCGATTCGCCAGGCGCCACAAGCAATTCGAGAGTCTCCTCGAACGTCACTTCGCCCTGGTCGCGCATCTCACGGGCGATGCCGGGCTGTCGCGGGAACGCAGGCTGCTGATCGGCGCCTACTTCACCAGCGAGTACTCCGTCGAGGGGGCGGCGCTGTTCAACCCGTCGCTCGTGCCGGCCCCCGATCAGACCGGGTTGGCGGCGGGCGAGCAAAGGTTCGTGATGAGCCTGCGCGCGGTCGGCGAAGGACACATCTCGTCGATCGAGTTTCGGACCGGTGTGATCGACCGGACCAGCGCGATGACGTTCGAGCCGCTGGGAGGTTACCTCGTCACCGGCGATCGCGCGCCGCCCGCGCACTATGAAAAGCGGCAGTTCAGCGCCAAGCTGGTCGAGCTCGACGCCGGGAACGAGCTCGCCTCGGCGGTCCTGGGCCGGCTGGCGGAACACTTCACACTCGCCGAGCTTGAGCTGTCGCTCGCGATCCTGGAACGCGACGGCCCGCCCCACGCGATCAGCTTCGAGACGGCAAGGATCATGCGCGTGCTGGCGGCGTCGAGCTACGTCACCACCTTCCCGGCCGACTCGACCCTGTCCGAGCGGGTGATCTTTCCGGCCGGTCCCCACGAAACACATGGCATGGAGGACGCCCGGTTCGTTCGCTTCACGGAGGACGACGGCGCCGTCACCTACTACGCGACCTATACCGCGTTCGACGGCTACGAGATCGTGCCGCAGCTGATCCAGACGGACGACTTCGTTTCGTTCCGCATCGCCACGCTCAACGGTCTCGCGGCGCAGAACAAAGGCATGGCCCTCTTCCCGCGACGCGTGAAGGGAAGTTTCGTCATGCTGTCGCGCCGCGATCGCGAGAACCTGCACCTGGCGACGTCTGGCACCGACGTCAGGCACTGGGCCGAGGTCACCGAGCTTCACCGCCCCAGCCGATCGTGGGAGCTGCTGCAGATCGGGAACTGCGGCTCGCCAGTCGAGACACCGGCGGGCTGGCTGGTCATCACCCACGGCGTGGGACCGATGCGGCGGTACGTGATCGGCGCCCTGCTGCTGGACCTCGACGATCCGGGGCGGGTGATCGGCCAGCTCCGCGAGCCTCTGCTCGCGCCCGAAGGCATGGAGCGCGAAGGCTACGTCCCGAACGTCGTCTACTCGTGCGGCGCCATGTTGAACGGAGACGACCTGGTGCTGCCGTACGGCCTCTCCGACGCGGCCGTGGGCCTGGCCGTCATCTCGGTCCCGGACCTGCTCGCGGAGCTGCGACGCTCCCCTAGTTCGCGACTCTGACCTCTTCGGTCCGAACCACGAAATTCTCCAGCGTGTTCGGGCCGAAGGTGGTGGTGATGGCGGCATCGGCGGCGTCGCGCCCGCGGGCGATCAGGACGCGTCCGATGCGGGGAACGTTGTTGCGCGGATCGAATGTGTGCCACTGGCCGCCGAGATAGGCCTCGAACCAACCGGCGAAGTCCATCGGCCCGTGGGGGGGCGGCACGCCGATGTCGCCGAGGTAGCCAGTGCAGTACCGCGCCGGAATGTTCATCGAGCGACAGAGCGCGATCGCGAGATGCGCATAGTCGCGACAGACGCCGCGCCGTTCGTTGAAGGCCTCCCATGCCGTCTTCGTCGGGCTCGCGAATTCATAGCCAAATTTTATGTGCTGATTGACGAAGTCACATATGGCCTGCACGCGCGGCCACCCGGGCGGCGACTGGGAGAAGAGCTGCCAGGCGGTTTCGGACAATCGATCGGTCTCGCAGTACCGGCTGCCGAGGAGGAAGACTAGGGTCTCTTCGGGCAGCGCCTCGACGGGATGCTGTTCGGCCGCCGGTGAGACCGGATCGGGGGTGCCGGGATCGTTGAGCACCGCCTCGGAGAAGATCCGCAGGCGGCCCTCGGGCGCCACGAGACGTGTGCACCAGTTGCCGAAGCCATCCCGATACGATCGGATCGGGACCGCGGGATCTGTGAGCATCAGGTCAGGGCGAACCAGGTCCGACGCGCGCGAGTAGTGAACGTTGAGCGTCAGAATCATGGGAGTGGGCCGCGGGAACGCGTATCGCAGGTCGTATCCCAGTCGAATTTGCATCGGCAGCTACGATGCCGCCCGCAGCGTGGCCATCCTGGAAGCGAACCATACCCCCTGCAGACCGCAGCACATGCCCACAAACAACGCCAAAGTCATCACAGTGCTCATGGGTTCCTTCTACCGCCGATTCGTCCGGCGACAATGAGGAAGTCACGCACGCTCCCATCGGAAAAACCGTCATCTGCGACGAGCCCGGAACAGAGGTCAGGCTGGCTTGATGTCGGCCAGCAGCAGCTCCAGACCGTCCAGTCGACGGCGCGCCTCGACGACCCGGAAGAGCAACCCCAGCAATGCGGGCGTTGCCATCGCGTTGTCGGCCTGCCCGTCGGGGAGTGTCGCCACGGCCTCGTCCAGACTGTCGCGGGCGGCTTGCAAGATCCCGCGCGCCACCGACACCTTCGCCGCCAAATCGTTGGTCATGTCGTCTCGTCAACGGCTCCGCCGTCACTCTACGTCTTCCAGCGGTGACTCGCCGGCGACCACTGCTTCAGAAGCCGGTCGCTCTCGTTCCTCGACGCCGTTGTTGACGTTCGCTGGTTCCGGGGAGGCAGCCTGGGGTTTCTTCTGGATGTAGAAGTTGAGCTTCGCTTGCTTCGGTGTCCCAGGCTTGACATCCATGTTGGGCCACCCTACGGTCATTCTTCGACATCGACCATTCGAAAGTTGCAGCGTCGATCGTCGAAAATTGAGATGTATCGGCGATGTGCGGCGGTGACTAGCCTGGCTCGGTCGTTGTGCTGGTCTCGCCAGTGGCGCTGGTTCCGACGGAGCTCTGCTTCGGTTCGTCGTAGACCCGATCCACCGGCTCAATCTTCGGCGGCCGCGGGCCGTGGTGGTTGAGATCCCGGACGCCCTGTTTGGTCATTCTGATCTTCTTGGTCATCGCTTCATCACTGTCTTTCCCGCTATTCCCGGAGCTGCTCACGAGGTCACCGCGGCGATGTCCAGAACGACGACCCGGTGGGTCCCCGGATCCACTTGATAGACGATGCGGAAGCCTTCGTAGACGTAGAAGCGCAGCGGCGGCTCTTTGGGCGCCAGCATCTTCGCGCGGGCGCGGGAATCTCCCGCGGCGGCGACGATGTCCTCCAGGCGCTTGCGGATGGCCGCCCGGATCGACGCCCGACAGCGCAGAAAGCGGCGCTCCACGTCTCGCGAGAAGGCCAAGGAGTAGTGCTGCGTCCGTGCAGGCCCTGTTGCCATCGCACGATCGGATACCCCGAGCGCCAGGTGGAGACCATGTCGTAAGTTCGCGGCGACGGTTCGTAAAAATAGATGAATCGAGGATCGCGAATGTCAGACACCAGATAACCAGGGCCCATGATCCGGCCGATCCATCGATATTTCCGAACCGTCGTGGCGGTCTTATCTATTGGCGCCAAAGTCCTCCGGGTAACACAGTAAGCGAATCCTGCATCAGATGAGCAACGACAAAAGCGGCACGCGATTCTTCGACGAGCACGGGCACGATCAAGGATGGGCCAGCCAGGTGACGCGGCGGGTTCGCCATATCGACGGCCTGACGACCCTCGACGTCACGACGAACGAAGCCGGCCTCGCCGCCTTTTTGGGCTCACTCGAACGGTCCCGGTTGCGGGTGCAGAGCATCGGCGATGAAGGCGAAAGCTTCACCTACGCCTGGGCGTCGGGGTACAGGAACGGTTCGCAGATTCGCGTTCAGGGCGCGCTGGAGAGCCCGCAGCGTCCCTGGCCGGTGTGACGACCTACCCGAACAGTTCCTGCCGGGCGGCGTGGACGATGGCCATCACGGCGGGGTGATGCAGCCGCTGATCGACCGAGATCGCGTAGAACTGCTGGCGCACCGTCTTGCTGCGGCCGACGACGCGGACGTTGTAGCGGCGGCGAAACTCATCCTCGAAGACGGTCGGCGCCGGGAAGAACCCGCGCCCGTCCTCGCCGAACGCGAACATGAGCGCGCTGTCGTCGAACTCGGCGATCACGGCCGGGCGCAGCTTCGTGGCGTCGAACCATTGGTCCAGCTGGCGGCGCACCGTGGCGTGATCGCTGGGCAGCAGGCAGGGCGCACCATCGAGCGAGCCTGGATAGCCACGCTTGAGGCGCCTCGCGAGCTTCTCGCTGGCAAAGAAGCTCGTGCCGCACTCGCCGAGCAGGTGATTGAACGCGTGCGCCCGGATCCCGGGGCCGACGGGGCGGTCGGCGAGCACCAGATCCAGCTCCTGTCCCGCGAGCTGGCTCATGAAGTCCTCGACCACGCGATCCTCGCGGCAAACGAGGTGGATCGCCTTGTCGATCTCGAACGCCGGTTGCAGCAGCTTCTGCACCAGGACTTTGGGCAGCGCGTCCGCGACGCCGACGGTGAGGCGCAAGGGTCGCGGCGACGGCCGTCCCTTCAGCATCCCCATCAGATCTTGTCCCAGCGCGAAGATCTCGTCCGCGTAGCGGAAGACGCTGCGGCCGATGTTCGTCAGCACGAGATGCCGCCCCGCGCGTTCGAACAGCCTCTGGCCGAGAACGTCCTCGAGCCGCTTCACCTGGCCGCTGATCGTCGGCTGCGACAGTCGAAGCTCGGCGCTGGCGCGCGCGACCGTGCCATAGCGCGCGACGGCCCAGAAGTAGAGCAGGTGATGGTAGTTCAGCCACTCCACCGCTCCGAAGGTATCACGCCGCCGCCTGCGGGCGTCCCGAGCGCTTCCTTTCCAGCGCGCCCAGGCGGTCCACCTCTTCGAAGTCGCGCAGCCAGCTGAGAGCGCCGCACCGGAAATTTTCGTTTCCGCCCCGTTCGTCTAAGCTGGTCGCGTGGGGCGGCTGCAGAACCACGTCCGGAACAAGCTGTTCGCGGGCCTGCTCGCGGCCGTCCCCGTCGCGGTGACGGCGTTCATCCTCTGGTACGTCGACACGCGGGCGCGCGGGCTGTTCGGCGTGAGCTATCCGTTCCTGGGGATCGCCATCACCGTCGGTGGGATTTATGTGCTGGGCCTCTTCATCACCAGCTTGATCGGCCGCTTCCTGCTGGGGCTGATGGACGGTCTGTTGCGGCGCATTCCCGGCCTGCGCGATCTCTACCGCTCGTGGAAGCAGATCGCGCTCACCAGCGAGGGGCACGAGGGGATCTTCGCCCACGTCGTGCTGATCCCCGACGAGAGCGGCGCCCTCCGCATGCTGGGATTCACCAGCGGCGAGGCGCTGGACGGCGATCCCGACGTTTGCTGTGTGTTCGTGCCCGCGTCGCCGAATCCGACGTCGGGGCGGCTCTATTTCGTCCCCGTGCGCCGTTGCCTGCCCCTGGACCTGCGGCCCCAGGAGGCGCTCAAGATCCTCATCTCGGGAGGCAACTATGTCCCGGCCGCCATCGGCCGGGCGACGGCGCGGCTGGCTGCACTTACTTGAATCCGCCCGCGCGGCTGGTAGATGTACGGGATGCGTCCCTCCCGCTGGTTCATCGCCGCATTCGCAATCTCCACGTTCGCCATCTCCACGTTGCCGGCCGGCGCCGCCCTCGCCGGCCCGGCGCCGCGCTCCGGTGACAAGGCGCCGGCGTTCGCGCTCAAGACCGTCGACAAGGGCGACGTGCGCGCCCTGACCGATCTCACCGCCGACAAGCACAGCCAGGCCGTGGCGCTGGTGTTCCTGAGCAGCCGCTGCCCTTACGTGGCGCAGGCGCGCCAGCCGCTCGCCGACCTGGCCAAGGAGTGGAGCGGCAAGGTGACGTTCGTCGGCATCAACGCCAACCAGAACGAACCCCTCGACGAGATCAAGAGCGACGCCGCCCTCAACTTCCCGTTTCCCATGCTCCGCGACGACGGATCGAAGATCGCCGACGCCTACGCCGCCGAGCGCACACCCGAGGTCTTCGTCGTCGATCCGCACGGCGTGATCCGCTATCACGGCGGCGTCGCCGACCTGGGTCCGGCCCTGCGCGAGCTGACCGCGGGCAAGGCCGTCAGCAAGGCCGAATCGCGCGCCTTCGGCTGCACGATCAAGAGGAAGCCATGACCCGGGGCGGGGCGCTGGCGCGGTGGTTTGCGCCGGCGCTCGCCGCCGCTGGTCTCGCCTGGCCGGCGCTCGCCGCGCCCCCCCTCGCCGCCGCGGCGGCCGAGTCGCTGGCCGCGCCCGCCGCGCCGAAGACGGTCACGCTGGTCGATCTCGACGCCATCAAGCAGCAGATGCAGAGGAGCCGCGGGCGCACGCTGGTGGTCCACTTCTGGGCCACCTGGTGCCTGCCCTGCCTCAAGGAGCTGCCGGTCGTCAACCGGTTCGCCCAGGAGAAGAAAGCTTACGGTGTCGACGTGCTGTCACTGTCGCTGGACGACCCCAGGGCGACCGCCCGCGTGGCCAAGGTACTGGGCGAGAGCGCGCCCGCGCTGACCCGCACCATCGCCAAGATCGACGACCCCGACGCCTTCATCGCCCAGTTCGACCACAAGTGGGCAGGCGCGATCCCGGCGATGTTCGTGTTCGACGCCCAGGGCCACCTGCGTGCCCGCTACATCGGCGAGGCGACGCGCCCCGACCTCGATGGTCTGATCCAGGAGGCGGCCCTCGAGCCGGGTGTCAGCGCGGCGACCCGGACGCGTTGAGCTCCCGCTGTCCCGCCGGCGCCTGTTGCCCGCGCCGGACAACAGCGCCCGATGGGACAACGCCCCCTAGTGCTCCCCGCCAAAAATTTCGCGGCAGTCGGCCGACGATCCGGGCCGGCCGCTGCGTTGCTCCTCCTCACAATACCGACGGGTATTCCTCGTCGTCGCGCCTTGCGTCCGGCCCGGCTTGTCGGCCTTGGTGCTCGCGAAATTTTTGGCGGGGAGCACTAGCGAAAGCCGAGGACGACGATCTCGGCGGCCGGGCGCGCCTTGACCGTGCTCAGGGCCAGCGTATGCGTGCTCTCCCTGCGGACGTTTGACTTGCCCTCGAGGAACTCGTCGGCGGTGGCGAGCTGCTTGATCGTCGAGACCTCGGTCTTGTAGTGCATCGGCACCACGACCAGGCGCGGGCGCAGCTGATCGACGACGCGCGAGGCCTGCGGTCCGTCGATGGTGAAGGCGCCGCCCACCGGCACCAGCAGCACGTCGACGGCGCCGATGGCCGACAGCTGCTCGTCGGTCAAGAGGTGCCCGAGATCGCCGAGGTGGGCGATGCGCAGGCCGGCCACTTCGAACAGGAAGACGGTGTTGAGGCCGCGGTCGGCGCCCAGCGCGTCGTCGTGATAGACGCCGACCGAGCGCACGGCGACGTCCTTGACCTTGGTGTCGATCTTGGCCCAACCCTTCCGGTCGGCGGTGAGGCCCCGCAGGATGCGCGGCTTGTTGACCAGCAGCGCGACGTTGTTGTGGTCGGGGTGCTCGTGGCTGATGGTGACGGCGTCGGCCTTCAGGCCGGCCGGCAGGTCATAGCCGAGCCCCTTCGGAATCGGATCCATCACCACGCGCGTCCCGGTCGCCGTCTCCAGCACGAAGCAGGACTGCCCGAGCCACGTCAGCTTGCCCACCACCGGGTTGCCGGCGGCGCGCGCGTACACGGCCAGGGCCACCAGCGCGGCGCAGAGGGGCGCCGCGACGCTGCGGGCGCGAGGGCTCATCGAAGGCGGACTATAGCGGGGCGCCGCCCGAACATCCGCTATTCTTGAACCCAAGCGCATGTCCGAAGGCGATCCGCAGAACCCGCCCGCCGCCACGTTGCGCGACGCCGCCCAGGCGCCGCCGCGCAAGACGCTGGCGGAGATCCTGGAGAACATCCCCACCGCGCCGGGCGTGTACATCATGAAGGACCGCCGCGGCAAGGTGGTCTACATCGGCAAGGCGGCCGTGCTGCGCAATCGCGTGCGCCAGTATTTCCAGGCCTCGTCGGGGGACAACCGCGACTTCGTGCCGCTGCTGGAAGGGATCGTCGCCGAGATCGAGACGGTCATCACCTCGAACGAGAAGGAGGCGCTGCTCCTCGAGAACACGCTGATCAAGAAGCACCAGCCCCGGTTCAACGTGAACCTCAAGGACGACAAGAACTATCTGGTGCTGCGCCTGGACCCGGAGGCGGAGTGGCCGCGCCTGGAGGTGGTGCGCAAGATCGGCCAGGACGGGGCGTATTACTTCGGGCCGTATCACTCGGCGACGTCGTGCCGGGAGGCGCTGCGGGTCGTGAACCGGCACTTCCAGCTGCGCACCTGCACGGACCACGTGCTGCACAACCGGCGCCGCCCCTGCCTGCAGTTCCAGATCAAGCGCTGCCCCGCGCCCTGCGTGCTGCCGGTCTCGCCCGAGGAGTACGGCGACCAGGTGCGCGACGTGCGGCTGTTTCTGGAGGGCAAGAGCGACGAGCTGCTCGGCCGGCTGACGGCGCGCATGAAGGAGGCGGCGGGGCGCACCGACTTCGAGCGGGCGGCCGACGTCCGCGACCAGCTGCGCGCGCTGGAGACGACGCTGGAGGAGCAGCGGGTGGTGTCGACCGACTTCGTCGACCAGGACGTCTTCGGTTTTCACCGCGAGGGGATCGCGCTGGAGATCGTCGTGATGTCGATCCGCCAGGGCAAGCTGCTGGGGAACCGGGCCTTCTCGTTCACCGGGCAGGAGTTCCCCGACGCCGAGCTGCTGTCGTCGTTCGTCGGGCTTTACTACGACATGAACGTGGCGCCGCCGGACGAGGTGCTGCTGCCGATCGCCATCGACGACGCCGAGGTGAAGGCCGAGTGGCTGAGCGAGAAGCGTCCGCCGCGCCGCCGCCGCGTCGAGGTGCTGGTCCCGCAGCGGGGCGACCGGCGCAAGCTGGTCGAGCTGGCGCAGAAGAACGCGGCCGCCAGCTTCGCCTCCCGTCGCGATGCGCGCGAGGACACGGAGGTGGCGCTGGGCAAGCTGCAGCGCCGGCTCAAGCTGCCGCGCCTGCCACGCGTGATCGAGTGTTACGACGTCTCGCACATCCAGGGCTTCGCCACCGTGGCGTCGATGGTGGTGTTCGTGGACGGGCGGCCGGAGAAGTCGCGCTATCGCACGTACAAGGTCCGCCGCATCGGGGGCAGCGGGGCGTTCGATCGCCGCAACGACGACTTCGCGTCGATGTACGAGGTGCTGTCGCGGCGGTTCCGGCGCGCGCGCGAGGCGCAGGCGGCCAGCGCCGGCGGCGAAGAAGGCGGCGCCGCCGAGAGCTGGGCGCTACCCGATCTGATCGTCATCGACGGCGGCAAGGGGCAGCTGGGGATGGCGCTGGCGGCGGCGCGCGACGTCGGCATCGACGTGCGGCCCGGCTCCGGGCTGCCGATCATCGGCCTCGCCAAGGAGCGCGAGGTCGACGTCGAGGCCGAGCTGGCGGCGGGGACGGCGGCGCCGGCGGCCGAAGCTCCCGCCGCGCCGGTGACGGCCGCGCCGGCGGCGAATGAAACGCCGGCGGTCGATCCGGGCGAGGCGGCGGCGATGGTGGCCGCCCCGGCCCGCAAGCGGGGCGCGGGCAAACCCGACGCGGCCAAGGCGCGCCGGCCCGATCGGGTGTTCCTGCCGCACGCCAAGGATCCCATCCTGATCCGCCCCGACACGGCGGAGATGTTCATCTTGCAGCACCTGCGCGACGAGGCGCACCGCTTCGCCGTGGCCTTTCACCGCGGCCAGCGCAAGCGGCTGACGCTGCGGTCGGCGCTGGCGACGATTCCGGGGATCGGGGCCGGGCGGCAGCGGCTGCTCTTGCGGCACTTCGGCAGCCTGAAGAAGATCCGCGAGGCGTCGCTGGACGATCTGGCGGCGGTTCCCGGCGTCACGCGCAAGGCGGCCGAGGCCGTCTATGCTTACTGGCAGGCGCAGCCCGCCGACCCGGCGCCGGTGTCCGCCACCGCCGCGCCCGCGGCCGGCGTCCCGCCCGGGACGGCCGCGCCCGGTGACGACGCCGAGGAGGACGCGGTGGCCAGCGCCTTCGCCGCGCTGAGCGCCGACGAGGCCGACGAGGCCGACGATCCCAGCGAGCCGGGCGAGCCCGGCGACGAAGCCGGCGAGCCCGGCTGACCCGCCGCCCGGCGGAAAACTTGACGGCTCTGTAGCCCGACGTAGGCTGATGTAGCCGATGTAGGTTAACGTGAGGCGAAAGCCCTCATCGTCTTAACCTCACGTCAGATCGAGGAAAAATCATGGGATCCAGGAGCGACGGAGAGCCGAGAGGGAAGGGACGCCAGGGACGCCGCCGGGAAATTGTTGGCGTGATGTTGTTGGCGTTTTGCTTGTTCGCCGGCCTCTCGCTGCTCTCGATGCAGCTGGGCGGCAACCGGCTGATGGGCCCCGGGGGCGCGGCCACGGCCGCCGGCCTGTACGGGCTGGCGGGCTTCGGGGCTTATCTGGTCATCGTGGCGCTGGGCATGGGAGCCGTGCGCTGCTTTCGAGGCGCGCGCGTCGTCGGCGGCGTCGGCGAGGTCCTGGGCGCTCTGATGTTGCTCGGCTCGTCGGTGGTGCTGATGCACCTGCCGTTCGCCAGCCAGCGCGCCGGCCACACCGGCCCCGGCGGCATGATGGGTGAATGGTTGGGCGAGGTGACGGCCAGTTTCATCGGCGCGGTGGGCGCGTCGCTGGCGGCGACGACGGTGCTGATGGTCGCGCTGATGCTCCTGTGCGATTTCAGCCTGCGCGAAGTGGTGGTGGTGGTGGGCTGGGCTCTGCGACAGGTCCGGCGCGGCGTCGCGGCCGGCGCGCTGGCCCTGTGGCGTCTCGCCCGCGCCGCGTTCCCGGAGCGCGCCGAGGACCCCGACGACGACGAGAACGCGCCGGAGGAGGCGCCCGTGCCGATCAGGATGGTCACCGGCCCGCGGCCCGCGGCGGCGCTGGGCGCGATCAAGCAGGATGAGGGAGAGGCCGAGGAGGACGGGCCATTTTTCGACGCGCGCGGGGTGATCACCGCGCCGGGATACGACGAGCACGACGAGCAGGGGCAGCGCGACCAGGTCGACGGCGCGCGCGCGCTGCGCTCGGAGCCCGACACGGAGCCCGACGAGGCCATCCGGGTCGGCGAGGCGCGCGCCCTGTCGCGCGAGATCGCCGACGAGCGCGCCGCCATGGCCGCCATCGTCGCCGAGGTGGCCGCCGTCGAGCGGGTGAGCCCGCCGCCCGAGCTGGCGGTCTCCGACGAGGACGTCGAGTCCGAGGAAGCGCCGCCGCTCATCGCCCCCGCCGCCGCCGCCGGCGCCGCGCTGGCCGGCGCCACTGGCGCCGCCGCCGCGCCCGCCGCCGCCGCGCCCGAGGGTCCGATCATCGTCGAGCCGGCGTGGCGCACGCGCCAGCGGCAGGAGCAGGAGCAGGCCGCCGCCGCCGAGAGCGAAATCGAGGCGCCGCGCGCCGTCGAGGCCGAGGGCCCCGGCTTCATCAAGCTGACCAAGGGCGCCTTCCAGCTGCCCGGCACCGAGCTGCTCGAGTACATGCCGCCGCAGGCGCACGACATGGACAAGCAGGCGCTGTACGACATGGCCGAGCGCCTGGAGCAGGCGATGTCCAACTACGGCGTGCGCGGCAAGGTCAAGGAGATCCACATGGGCCCGGTCGTCACCATGTACGAGTTCGCGCCCGCGCCCGGCACGCGCACGGGAAAGATCGCGAACCTCGAGAAGGACCTGGCGATGGCCCTGGAGGCGCAAGCGGTGCGCATCGTGGCGCCCATCCCCGGCAAGGCCGTCGTCGGCGTCGAGGTGCCGAACAAGACGCGCGAGACTGTCTACCTGAAGGAGATCCTGGAGGATCCCTGCTTCACGGGCAGCAGCGGCAAGCTGCAGGTGGGCCTGGGCAAGGATATCAAGGGCGCGCCGGTCAGCGTGA
Organism: Polyangia bacterium; assembly: GCA_035544495.1. Taxonomy (GTDB): domain Bacteria; phylum Myxococcota_A; class Polyangia; order Fen-1088; family Fen-1088; genus DATKEU01. The sequence goes on along the minus strand of DATKEU010000374.1, from coordinate 6,600 downwards.
ACCTGGCCAAGATGCCGCACCTGCTGGTCGCCGGCACGACCGGCTCCGGCAAATCGGTCGCCGTCAACGGTATGATCACCAGCGTGCTCTACAACGCCAGCCCCGAGGACGTCCGCTTCATCATGGTCGATCCGAAGATGCTGGAGCTGTCGATCTACGAAGGCATCCCGCATCTCTTGCTGCCGGTGGTGACGGATCCGAAGAAGGCGAACCTGGCCCTGCGCTGGGCCGTCGACGAGATGGAGCGGCGGTACGAGCTCTTGGCCAAGACCGGCGTGCGGGACATCGCCAGCTACAACGCGAAGATCGAGCCGGCGCGAGGCGGCGCGCCCGTGCCCGTGGCGGAGTCGCCCTCGAAGAAGATCAAGGTCGTCATCGCCGGTCCCGACGGCACCGAGCAAGAGGTCGAGCTGGACGGGGACGCGCCCATCCCCGGCAGCGCCGGCGACAGCGCCGACGGCGTGGTGCAGGCGGAGGCGCCCAGCGACGAGGATCTCTCCGACCAGGCGGCCGCCGTGCAGGCCGCGGCCCAGGCCAAGGCCGAGGCCGGCCCGCCGCCGCGCAAGCTGCCGTACATCGTCATCGTCATCGACGAGTTCGCCGACCTGATGATGGTGGCGCCCAAGGACGTCGAGACGTCGGTGGCGCGCATCGCCCAGAAGGCGCGCGCGGCCGGCCTGCACCTGATCCTCGCCACGCAGCGCCCGTCCGTCGACGTCATCACCGGCCTCATCAAGGCCAACTTCCCCAGCCGCATCGCCCTGCAGGTGGCCTCGCGCATCGACTCGCGCACCATCCTGGACCAGGCCGGGGCGGAGACGCTGCTCGGCAACGGCGACATGCTGTTCTCCGATCGCGGGACCAAGCTGCGCCGGATTCACGGCGCCTTCCTCAGCGACGACGAGGTCCACCGCGTGGTGGAGTTCCTGAAGAAGCAGGCCAAGCCGGTCTACGACATGGACATCCTGAAACCGCGCGAGGAGGACGCCGAGGACGGGGGCGGGCCGGCCGACGACTTCCACGACGATCTCTACGATCAGGCGGTGGCGATCGTGTGCGAGACCCGCCAGGCCAGCGTGTCGTTCATCCAGCGGCGGCTGCAGATCGGCTACAACCGCGCCGCCCGCATGGTCGAGCAGATGGAACGCGACGGCATCGTTGGCCCCGCGAACGGCGCCAAGCCGCGCGAGGTGGTGGCGCCCCCCGGCGAATACCTGCAGCAGGCGGGCTGAGCCGCGGGCGCGAGCGCGAGCGCGAAGACGAGGTTGGCGGAAAGGCACGTCGATGGCGATCGTTGGAACCCTGCTGGTGATCGTGTTCGGCGCGCTGGCGATCATCGGTCACGAGCTGGGCGGCGCGCGCGGGCGCCGGCTGCTGATCTACGTCGGCAAGCCGGCGGCCACGCTGTCCTTGTTGCTGATCGTCGGGTTGCCGCCGGCGGATCGCTTCGCCGGGCTGATCGCCGGGGGCGTGCTGTTCAACCTCGCCGGCGACATCCTGCTGATCAGCGAGGCCGACCTGCCGTTTCTCGTCGCCGTGCCCCTGGTCCTGACCGGGCACATCCTGTACACGGTCGCCTTTGCCGGCGCCGCGGCCGGGGGCGCGTTCTGGCCGCCGCCCTGGCCGGCGGGCTTCGTCGCGCTGCTGAGCATCGCGCTGGTGTCGCTGCTGTGGCCGGGGCTGGGAGTGATGAAGGCGCCCGTCGTCGTCTACGCCGTGGCGATCACCGCGATGGTGGCGGCGGCGTGCAAGACGGTGAACGGCCCCTTGCCCGCCGTGGCCGCCGGCGCCGCGACGGTGGGGGCGTTTCTGTTCTACGTCTCGGACGCCACCTTGGCCTGGAACCGCTTCCGGCGTCGCTTTCCCCACGCCGCGGCGCTGACGCTGGCGACGTACTGGCTGGGGCAGATCGGGATCGCCTGGTCGGCGCGCCTGCACACCGGGTGAATCCCCCGTCGTCGGCGCGCGTCTGATTGGCTAGGATCGACCCATGCGCGTTGCGATCTGTGTCGGCGTCGTCGCGGCCCTCTGGGCGACCTCTTCGTTCGCCCAGGCCGCGGCGCCACCGCCGCCGCCCGCGGCGTCACCGCGCCTCGGCGTCAAGGACGTCGTCGAGCGCGTGCAGAAGCGTTACGACAGCGCGGGCGACTTCCGCGCGCGCTTCGCGCAGACGCTGACCAACGCCACCTTCAAACGCAAGACGACATCGACGGGCGAGGTGCTGCTGAAGAAACCGGGCCGCATGCGCTGGGACTACCAGACACCCGACGTGAAGATGTACCTGGCCGACGGCGACCGCCTGTGGCTCTATGAGCCGGAGGATCAGCAGGCCTTCAAGCAAGACCTGAAGTCGTCGCAGCTGCCGGCGGCGCTGGCGTTTCTGACCGGCAAGGGCAAGCTGGCCGCCGAGTTCGACATCGGTTTCGCCGACAAGCCGGCCTTCGGCACGCCCCGCGACTACGTGCTGGCGCTCAAGCCCCGGCAGTCGCGCGCGCAGCTGGCGTCGCTGCTGTTCGTCGTCGATCCCGACGATTTCCACGTCCGCGAGAGCGTGCTCACCGACGGCCAGGGGAACACCAACGACATGGTCTTCTCCGACGTCAAGGTGAACACCGGCGTCCCCGACGCCACCTTTCGCTGGTCGCCGCCCACCGGCGTGCGCGTCATCGACACGGCGACGCTGAAGCCATAGCGGCGAGCGCTACTTCAGAGCCCGCGGCCGCGCCGGCCGACGAAGGGGTTGCTTTCTTTCTCCGCGCCGATGGTGGTCTCGGGCCCGTGCCCGGTGATCACCAGCGTCTCGTCGGGCAGCGTGAACAGCCGTTCGTGGATCGAGCGCTGGATCTGCGGCGCCGACCCGCCCCACAGATCCGTGCGCCCGATGGACCGCCGGAACAGCGTGTCGCCCGCGAAGACGATCGGCGTCTCGCCGGGCCCTTCGACGAAGAAGCAGGTCGACCCCGGCGTGTGGCCGGGCGTGTGGATCGCGTGCGCCTCGCGCCGGCCGAAGCCCAGCGCCTCGTCCGCCGTCAGCTCGCGCGTGGGCGGCGGGGGCGGCGATGGCGCGATCATGCCGAACAGCCCCGTCTGCATCGCCAGGTTGTCGTACAAGAAGCGATCGTCCTTGTGCAGGACGATCTCGGCGCCGGTGGCCGCCGCGACGTCGCCCGTCCCCATGATGTGATCGAAGTGGGCGTGCGTGTGCACCAGCCTGACCGCGCGAACGCCCAGCCGTCCCAGCGCCTTCAAGATCGCCGGCGCCTCGTCGCCCGGATCGACGACCAGCGCCTCGCGCGTTTCCGGACAGGCGACGATGCTGCAGTTACACCCCAGCATCCCGACCGGGAACGTCTCGCGGATCAGCGCCACGGCGCCCATCCTAGTGCGCGCCGCTCTCCAAGTCATCGCGGGAGGTCGGTCGCGGTCGTGTTACAGCCGCGGTCAAGCGGTTGACGGCGAGAGGCGAGGCCCCAGCTTTCTCGAAGGTTGATGTCGATGCGCGCTTCGTGGGTGGTGGGCCGGGCCTGCGTCGTGCTCGTCGGTCTTCTTTCCGCGCCGGCGCGGGCCCAGTCGGGCCGGGAGCTGAACTTCGTTCCGCTCGTCGGTGGCGACAGCGACATCGGCGTCGGGGGCGGCTTCGTCGGCGACTGGGCCGGGCTGGAGCCGGGGCGTCCGCCGTACCGGTGGCGCCTCGAGGCGTCGGCATTCTTGAGCTTCAAGCTGAGGGCGAACGCGCAGGGACGTCAGACCGTGATCCTGCCCTATCAGGACTACGTCCTCGCCCTGACGATTCCGCGCATCGGGCCGGGCAACCGCGTTCGCCTCGACGTTCGCCCGTCGTTCACCGACGAGATCCTTCGCTATTACGGGATTGGCAACGCCTCCCCGCCGCTGGCGGCGAACGAACGGGAAGCCAGCGTCGAATACCGGCGCTTTCACCCGGCGTTCTCCGTCGAGGCGCGCGTTCACCTGTTCGACGCGTTCTACCTGTCGGCGGGCAGCACCACCACCTACAACCGGCTGACGGTACCGGCCGATACGCGCCTGGCCAGGGATCAGTCGATGGGCGCGCCGGAGATACGGACGTTGATCAGCAGCACCGCGCCTCACTATCTGGAGATACTGGCGACCGAGGCCAGCTGGGACACGCGCGACGACGAGATCGTCACCCGACACGGAAGCTTTCACGCCTTGCGCCTGGCGGTGAGCCCGCATGGCGGCGCGACGCTGCCTTACGGATTCGAACGCATCACCGCCGTCGCCCGCTTTTATCGAACGCCCGTCGAGCGCTGGCTGACGATCAGCTGGCGGGTCGTGGGTGACACCCTGATCGGCGACCCGCCGCTCTATGAGCTGGCGCGCTTCGACGACACGCCCGCCATCGGCGGCCTGAGGGCCGTGCGGGGCGTGCCGGCCCAGCGCTATCACGGCAAGGTCAAGGCGTTCGGCAACGTCGAGCTCGTCAGCGAGCTTTACGCCTTCACCATCAAGCGAAAGCAGCTGGTGCTGGGCGCGGCGGCGTTTTTCGACGCGGGCCGGAACTGGACCGAGCTTGGCCGATCGCATCCCGAGCTGGACGGGACCGGCATCGGCCTCAAGTACGGCGTGGGCGGCGGGCTGCGCTTGCAGGAGGGCCGCACGTTTCTCCTCCGGCTGGACATCGCCTGGTCGCCGGACGCCTCGCCCGTCGGCGCCTACTTCGCCGCGGGCCAGATCTTCTGACGATTCTTTCCGACCGTCGCCCGACGAGAGGCGCGCTTCAGCGCAGGCGCATCGGCACGCCGCTGACCATCAGCACGACCGACTGCGCGCGCTCGACCAGGATCTGGTTCGCCTGACCGACGACGCTGATGAACCGCCGCGACGGATCGCTCTCGGGCAGGTACCCGAGCCCGATCTCCATCGTCACCAGCACCGCCGGCGTCGTCGAGCGATAGAGCCGGTCCGCGAGCTGCTCCACCGCGTGCAGCACCGCCCGCTCGCTCGCCCGGTCGTCGCCGCTGAGGCGGCTTTGCACCCAGGCGGTGAAGCGATCGATCACCATCGCGCCGTACGCCCCCGCCTTCACCAGGTCGACGACCGTCTCCAGCTGCGGCGGCGCCTCCAGCAGCTTCCAGCTCGCCTCCTGATCGCGCCGGTGATTGGCCAGGCGCGCCTTCAGCTCGTCGTCGCCTTCGACGTGGGGGGCCACGAAGGCCCACGGCGGCGGCCCCAGCTCCGACGCACGCCCGAGGGCATAACCTGACTTGCCCGAGCGCAATCCACCGGTCACGAACGTGAACATGGGCAGCAGGCTACCCAAAGCGGTCCTTTCCTGGAAGCCGCCGCCGACATTTTCGCGTTCGCGGAAGCGGCGACGCGCGTGTCGGCGCGAATGGCCGGCCGCCGCGGGCGCCGGCGCGCTGATCGGTGCGCGGAGGTGCCCTGGTCAGTCGACGGGGGAGGCGTCATAATGACGCTCTTTCATTTTCATCTTCATCTTCATTTTCATCTTCGTCGGCCGTCAGTGGCGGCCCCAGCTTCGAGGAGCCCATGCAAGAGCGCATCGCCGTCATCGGTCTCGGTTACGTCGGCCTGCCCGTCGCGCTGGCGTTCGCCCGCAAGTTTCCCGGCACGATCGGGTTCGACGTCAACCGCGAGAAGCTGGAAGAGCTGCGCCGCGGGCACGATCGCAATCAGGAAGTGCCGGAGGCGGTGCTGAAGCAATCCGCGCTGAAGCTGACCGACGACGTCGCCGACCTCAAGGAGGCGACGTTCTTCGTCGTCGCCGTCCCCACACCCGTCGACCACAACAACGTTCCCGATCTGACGCCCGTGGTTCGCGCGTCCGAGACCGTGGGCAAGGGGCTGACGAAGGGGGCCGTCGTGGTGTTCGAATCGACGGTCTATCCCGGTGTGACGGAGGAGGTGTGCGGCCCCATCCTGGCCCGGGTCTCGGGCCTCAAGCAGGGCGTGGACTTCAAGCTCGGCTATTCACCCGAGCGGATCAACCCCGGCGACAAGGACCACACGCTGGAACGCATCACCAAGGTCGTCTCCGGCGAGGACGCCGCCACGCTGGAGCGGGTGGCCGGCGCCTACGCCGCCATCATCGACGCCGGCGTCCACCGCGCGCCGTCCGTCAAGGTCGCCGAGGCGGCCAAGGTCATCGAGAACACGCAGCGCGACCTGAACATCGCGCTGATGAACGAGCTGGCCATCATCTTCGAGCGGATGGACATCCGCACCGCCGACGTCCTGGAGGCGGCGGGGACGAAGTGGAACTTCCTGCGCTTCCGCCCCGGCCTGGTCGGCGGCCACTGCATCGGCGTTGATCCGTATTACCTGACGATGAAGGCGCAGCAACTGGGCTATCAGCCGGAGGTGATCCTGGCCGGCCGCCGCATCAACAACAACGTCGGGCCTTACGTCGCCCAGCGCCTGGTGAAGATGCTGATCAAGCAGGGCCTGCGCGTGAAGGGCGCGCGCGTCGGCGTCCTGGGCCTGACGTTCAAGGAGGACTGCAACGACCTGCGCAACAGCAAGGTCCCCGACATCCTGCGCGAGCTGCGCGAGTTCGGGATCGAGGCCCTCATCCACGACAGCCGCGGCAACCCCGCC
>DATKEU010000373.1:0-5730 GCA_035544495.1 Polyangia bacterium | reverse complement strand
GATGGCCGCCGCCACCTGGGCCGTCTCCTTGGCAGGGCCCAGGCGGTCGAGACGGCCGGCCAGGATGTCGCGCAGCTTGGTGGGAACGGCGCTGCTCGTGGTGACGTCCTCCAGTCGCCCGCCCGCCAGCGTGGGCTGGCTGGACGACTGCACCAGATAGTGCGTCAGCTCCTCGACGAAGAACGGGTTGCCGCCCGCCCGGTCGACGACTTTGGCCAGCAGTCCGCCCGAAAGAAACTCGCGCCCGACCAGCTCGCGGACGATCCGCTCCACCTCGGGTCGCCTCAGGCCGACGAGCGGAATGACCGTCACCAGATCGTCGGAGAGGTCGATCTCCACCTCGGGTCGCGCGGTCATGATGACGAGACACCGCGCCGCCGGCGCTCTCTCGACCAGCCGATCGACCAGCTCTCGCGTCGACGGGTCGGCCCAGTGCAGATCCTCGATCAGCAGGGGCGTCGATCGCCGTTCCACCAGCGCGATCAACAGATCGACCAGCAGCTCCACCAGCAGCTCTTTTTGCTTCTGCGGCGACAGGGGCAGCGGCTCGACGGGCCCAAGGCCAAGCCACGGGCACAGCAGCGCCTTGGCGTCCGGGCGGGCCACCCCCAGCTCATCCAGCGCGCGCTCGAGCTGTTTCAGGCGATCCTCTCCGGCGCGGCCGAGGTCGAACTCCTCCGTCAACAGATCGCTGATCGGCCGCAGCGGGCTGTGCTGCGCCTCGGGAAGACAGCGCGCCGACACCCACCGCGATTCGATCCCTTCCACAGCCTGACGCAGCTCCCGCACCAGACGCGACTTGCCCATCCCCGGCTCACCCACGATCAGCGCGGCGCCGCCCTGGCCCCCGCGCGCTCGCTCCCAGGCCGACTTGATCGCGTCCAGCTCCTGCGTCCGCCCCACGAACGGACCGCGGCGCCCACCGCTCCCTGTCGAGTCGGCCCGGCTCTCGGCGACCAGCTGATGAACCTTGCCGCCGCCCGACGCGGGATCGATCCTGAACTCGAACGCCGTGCGAAGATGGGGCAGCGTGGCGTCGCTGACGGCGATGCCATTGACCGGCGCCTCGCGCGCCAGCCTCGCCGCCTCGTCGGGCGTGACGCCGAAGGTAGCCGCCGCCGATGCGCTCCGGTTGGCGGTCACCATGCCCGTGTGAATGCCGATTCGAAAGTCGATGCGGATGGCCGAATGCTCGTTCTGCCGCCGGATCTCGTGCGCGATCTCCAGCGCCGCCACCGCCGCCCGCCGGGCGTCGGTGTCGCTGGCCCGCGGCAAACCGAAATACATCAGAAGCTGGCCACCAAATCCCGCCGCCACCTCGACGCCGAAGCGGCTGGCGATGCGCATGCACAGCGCGTGCGTCTCCTGCAGCGCCTGATCGACCTCCTCCGATGGTGTCTCCGCCGCGACGGCGCCGATGCTCATCACGCAGCAGAGGGCCGTCACCTGCCGGCGTTCCTCCATCGGCAGATCCGCGGTCCTGACCTCCGAGAGGCTCCCGGGCGTGGGCTGCTTGACAGGCGGCGGATCCGAATCCGATTCGATGAAGTAGCCGTGGGTGTCGACGAGCTCGCGGTACGAACGCTTCTCCAGCAACCGCTCGAGCACCAGGGCCGCGTCGCCCGCCCGGCGCGTGACGTCCTTCTCCAGGACCCAGCGCAGGATCGTCCCCAGACGATCCTGGTGCAGCCGCTCCGGCAGCACCACTGGCTCGCTCGAGAGCTGGCGATGCGCGATCTCCATCGGCGTCGGGCCGTTGAAGATCGGCCGCCCCAGGATGCATTCGGCGAACACCAGCCCCCAGGCGTAGAGATCCGACTTGCTCGACGGCGTCTCGCCGCGCAGCTGCTCGGGCGCGGCATACGCGGGCGTGCCCAGGATCTCCCGGGTCATGGTCAGGTTGCGAAAGTCGTCGATGATCGACCCTTCCAGAAAAGCGCTGATACCGAAGTCCAGCACCGTCACTTGCGGGCGCAGCCCGCTGGTGCTGGCCATGATGTTGTTGGGCTTGAGATCGCGATGGATGATGCCCTGACGGTGAGCGGCGCCCAGCGCGTCCAGCACCTGGCTCATCAGATCGATCGCCGTGTTGATCGGCAGGGCGCCCTGTTGTTGCAAGATAGCCGCCAGCGTCTCTCCGGGAACGAACTCAAAAACCGAGAAGAGCAATCCGTCGTCTGTCTCACCGGAATCGATCAGGCGAACGATGTGCGGGTGGTGCAGCTCCGCGCAGGCCCGCATCTCGCGTCGAAAGCGCGCCAGCTGCCGCTCCATGCTGGGCGCGTTCTTTCCAGTGCGCGGGCGAAGCACTTTGAGCGCGACCAGTTGCCCGGTCTTCCGCTGAGTGGCGCGAAAGACGTCGCCGAAGCCGCCGGCGCCGATGTGCCTGTCCAGACGGTACTGATTCCCGAGGATCCTGCCAATCAGACGCTCTGGCTCGCCAGACAGCGGGCCCGAGGCCGATACGGACTCTTCGTGAGTCTGACCGCCCGGTGGCAACTCACCGGGGGTTCGATCGTCCTTCTCTGACATCATGCGGCGGGGCGCAGTATAGAGGACGCTCACGGTCCTTCCAAGGCACAGACGGTGGTCTCAGGCGCGCTCGATCACCCAGGTACAGAGTCGTTCGATGAAATCTCGATCGCGGCTGGACCGAACGCCAGAGAAGGCCAGCGAGAACTCGTGCAGCGCCGCCCCGGCGCAGGCGTGCGCGAAGGCGCGCCCGTACTCGATCGATCCGTGCCGGTCCATCAGGCGGCGCATACGGGTCACATCGGCGACGGTGATCGCGGCGCGCGGCGCACCCATGATCGCGCGCAGCCAGTCCCGCTCGGCCCCGTCCACTTGCCCGAGCAGATGGATGAGCATCAACGTGCGCTTCCCCTCCCACAGATCGCCTGCGGTCTCTTTTCCATAGTCCTCCGGATCGCCGACCAGGTTCAAAAGATCGTCCTGGATCTGGAACGCCGACCCCAGGAAAAACGAGAACTGGCTGAGGCGATCGAGGCCCTCGCCGTCGTCGCGCCCGGCGACGATGGCCCCCACGCGCATCGGAAAGATCGTCGTGTACGAACAGGTCTTCTTCAAGACCATGCGGAGATAGTCGGCCTCGTCCAGATCGACGGCGTTCTCGCGCCGCCACCCGAGCTCCATCGCCTGCCCCTCGACGGCCTCGCGCCCCATGCGCTCGGCCTCTTCCAGGATGCGCAGCGCTGTGCGCGGGCCCAGCGTCCGGCCGTTGTCCAGCAGCGGCCGCAGGCCGAGCACGGTCATCGCGTCGCCGGCGTTGACCGCCAGGGGCACGCCGTGCAACTGGTGCAGTGTGGGGCGCCCGCGGCGCTGCTCGCTCAGATCCTCCACGTCATCGTGGATGAGAAAGGCGTTGTGCATGATCTCCAGGGCGACCGCGCTGTCGAGGGCGTCCTCCAGCGTTCCGCCGAAGGCCTTGGCGGAGGCGATGCACAGGCTCGGGCGCAGCGAGCGCCCCCCTCGCGACGGGTAGTCGCGCAGGTGATCGTAGAGGTACGCCAGGTGCCCGCCGCCATCGCCCTGGCCGCGCAGATACTGGCCGAGGCGCTGCTTGGCGCGGACGCCGTACTGGTCGAGGATCGACGGCACCAGATCGTCGTCGCCGCCTCCGCGCGAGCCGGCGGCGGGCACCGCACCTCGCGATGGCGTCAACGAAGCACGCGAACGACGATCGTGCCCACCTTCGCCTTGGCGCGCGAATCGAGAAGCTCCGCCGCGTACGTGCCCGCGGTCTGCCGGGGCGGAACGCTCACGACGATGGTCAGCGCCCCACCGCCGGCTCGCTGGATCCGTACGTTGGCGATGCGCGCCTTGCCGCCGCGCAAGCGCAGCGGCGAGACGCTGATCGATCGGCCGATCGCGCCGTGCACGTCCAGGCTGGCGCGCGTCCGCCGCTTCGACTCCACCCGGATGGCGACGCGCTCGCGCGCGGGCTCGGCCGCCGCGGGTGGGGATGGCGGCGGCGACGGCGACGACGGTGGGACCGGCGACGTTCGTTCGACGCCGGACCAGAACGCTCCCGGAAAGCCGTTGCCACCCGCCTGCGCCGTCGCGCCGGCCATCATGCGCAGGGCATCCATCCACATCGACGACAGCTCGGAGGTGTAGCGGAGCAACCGCTCCGCCAGCTGCGGCAGCGCGCCGGCCCCGTTCCCCGCGCTGCCGGTGCCAGACGCGGGCGAGAACGGCTGCGACAGCGCGCGCGCGAAGGCCTGCCCCTGGCGGATGTACTCGTCGCTGACCCGGTAGGCCATCTCGACGCCGCGCTGGATGGCGTCGATGGGCGCCGTCCCGCCGCCGCCGCTGCTGGTCGCGCCGTTCGTGCCGTTCGCGCCGCCCGGGCCAGGGGCGCTCGCGCCGAAGAGGGTCGACCAGGTCCGACGAGGCTCGCTACGCTCGAGAACCGGCCGCGTGATGCGTGTCTGCGATTTCATGTGACCTCGGGTGCTGCCCTAGGGGTGATCGAACCCGACGATGTCTTCCAGCTTGGGGAGCCGCGAGATGGCGTGCGCGGCCAGCCGCCCCGACATCACCGCGGCCTCGACGCAGCCCTCGTTGAAGCCGCAGTCGGTCCAGTCCCCCGCGACGGTCAGGTTGTCGAACGTGTCGTCCAGCGGCGAGACCCGATAGCGCAGCGTCCCCGGCAGACTCTGGCTGTAGCGATCGGTCGGGTTGACATTCGCGGTCCAGAACTGCGAGTCGAGGCGCGCCTCCGTGGCCGGCCGGCCGGCGGATCGCGCCGATCCCTTCGGCGCCGAAGGATCGACCAGCAGCTCCCAGCGGAACGTCCCGTCCGCGCGCGCCGCCGCCGGCCACAGGTGGTGGATGTCCCGATTGAGGAACTGGGCGGCGTTCCGGCGCACCTCCTCGCGCCGATCGCGCGGATACCTCGCGCTGGCGACGTCGTCGCCCGGGCGCGCGTCCGGCAGCGCGTTGCAGAAGTACGCGATGGCGCCCACGGGCGAGCGGAAGCTCTCGCGTGCGATCAGCTGGCGCATGTCGGCCCAGGTGTCGAACGGCTCGACGAAGCCGGCGATGTTGACCGGCTCGCCCCGCCAGCCCAGCTGGTCCATTCCCGCCGACAGCCACAGCTGCAGCGCTTGCGTCGGGACCGTCTTGCAGTGATCGACCATGGCCCGCCACTTCGCGCTGCGCGATATCAGTTCACCGCAGGCGTGGGGCAGCACGCCCAGCCCGACCGCCAGCACGACCAGATCGAAGTCGCGCGTCACGTGCAGCGTCCGCTTGCCCGCGTGCCGCCGGTCCCAGTGCGATTCGAACTGCCAGCGCTCCTCGCGCAGGCGGGCGCCGTCCACCAGCTGGTTCCAGCGCGGCTCCGCCGGCCAGCAGGGCAGCCCGCCCACGTCGACCAGCGGATCGTATTCCCGGTCGCCGCGGAGCTCCGCCTGCACGTCGAACTCCAGCCGCGCCACCGACGGCGGCGCCCCCGCCTCCTCGCTCGCCAGCGCCACGTTCTCGAGGCGATGAAAGAACGCGAACCGCACCCCGCGCTTCTTCAACACCTCGTAGAACGGAGCGAACACGACGTCTCCCATCCCCGCCTGCATTTTCCAGAAGAAAGCGCCGCGATAGGTGAAGAAGGCCCGGACCGCGCCCCGCAGCGCCTGGCCGGCGGCGATGCGTGGTCGGGCCGGGTCGCCCTCCTCGTACGCGAACGCCAGGTCGTACAGGGCGCGCAGA
>DATKEU010000372.1:0-2264 GCA_035544495.1 Polyangia bacterium | reverse complement strand
ATGCAGTTCCACCCAACTTGCCTCTATCACCCCTTGGCCAAGAGCTTCCTCATCAGCGAAGCCGTGCGCGGCGAGGGGGCCGTGCTGCGGCTGCGGTCGGGAGCGGCCTTCATGGATCGATACCATCCGATGGGAAACCTGGCGCCGCGCGACATCGTCGCCCGCGCCATCGACGCCGAGCTGAAACGCAGCGGCGACGACCATGCCGTGCTGGACATGACCCACCTGCCGCCCGCCTTCCTGGTCGAGCGGTTTCCCACCATCCACGCCCGCTGCCTCGAGCTCGGGATCGACATGCGCACCATGCCGATCCCGGTCGTCCCGGCCGCGCACTACAGCTGCGGGGGCGTGCTCGTCGACGGCAACGGCCGCTCGAGCGTGAAGAACCTGTACGCCATCGGCGAGGTGTCGATGACCGGGCTGCACGGCGCCTGCCGGCTGGCCTCGAACTCCCTGTTGGAGGCGATGGTCTACGCGGCGCGCGCCGCCGACGACATCCGCGGCGCCACCTCGACGCGCCCGGCGCAGGTGGGGCCCTGGTACGCGGGCGACGCCAGCTCGTCGGACGAGGCGGTGGTGGTCAGCCAGAACTGGGACGAGATCCGGCGCCTGATGTGGAACTACGTGGGCATCGTGCGCACCGACCGGCGGCTGGAGCGGGCGGCGCGCCGGATCGAGCTCATCCAGTCGGAGATCCGCGAGTACTACTGGAACGTCACCGTCAACGGCGATCTCATCGAGCTGCGCAACATCGCGCTGGTCGCCGATCTGATCATCGAATCGGCGCGCCGCCGCGCCGAGAGCCGGGGCCTGCACTATAACCTCGACCATCCGGACCACGACCCCCGCCTGGCCCACGACACCGTGCTGGCCCGCGGCGACGGACCGGGTGTTTGATTCGCCTGGATCAGTCAAGACCCGCCCAACTGCGGTATCGTTACGAGGTCGATGCTGGACGGCGACGAGATTGCGCGCCTGGTGCGGCGGGCCCAGAAGGGCGACATCCGCGCCTTCGAGGAGCTGGTGAGCGCGCACATTCCCCAGGTCCGGCGCTTCGCCCAGGCCTTCGTGCGCGACGAGAGTGACGCCGCCGACCTGGCCCAGGACGCGCTGGTGAAGGTCTATCGCTCGATCGGCAGCTACCGGTTTCAGTCGGCGTTCTCGACCTGGCTTTACGCCATCATCCGCAACGTCTTCCTCGACGGCGCGCGCAGCCGCGCCGGCAAGGAGCGGGCCCTGGAGCTGCCCTTCGACGTCCGCCACATCGACAGCGCCCGCCCGTCGCCGCTGGACGACATGTCGCGCGCCGACGCGCAGATCGAGCGCGAGCAGGAGCGGAAGCGCGTGTGGCTGGCCCTGGGCGAGGTGCAGGCCGAGTTTCGCGCCACGCTGGTGCTCTTCGACATCGAAGGCCTCACCTACGAGGAGGTCGCCGCGATCGAGGGCGTTCCCCTCGGCACCGTCAAATCTCGGCTGTCGCGCGGGCGCGAGCAGCTGCGTCGACTCCTCACCACATCGACCGACCTGCCGCGCGCCGACGCCGAGGATGGCGTCACGGCCGGCCCAGCCGAAAACGCGGGCGATGGGAACATCGCGGACGGCCAGGTCGTCTCTCGCAAAGGGAATCGATCAGCATGACGCCCACCTCTCCTACGCGCCCCGGCATGGATGACGACGATGTGCGTCGCCTGCTGCGCGGCCTGCGCGTCGACCCGGCCGACGGCGGCTTCCGCGAAGCGCTGCACCGGCGGCTCGGCGCCGAGGCGCCCCCGGCGCGGCGCGGGCTGGGCGCGGCGGCGCGGGCGGCTTTCGCGCGCTGGCCCGGGCTGCTGTGGCCCGCGACCGGCGTCCTTTCCGGCGCGGCGGCGTTCGCAATCCTAATGGCGCTGCGAACGCCCGTCGTCCCGCAGGCGGCGCCGGTCGCCGCACCGGCCGCGGCGACGGTGGCCGAGGCCGAGACCGAGACAATCCACCGCCTGCCCGCCGACAAGACCGCCGTCATCCGCATCAACTTCGCCACCGAGGTGGCCGTCGACAACGTTACCTTCGACGTCACGCTGCCAGAGGGGCTGTCGTTCTGGAGCCAGGGCCAGAAGCTGGCCTTCCGTTCGTTCCGCTGGCAGGGGCAGCTCTCCGCCGGCGACAACCCGATTCCGATCGCCGTGCGCGGCGATCGGCCGGGACGCTATCGGGTGCGCGCCGCGGCCGAGGTGGCCGGCGCCCGCATCGAGCACGAGGTGGTGCTGGAGGTCGAGGGGGCATGA
>DATKEU010000371.1:0-16985 GCA_035544495.1 Polyangia bacterium | reverse complement strand
GTACAAGAAGTAGCGCGGCCTGAAGGCCACCCACAGCTCATAAGTCGGGTTGTAGCTCTGGTAGTCGCGGCCGAGGTGCAAGGTCTGGGTGGTGGCGCTCTGATCGAACAGCAGCGTGCTGTCGTGCCACCGTCCGTGGGTCTCGACGACCGGTGCCGGCGTGGCAGTCGTCTCAGCCTGCGTCTCCCGTGACTCGGCGGCGGGCGCGGGGGCTTGGGGCGCGGGCTCCGGCGGGGCGGGGGCGGACGCGGGCTCGGCCCCCGGGTCGTGCGCGCGCGCTGCCGGAACGCCGGTCAGCGCGGCGGACACCAGCACCGCCGCCCCGACCATGCCTGCCGCCGCGCGCTTCATGCGATCACCTCATGCGATCAAAACGTGCCGCGCGTCGACGGTGGGTCGAACCAGCCGTAGGCCGCCTCGGCCTGCCACAGGTAATCGGGCACCGACTTGTACGACTGCAGCTCGTACGCGGAGTGGTTCTGCGACGGCACCAGCGGCTTGCACGCCGGCGTCAGGTTCTGGTCGCAGTCGCTGGTCGGCACCAGCGTGTTGCCGTCGGACGCGATGTCTTGCACCGCGGGATCGGAGACGACGATCGGATCTCCGGATGGCTGGCGCAGCACCATGGCGCGCCCCAGGGCGTTGAATCCGGCCGGCAGGCCGCCCGTGGCGGGGAAGTGCAGCGTGTCCAGCTTGTACCCGCGCGCGGTCAGCTGGTTGGCGTACTCCAGCACGCGGGCGGCGATCCCCTTCTGCACGACGGTGCCGCCGGCGCAGGCGTTGGCGGCGTCGCCGAACAGGCACTCGGTCCCGAAGTCGCGCGCATAGTAGATCTCGCCCGACGTCGGATCCTGCCATTCGATGCGCTGATCGATCTCGGGACTGGCGTTCTGGCCCAGGCGCCAGATGCGCATCATGTCCGTCCAGTTGGTCTTCTCGTTGGCCTTGATGAGGGCCACCGTCCACACCATCAGGAACTTCTGCACCTCCCAGCCGATCTGGGGATCCACCGCGACCGAGCTGGCGGGCGTCGAGGGGTCGAAGTTGCCGTCGCCGGCGTAGTTGGTGCAAGCGTTGCGGCCGCCGGTGGCGAAGCAGATCTCCGGGCCGTTCTTCGGCCAGAAGCTGGGCCAGCCCATGGGACTTTTCGGATAGCGCGCGGCCAGCGGATCCAGCGCGGTCGGCGCGCCGGTGTTCAGGATCGGCTGGCCGGTCGCGGTGGCGGCGATGCGCGGGGCCAGGAGGGATCGATCACCCGTCAGCGAGTTGGCGATCACGCGCCGGAACCCGTCCGGAACCACGTCCGCCATGCCGATGGCGCGAAAGCGGGCGTCGTAGAAATCGCGCCGCGACTGGCTGATGAAGCGATCCTCGGACTCGGCCAGCAAGAGGGCGGTGTTGATCTTGTCGTAGTACGAGCCGGCGTTCTCGATGTAATCGACGTCGAAGTCGCCGTTCGTGGTCGACAGCGCGTTCTCCAGCGGATGCCCGCCGAAGCCGACGTCGTGCAGGAAGCCGGCGGTGCCGTTCGGGATGATCAGCATCGCTTGCCCGAGCGAGCCGATGCCCCCCGCCGGAGGGCCATAGTCGTCGGGATCGGTGGCGGAGTGGAACACCGGGTCGGCGAAGGCCGGGGCGCGCGTGTAATGCGCCCCTGGCTCGGGCCGGCCCAGCTCCCGCACGAAGTGATCGAAGGCCACCGTCGCCGCGATCATGTTCTCGTGCACCTGGTCCTGCACGACGAACGGCCACAGCGTATCGAACGAATAGCCCTGGTTGGTGGCGATGTCGCGATAGATCGACTGCAAGAAGCCGACGCCGCCCGCCAGCCCTTGCAGCTTGACGTTGTACCGGCTGAAAGAGCGCTGCGCGGCGCCGATCAGGCTGAAGGTCGTCCTGTTGCGGCGATAGTTGTCGAAGATGTGCCGGTTCTCCTGCGTCGAGACCAGGTGCTGCACCTGTTCGTACGGATCGGCGCCGTTATCGAAGCGGAAGACGGAGGCGTTGCCGGTGTCGGCCCAGTTGTCGCTGGCGAAACCGTAGGGGACGCGCGTGCGCCCCTTGGCGTCGACGCTGGGACCGCCGCGCGCCTGGGCCATGCCCGCCGGCACCGTCAGATCGCCGTAGCCGATGTAATCGACCTGTTGCGAGCGGCACTTGGTTGGCTTGCCGTCGATCGACACCACCAGGCCGTCCATGACCTGATCCCACTTGCCGTCCACCGACTCGTCCCAGCCGGCCGGCTGCTGCGGGTTCGCGTCGTTGCAGGCGGTCAGCAACTGGTAGTTCTTCTGCAGCTGCGAGTAGTGAAAGTTGGTGACTCTGCCGGCGGCGGCGAGCCCGTACTGGATGCCGACCAATCCGCCGAACGTGTCGGTGGCCGCGGTGATGCCGCCCCCCACGGCGGTGTTCGCGTTGTACATCGCGTTCGTGTAGACCGACACGTTGTCGCCGTAGAAGAAGCGGGCGGCGGCGAAGTCGGTCACGCCCAGGCCCATCATGTCCTGCGACGTCTCGCCCGGGTACTCCATCACCGTCGACTGCATGAACGTCTCGATCATCTGGGACTGTTCCTCGTCGGTGAACGGATCCCAGTAGCGCGGGCCCACGCAGGTGGCGCCGTCGGCGACGACGTCGGTGCAGGCGGTCTGCACCTTGCCGTTCTTGGTGCGCAGCTGCCAGTACTGCGGCCGGTAGAACAGCGAGGCCGAGCTGGAGACGAAGTTGTGGCGCAGGCCGATCGAGTGCCCCATCTCGTGCGCGATGACGCCGTACTGATAGCGGCGCTGGATGTAATGGAACATCCGCTGATAGCGATCCTGCTGGGCGCTGGCGCTCTCGCCCTGAGCGGGGGGGAACTTCTTGGCCATGATGGCGGCCACGGCAGTCAGCGACGTCGGCTCCGGCGCTTCGTCCAAGACGCAGGCGCCGCGCGACGCCAGCGCGTTCTCGCGCGCCTGGCGCACGCGATCCCACAAGAGCGGGCTACTGACGCCCATGGGCGACACCACGGAGGCCGGGACGCTGGTCGCCGCCGTGTTGGCCGCCAGACCCGCCAGCTGCAGCATGGGCGCGTTGATCAGCTGGTTCGCGACCGGCGTTCCCTGGCCCAGGTTCAGCGTCGCCTGCACCTTCAGCAGGCTGGGCGAGGCGACGTCGTTGCGCGCCTGCACGTCGGCCACCTGCGCGCGGCCGGCGTCCAGCACGGCCTGGATCTGGGGCCCGGGGGTGCTCTTGGCGAGGGCCCGGAACTGCGCGGGCTCCAGCGCGCTGCCGCTGGCCAGGCGCTGATCGATCTCCCGGGCCGACATCGCCGGCAGCGCGCCGCTGGCGCCGAGGCGAGCGCCGGCGGCCCAGTCCTGCACGTACGTGCCGTTCGTGATCTGGTCGGTGGTGATCTCGCCGTTGATGTAGCGGACCATGTCGACCAGCGATTGCGCGGCGCCGTCCGTGACCGCGGTCCACAGGTTGATGGAGCCGACCACCTTCTCGCCGGTCAGCGGATCGTTGCCGTCCACCATGATCCCCCACGGCGACGGCGTCTGCGGAGTCTGGATGTTCTGGACCGTGTTGTACCGGATGTCGCCGGTGCGCACGGCCAGGCCCGCCTTGCCGCAGGCCGGGTGGTCGTCGCTGGTCACCGGGTTGTGGCAAAGGACGATGATCGGGGGCATGGCGGCGATCTCGCCGATGGCCAGCGTGCTGACGTCGCCGGGGGCGCCGCGTTCGGTGGCGACGGCGGCGGCGGCGGCGCGGGCGTCGCCCTCGCACGTCGTGCCCATCCACTGGTTCTTGCGGCGGCAGGCGTCCAGCACGCGGGAGATGCGCACCGCCTCCTCGTTGTCCTCCTGCTGGCCCTTCCACATCGGGAACATCTGATCGCAGGCGGCGCCGCCGCCGGTCTTGCGGCACTCCACCAGGCGCGACGTCTGCACGGCGGTCTTCATCGCCAGGTCCCACTCCAGCGCCGCCCAGTTGGTCGGATCGTAAAGCGAGGTGTCGCCGGCGATGTACCAGGGGATGGTGCGTGTCTTGCGCTGGCGATAGGGCAGCGTGCACTTCTGCGTGTAGACGTCGCAGCGCGAGCCGGAGCCGGCGGCGGAGCATTCGTCGGCGGTGCCGTCGCCGTTGGTGTCGCGGTTGGGATCGGCGCTGGGATCACCGGTCGGATCCTCGGTGGTCTCCTTGGTGGCGCAGGCGATTGGCTTGTCGCCGTTGTAAACGTGGCTCTTCTGCCAGATGTTGTAACGGGCGATGAAGCGGCTCCACTCCTGATCCAGGAGGCCATAGTTGCGGGCATAGCCGCGCCGGTAATCGAAGTTGAAGGCGCCGATCGCTTGAAAGCGCACGCCGTCGAAGTTCGCCGCTTCATAGTCGGTGTCGGTCACCAGGCGGTACGACTCGCGGATGGTCAGCTGCGTGGGGTTGCAGTTGCCGTAGGGATAGCTGCCGCCCGAGACCTCGCCGACGGGGAGGAAGCAGGTGGGGATGCTGCCCTGCAGGCCGAAGGCGGCTAGGTCCAGCGTCTCCGGCGTGGCGTAGGTCTTGTTCGTGACGTCGAAGTAACCTTCTTCGGGCACGAAGTGCGGCGCGTCCGGGCTCTGCGGATCGAGGACCGTGTAGGCGAACGGCTCGTACTTAACCGCGCCGTAAATACCAATCTGCGACAGCGTGTCGTAGTCGTAGGCGGTGGTGATCAGGTTCTGCGACCAGTCGACGCGGAAGTACGCGCGCTCGTACCAGGGGCGATCGGTGGTGTTCTCGCCGATGACGTTAAGCTCTTCGCCGGTCTGCGGGTTGTACTCGCGCTTGATGTCGAAGTGGCTTTCGATCTTGTAACTGGCGACGACCTGGCCGTCGTTGGTGGCCTTCGGCTGAACCCCGTTGTACTGGTTGCCCTTCCCGTCGGTGCCCGAGATGCGCTCGTACGACAGCCGCGCGTTGAGCGTGTTCTCGGTGATCTCCCAGCGCACGCGCGCCATCGGCTGGGCGTAGCTGGCGGTGAACAGGCCGTCCTGGGCGGCGCCGTAGTCGACGTCGACGACGGTGCCGCGCTTGTAGAACTCGGGGTCGTCGGCCGTGCTGGTCAGATCGGGCCCGACGAAGAACGACTTGGCCAGGGCCTCGGCCTGGACGCGGTTGATGGGGGGCCGTTCCTCGGCGCAGGAGCCGAGGATCAGGGCCGCGGCCAGGGGCGCGACGACACGGGCCACGTCGAAAGCGCATTTCAAAGATCGCATGATGCCTCCGATTCGGGAAACAGCCGGCCGGCGGCTGCGCTGGCCGCGCGCCATCGACCGGACTTTGGGATTTTTCTACTAGTCGGTGCCGCCGTCGGCCGCTGTCGGTGTACCCCAGAAGCACAGGCCGTGCTGGATGATGCCGGCGTTGGCCTGGTCGCAGACCAGCATCGGATCGGTCTGGTTGCTGCAGTCGGTGGTGGCATCACAGAGCTGAACGCAAAGCCCCAGATCGCCGGGGCCCGCGTTGGGATCGCTCGGGAAACAGGCGCCATGTTCTCCGCCGGTCACCGACATGCCCTTGGCGAGCCATCCGCAACTGGTCTCCAGCGTGCCAAAGACGCAGGAGCGGCTGCAGAACGCGGCGATCGGCATGTTGGCGGTGTTGCCGACTTGGATGCAGACGCCGGAGCAGGGATCGTTGTTATTGGCGTCCGCGGCGCAGTGGGTTCCGAAGGCTTGGCCCTTGGTGGCGTCCGCCGCGTCCACGCACATGGACGCGCTTTCGTCGCACTTTCGCCCGGCGGGGCAGTCGGTGTCCTCGGTGCAGACTGGGATGCAAGCGCCGCCGCCGGCCATCAGAGAGACGCAGGCGACGTCCGGGCGCTGGTTGCACTTGTTGGTGTTGTCCGTGCCTCCCGGCGTGCAGCCCAGCATGCACAAGCCTTGCGTCTGACTGCCGTCCAGGGAAAGGCAGTGCCCGCCGGCCGAGGTACAGGCTGTCGACGTCGCCGTATCGTTGCAGACCAGCGAGCAATAACCGTTCGCCGGTCCCGCCACGCCCGCGACGTCCTTGCCGGTGGCCGCGAGGCACGTCAGCCCCGTGCCGCAGTCCGCGTTGGCGGTGCACGTGGCGCCGAGATTGTGACTGACGGTGGTGACTCCGCCCGTATCGGGATGGGCGTCCGATCCTCCGGGCACGCCGCCCGAGCCAGAGGAGCTGCCGCCGCTTCCGCCGTTGCCGGAGGATGTGCCCGATCCGCTGCTGCAACCGCCCGCAGCCGCGAGGAAAACAGCGGCTACGAAAACGATGGTTGGTCGAAGGGGGGTGTTCGACGGCCGCTGGCGATGATGCGAGTGCATGAGAGCCTCCACTGCGTGATTGTGGGGAATAGAGCTGCCATTCCTGGAAAACGGGTCAGGGGAAACAACGACGATTCGCGCAACAAGAGATGAGCACCGGTCGATCGTTGAGCAGTTTTCGAACCGATCGCGGGCAATTCATTGACGGCTACCGATCGAGCCGGGGGACGGCCCAATCCGGCGCGATAACGCTGGCCGTCTTCGATCATCAGGGGTTTGATCGAAGACGATGTCCGCGGCAGTGCGTCGGTCTGCGCCAACAGTCAGTCACGCTTCCTTTCTTCAAATGCCAAAACGTGCGCCTTCATGGTTTCAAGGAGCTTGGCGTCGCCGCTGCCGTCGGCGAGATTCTTCTTTTCGCCCGGATCGACACGCAAATCAAACATCTCCCACCGGCGATCGCTGATGCGATGGATGATCTTTCGTTCGCCCTCGATCATCATCGTCGCGTGGTGCGGCCACGCGGTGGCGGGCAACAGCTCGGCATAGAGCGGGCGGGCCGCGCGCGCCTCGGCGGCGGCGCCGGCACCGGCCGTCCCTTCGACGAAGGAGAGCAGGCTGCGCCCGTGGAACGAGGGGGGCGGCGTTCCGCCCACCAGATCGACCAGCGTGGGGCCCACGTCGACCAGCGCCGCGTCCGCGTCGACGGTGCGGGCCGGCCGGCCGGGCAGGGCGATGATCAGCGGAACGCGCAGCTGCTCGTCGAAGAGATCCTGGCCGTGGAAGAAGGTCTTGTGCTCGCCCCACGCCTCGCCGTGATCGGCCATCACGACGACGGCGGTGTTCGCGGCCAGCCCCGTTGATTCGAGCGCGCGCAAGATCTTGCCGACCCACAGATCGACGAAGGCGATCTCGTAGTCGTACTTCTCCATCAGGCCGGGCAGGCCCGACAGCGTGGCGGGAAACTCCGCGTGCGGCACGTAGCTCGAGTGCGGTTCGAACAGGTGCGTCCACAGGACGAACCGCTCGTGGCTGGCGGCCGCTTTCTGCAGGCGCGCGATCACGCGCGGCACGATGCGGGGCGCGGCGACATCCTTGTTCGACTCGGCGATGGTGCCGGCGCCGTCGTTCGACCACTCGGCAAAGCCCCGGCTGATGCCGCGATCGGCGGTGAAGTAGAAGTGCGAGAAGATCCCGATCGGGCGCAGCCCTGTGGCGCCCAGCACCTGGAAGAACGTCGGGTTGACCGGCAGCAGGTTCGGATAGTTCGCGCCCGGATTGTCCCAGGCGATCTCCGACGGGTAACGGCTGGTCAGGGTGGCCGGGAACGAGCGAGGCGTGTTGGGCGCCTGGGCCCACACCCGGCGGAAATACGTCCCGCGCCGCGCCAGCGCGTCCAGGTTCGGCGTCAGCGATTTTCCCCGCGCGCGGCTGTACCCGGCGACGCCCAGGCGATCGGCGCGCAAGGCATCGATGGTGACGATCAGGATGTTCCCGGCGAAGGCGCCGGCCCGCCGCTGCTGCTTCGGGGCGGCGGCGGGCGGATGCAGCGGCTGGATGGTGATGGCGGGCGCGGCCGCCACCGCGTCGCCGCCCTCGCAGTTCTGATCGACGCCGTCGCCCGGAATGTCCTCGGCGCCAGGGTGCACGTCGGCGCGCGTGTCGTCGCAGTCGCCGCCGCCGAATCGCGCGGAGAATCCGTCGCCGTCGCCATCGGTCAGCCGGCGCGCCAGCTGCAAGGCGAACCGCAGCCCCAGCGATCCGCTGCCGATCGCCTCGTAGACGGGCGAGCCCTCCGGCAGGCGCGAGCCCACCCACAGCGCGCCCAGCGCCGCCGCCGCGCCGATCAGCGCCGCCGCGCCGGGGACGATCTCGCGCAGCCGCCGGCCCAGGGCGTTGCCGTACCAGAAGATCCCGTGGCCGAGCCCCAGCGCCGCGGCGATGGCCAGCGCCACCAGCGGCCCGAGATCGAGGACCCGCCAATCGGCGCGCGACAGCGCCAGCAGCCCCGCCAGGACCGCGCCGACCGCCAGCAGCAGCAGCACCATCCCGGTCAGGCCGAGGAGGCGCGTGCGCGGGAGCGCCGCGCCGACGAGCCGCCGCGCCAGCCCCGCCGATCCGATGGCCAGCGCCGCCGCGAATGGGGCCGCGATGATGACGACGCCGGCGGCGGCGATGGTGGCCAGCTTCTGGCTGGCCATGTTGCCGATGAGGACACGCTGGCCAGCGGCGGCGCCAGCAGCCAGGATCAGCACGCCGATCGTCGCCGCCACGATGTTGCCGGCCGCCGCGCGATCGCGCGTCGGGCTGTCGCGCAGCGCCCGAAAGCCATCCGGCAGCGCGCCCATCACGCCCGCCGCCAGCCCGCCCGCCACCAGCCCCGCCACCAGCCCGACGACGCCGTACAGCCCGACCGCCAGCACCAGCAACATCGGAGCCGGCGCCGGGGCGTCGGCGCGCGCCAGCGTCACGACGGCGTCGACCAGACCGGCCCCCACGAACCCCGCGAAGGTCGAGGCCGCCACCGGGCCGTGCAGGTCGCGAAGGCGCATTCCGACGCCCGGCACTACCACGCCGATCGGGGCCTGACAACCGGACGGTCAACAACCTTGACGATCGCCGCGGGCCGCGATACTTGCGGGTGCCGTTGTTGCACTTCCGTTTCCATCAACGCCCCCGCCAAAAGCGGGCGCCCGGGTGTCGCCGTCTGGCCCTGGCCGCTTTCCTGGCCGTCAGCTGCGGGGGCCTTCGTCGCGCCCCCGCGCCGGAGGCGGGGCCCGCCGGCGTCGCCGTCGCCGTCGCTGTCGTCGTCGATGCCGCGATCGCGGTCGGCGCTCCGGTCCAGGCCGCCGCCGGGCCGGAGGGCGCGCGCACGGCCATCGATCTGATCGCCAACCGGGTCCAGGCGCTCACCCACAGCGACGGGCGCCTGGTGATCGACGCCGGCTCGCCCGATTTTCTGAAGTTCATCGACGGTAACTGGAAGACGTCGTGGATCCTCGGCGAGAAGGATCAGGGGCGGCCGGCGGCGCTGGTGGCCGGCATCTCGGCGTTGCTCTTTTTCCCGCTGGACACCGACGGTGACGGAGCCGGCGGCGCGGGGCTCGGCGACACGTTGCTCTCCGTTTTCGCGCGGTCGCTGGCCCCGCAGCAGCGCCTGTCGGTGTTCGTGAACGAGAAGCCGGTGGCCACGCTGGACGTCGACCAGCAGGGCAAGCGATACGACGTGACGGTGCCGGCGGGGGCGTTGAAGCTGGGCGAGAACCGGGTTCGGCTGACGTTCCGATCGGCGGGCACCACGGCGTCGGGCAAGCGCAGCGCCGCCGCCATCACCGCCCTCTCCATCGGCCGCGCCAGTCTGGGACCGGCGCGCGCGCCCGGCAAGCTGGCCGCGGTCGAGACCGTCGACCTTGGCGGCGTCAAGCGGCGCGCGCTGGTTGCCGGCGGCAGCACCGGCGATCGCCTGTCGTTCTACCTGGCGATCCCCGCCGGCGCGCGCCTGGCGCTGGCGTACGGCGCGACGGCGCCGGGCGTCTCGGCCGACGTGCGCGTGGCGGCCGACGGCGTCCGGCCGCGGACGCTGCACCAGGGACCGGCCGCGCAACGCTGGACCGAGGCCACGCTGGATCTCGGCGCGGCGGCCGGACAGGCCGCGCGCATCGATCTGGTGGGGCGCGGCGGCCGCGTCGCCTGGGCCGAGCCGCGGCTGGTGGTCAAGGCGCCCGACGTGGTGCCGATGCTGGCGCGCAAGAAGTTCGACCACATCTTCGTCTGGATGGTGGACACGCTGCGCGCCGACAAAGTCCACGTGTACAACCCGGCCACGCGCGTGCAGACGCCCACCTACGACGCCTTCGCCGCCGACGCGACCCGGTTCGAGTGGGCGCAGGTGCCCGGCACCTGGTCGCTGCCGTCGCACGCGTCGCTGCTGACGGGCGTCTATCCGGTCGTGCACAAGGCGACGGCGCACGCGGCGCGCCTGTCGCCCGACGTTCCGTTCATCGCCGAGGAGATGAAGAAGGCCGGCTTCAAGACGGCGCTGTTCTCGTCGAACGGCTATGTCTCCGGCAAGTGGGGGTTCGAGCGCGGCTGGGACGTCTACCGCAACTTCATCCGCGAATCGCTGCCCAACGGCGCCGAGTATCTGTGGAAGACCGCCAAGCCATGGGTGCTGGCCAACCAGGCGCGCCGCGAGTTCGCCTACCTGGCCACCGTCGAGCCGCACGTCATCTACAACCCGCCGAAGAAGTTCCTGGTGAAGTACTGGAACAAACCGTACCGGGGGCCGATCAAACCGTCGCAGTCGGGCGTCCAGCTCGGCCTCATCAAGAGCGGCAAGCTGAAGGTGACCGACAACGACAAGGCGTACCTGGAGGCGTTACACGACGGCGAGATCACCCAGAGCGACGCCGCGTTCAGGATCTTCGTCGACGATCTCAAGACGGCGGGCCTTTACGACAGCTCGGCGATCATCGTCGTCTCCGATCACGGCGACGAGTTCTACGAGCACGGCAGCGTCGGCCACGGCCACACCGTCTATCAAGAGCTGGTGCACGTCCCGCTGCTGATCCGCGCGCCCGGGCTGCTGCCGCCCGGCAAGGTGGTGCACGCCGACGTCGAGGTGATGGATCTCTTCGCCACCATGCTGGACCTGGCCGGCGCGCGCCCGCCCGCCGGCACCGAAGGGACATCGCTGCTGCCGCTGGCCGAGGACGAGGTGGGGCAGAGCCCGCGAGCCGCCCTGACCCTGGACGGCAGCACGGCCCGCGGCCTCAAGGTGGCCCGTTACCGCCTGATCGAGGCCGGCCGGCTGGAGCTGTTCGACGAGTACGAGGACCGCCGCGAGCAGCACAGCGTCGCCGCCGAACGCCCGATCGCGCTGCGCCAGATGCGCGACGTCTTCAGCATCCTTCACGCGTACGAAGATCGCTGGAACAAGACGCGCTGGGGCACGGCGGCGAACCTGACGCCCGAGTTCACGCGCGACGTCGGGTGGAATTGAATTCAGACCCGCCGGGCGCGATATAGTCGGCCGTCATGAGGTGGTGGCGACGCTTGCGCGCGACGGCGCGGGTCATCGTGCACACGTCGCTCTGCGCGCTGCCGCTCGCCGGCCTGCTGACGGCCGGCTCGTGGGCGGCGCGCCTGCTGTTCGCGGCCCTCCTGGCCGCCGGCATCGCCGCGCTGGTGTGGGCGGCGTTCGTGTACATCCCCGGCTTCGATCCGATGTTCCGCATCCCCTGGCGCGGGCCGCGCCGCGGGCGGCGCATGGCCATCACCTTCGACGACGGGCCGAACGGCGCCGCCACCGAGGAGGTGCTGGCGCTGTTCCGCCGCCACGGCGCCAGGGCGACCTTCTTTCTGGTCGGCAGCAACGTCGAGGCCCAGCCGGCGCTGGCGCGCCGGATCGCCGCCGAGGGGCACTCCGTCGGCAGCCACACGTACTCGCACGCCAAGCTGCACCTTCTGTCGCGGGCGCTGATCGCCGAGGAGATCGACCGCGGCCATCGGTGCCTCCACGACGCCGGCATCGTGTCGGATCTCTTTCGGGCCCCGCACGGCCTCAAGTCCTGGGCCATGACCCGCCACCTGCGCGCCCGCGGCCTGCGCCTCGTCGCCTGGACCGACGGCATCTTCGACACCGACTGCCCGTCGGGCGAGCGGCTCTATCGGCGCGCGCTGCCCAAGCTGCGCGGCGGCGAGATCCTCCTGCTCCATGACGGCAAGCGGGGGCACGACCGCCGCCCCATGCTGGACGCCCTGGCGCGCATCCTCGACGCCTGCCGCGCGCGCGGCCTCGAGCTGGTCACGGTACCCGAGCTGCTCGGGTGGGCCGATCCGCCGGCGCGGCCGCCGCCGGCACCGGCGTGAGGCGATCAGGCAATCGACGAACCGGCGCCAGCGCGGCCACGCCGGCGCCGCGGGCCGCGATCGCTTGCAGATAGAGGCGGGTCATCTTTTCGAGGGCCTGCTCGCGCGGGAACATCCGCAGCACGCGGTCGCGCCCGCGCGCGCCCATGGCCCGGCGCTCCGCGGGGGGCAGGGCGATCGCGCGCGCGATCGCTTCGGCCAGAGCCCACGGGCGCCCGGTGGGGACGACGAAGCCGGTCTCGCCATCGGCGACGATCTCGTCGCGGTTGGCCTGGCCGCTGACGATCGCCGGCAGCCCCGAGAGGTGCGCCTCCAGCGAGACGTTGGGCATCCCCTCGGCCCATGACGGCAGCACCAGCGCGTCGGCGGCGTGATAGTAGGGCGAGAGATCGGCGATGGGCCCGGGCAAGTCGACGATGTCGGCCAGGCCGCACGCGCGGATGAGAAAGCGGGTCAGCGAATCCGACAAGCGATCGCGCACGCGCCCCGGCAGCAGCAGCCGGAAATTCGCCGGCAGTCGCCGCTGGCGCTTCAGCAGCGCCAGCGAGAGGACGAGGCCGATCTGGTTCTTGACGAACGACAGCCGGGCCGGGCACAGCAGCGCGAAGCCGCCGTCGCCCGCCTGCAGCCCCAGTGCGCGCCGGGCCTGCGCCCGCTGCGCCTCCGTCGGGGGGCGATGCCGCTCGGCGTCGCTGACGTTGTGGATGATCTCGATGCGATCGCGCGGCACGCGCCCCAGGCGCGCCAGCGCGTCGGCGACACTCTGCGAGTTGACCGTCAGCTTGAAGCAGCGGGCGCTCAGCCGGCGGGCCATCGCCAGGTACTGCGGGTAGATGGGCCGCCCGCGCACCGACATCAACACCGCCGGCTGATGGTGCGACTGTCGCAGCGCTCGCCAGATGCACAGGTTGACCCGATCGCGGAACGAGTGCACCAGGTCCGGGCGATAGTGATCGATGACCGCCGCCAGGCGGTGCGGCAGCCGCCGATCGGAGCAGCGCGCGTCCAGCGAGCCGATGAAGCCGTTCTGGGGCAACCCCGCGTAGTGGACCTCCGACTGCACGGTGACCAGCCGATACTCGAAAATAGACGGATCGAGTGTCTCCAGCATCTGCAAGAGCTGGCCTTCCGTGCCGCCCTGCTGCAGATTCTTGATGACGAACAGGACTCTCAGACGAGGTCGGTTCATGAGGATCTGCTTCCGCCGGCCTGCACTCTCGTGATCCGGGACGGGCGCTGCATCAGCGGAGGCAGCGGTACCATACTCCCTTTTCAGCTCCAATAGTCACGACTCACGCGGCGGGAGTGGCATGACCGCGCTGGCCGTCACTGTCCGTTCTCTGGTGCGCGTCGCGCAACAGGGATGTGTAGAGTGTCTCGAGATCGCGGGCGACCCGCGCCAGGGTGTAGCCACCCTCGATTCGACGCCGCGCGGCCACGCCCAGGCGATGGCGCTCCGCGGGTGGGATCCGCACGATGACGTCCAGGGCGCGCTCCAGGGCGACGATGTCATTGGCGGGGATCTGCCATCCGGTCTCGCCGTCCACGATCACGCCGTCTGTGTTGCCGCGATCGCTGATGAGAATGGGAAGACCGGCGGACATCGCTTCCAGCGCCGCGATCGATGAGCCCTCGCTGCGGGAGGGCATCAAGATCACGTCCGACACCCAGTAGAGCATTTGCATCTCGACGACTGTGCCCAGAAATCGAACCTGATTTTCCAGACCAAGGCTCGCCACCCTGCTGCGCAGTCTTTTCAGCAATTGCTTGGAAGAGGTTCGCCCCGCCAGCAACAACTGGAACTCCGCGGGCAGCTTGCCCGCCTTCTTCAGGCGGCCCATGGCCTCGATCACCAGGTCTTGATTCTTCTGGTGGGAGATGCGCGCCGGCATCAGCGCCACCAGGGCACGTTCGTCGACGCCAAATCTCTGTCGAGCCAGCAGCCGCTGATTCCCCTCGGCGGGCAGGAACCGCCGCGGATCGGTTCCGTTGACCACCACCTCGATCCGGTCGGCGGGGATGCCGACTCTCGCAATCAGGAAATCACGAACGCCGCTCGAGACCGCGACAATGCGGTTTGAATATCGCCAGAGCATCCGCTCCGCGCGGCGGTACAGCCAGGACATGTCGTCCAGGTGGACGGAGGTGACGACCGCCGGCACGGGCGCGAAGCGCGTCGCCAGACGGGCCAGCAGATTCCCGTCGTTCAGGTGAGAGTGCAAGACGTCGGGTTGAAAGCGCCGGATCGTCTCCACCACCGCGCGCAGAGTGCCCGGGGAAAAGAGGGCACGCTGGAGGTGAAATCGCGGCTCGCCCGCCGGCAGCTCGGCGGTGTAGTGGATCCCCGGTCGCACCACGCACATCGCCACGTCGAAGCGCGCGCGATCGAGGTTGGCGACCATGTCCACGACGTGGCGTTCGGCTCCCCCTTGGGTCAGCGAGGGATTGAGGTACAAGAGGCGGAGCGGTCGCGCCATGGCTCGAACCGGAGCAGAGCTTGATAACACAGGTTGCGCCGGGGAATTCGCAAGAAGATCGATCAGGCCGAGTCGCCGAGGATCCGACGGGCGCTGATCTGAACGGCGATTACTTCATCCCCGCCGTGCGCATCACCTCCGCCAGCGACGGGATGCCGCCCAGGCCACCCAGGTGGCGGCAGTTCAGGCCGGCGGCGGCGTTGGCGAAGGGGAGGCAGCGGTCCAGGCTCCAGCCGTTCACCATGCCGTAGGCGAAGGCGCCGCGGAACACCTCGCTGGAGCCGGTGGAGTCGACCACCTCGACGGAGACGGCGGGGGCGCGCACGATGGCGTCGCCCTCGAGGCCCATGGCGCCCTCCTCGCCCAGCGTCAGCACCGCCATGCGCGGGCCCAGCTTGACGATCTCGCGCAGGCTGCGCTTGACGTCGGACGAGTGCGCCACCTCGCCGGCGAAGCGCTCCGAGCCGATGACCGCCTCGGCGAGATCGAGGAGCTCGCCCATCCCGGGGCCGAGGCGCCGGGCGTCCAGCAGCACGGGAACGCCCAGCGCCTTGGCGCGCTCGGCGGCGGCGATCTGCGCCGTCGGGGAACGCCCGTCGACCAGCAGCAGGGCGGCGTCCTCGAGGAGATCGGCCGGCAGCTCGCCAGGCTCGAGGGGCGAGAGGCTGCCGCGCGTGTAGCGGACCGTGCGGCGGCCGGTGCGCTCGTCGACCATCACGAACGACGCGGGCGAGATCTTGCCGGGCTCGATCAAGACCTGCGAGGTGTCGACGCCGAACTCGCGCAGACCGCGCACGATGATGTGGCCGAACTCGTCGTCGCTGAGGCGCCCGATGTAACGGGCCTGGCCGCCGAAGGAGCAGACCGTCGCCAGCGCCGTGCCGACAGCGCCGCCCGCCTGGACGCTGAAGCGGTGCAGCTCGACCTCGGCCTCATCGGAGCGCGGCCCCACCCCCATCTGGACCACGGTCGCGTCGCCGATGCCAACCACCCGTTCCGAGAGTCGCGGTTGCATGGGGCTCGACGTTAACACAGTCACCTCCGCGCCGACGCCGGCAGCAGCGGCCGGCCGAGCAGGCCCTGCGAGCGGACATAGCGCTCCAGGGCGTCCTGCGCCTTGCCGTAGCTGGCGTTGGCGTAGTACGACCGCCCGAGGTAGTAGAGGACCTCCGGCCGCCGCGCGACGAACGCGGCGTTGTCGCCCAGCGGCTTCAGCTCCTCGACGGCGTCGGCGTAGAACTCGGCCTTGTAGTCGAGAAACCCCGAGAGAAGCGCGAAGTCGGCGCCGAGGGGCGCGGGGCCGGCGCCGGGCGGCGGGTCCGGCCATTTCTCCAGAATCTTGTACGCGGTGGCGTAGCGGCGCGCGCCCACGGCGGCGACGACGTCCCCGTACTCGGCGGCGACGCGGGCGGCCAGCGCGGGCTCGGCGCCGCGCAGCGCGGGCGGGACCACCGGCGGTTGCAGCGTGTCGCCGGGGGCGAGCGGGATCTCCGGATCGCGATCCAGGCGCGTGGCCACCAGATCCAGCAGCAGGCGCGCGTGCGCCGCCTCGGGCGCGGCGGGCGATCGCGCCGCCTCCGCGCGCCGCGCCCACAGCTCGGCCTCGCGCGCCTTCCCGTGCCCGAGCAGGCTGCGCGCCAGCCGCCCGGCCTCGGCCGCCCGATCGACGCCCGGGCCGTCCAGCCCCGCCACCACCTCGGTCAGCCGCCCATAGGGCCACAGCGGCCCGTACACCTTGGCCAGGTAGGGATCGAAGCGCGCGTACCCCAGAAGGTCGCGCGGGGCGCCGAACTCGATGCGCGCGTTGTCGTCGGTGTTGTCGGGCGCGCCGGCGGTGAACGCCTCCAGCTCCTCGGGGCCGAGCAGCAGGTACGCCAGCACGTCGTGCGGCGTCTCCAGGCCGCCGCGCCTGGCCTCGACGCGGGTGGCGGGATCGCGAAAGGCTCGCTTGACGACGCCCAGGTCCAGCTTCAGGGGCGCCGTGGTGGCAATCAGGATCGTGTCCGACGACAGATCCTCGGCCGAGAAGACGTACACGAACGGGAACTCCTCGCGCACGGTCCGGTAGATGGTCTTGATGTTCCAGGGCGCCATCTCGTAAAGCTGCGCCCACTGGCAGAAGATCCCGCCTGGCTGAAGGCGGCTCTTGATGTCGCGGAAGTACTCGCGCGTGAAGAGGTTCGACACGCCCGTCAGCCACGGGTTCGACGGCTGGCTGACGATGACGTCGAACCGATCGCGGCGCTGGCCGAGAAAATTGCGCCCGTCGCCCACGCGCGCCGTCACCTTGGGATTTTCGAGCGGGCGGTGGTTGTCGTGATCGAAGAAGCGCGAGGCGCGGTAGATCGCCGGCTCGAGCTCGATCACCTCGAGC
>DATKEU010000370.1:0-15096 GCA_035544495.1 Polyangia bacterium | reverse complement strand
CCACCGCGCCCCGCTCGCGTTTTCAGGGTTGGGTTCGGGAGGATGAGAACCCATTGAGGAGTCGCAACTGGAATGAGATGGTAAAATTTCATTGGTGTTCGACCATCTTCCACCGGACGTCGTCATCTACGAGGTCGGCCCGCGCGACGGCCTGCAGAACGAGGCCCGGCTGATTCCCACCGACGACAAGGTCCGGTTCATCGACGCGCTCTCCGAGACCGGCCTGCGGGCCATCGAGATCACCAGCTTCGTCAACCCGAAGTGGATCCCGCAGCTGGCCGACGCGGCGGAGGTCTCGCGACGGATCGCGCGCCGGCCGGGGATCGTCTACTCGGCGCTGGTGCCGAACCGGCAGGGGCTGGACGCGGCGATGGCCGCCGGAATGAAGGAAGTGGCCGTGTTCATGTCGGCCTCGGAGACGCACAACAAGAAGAACATCAACAAGACCATCGCGGCCACGCTGGCGGCGTTCCGCGACACGGTGCCGCCGGCGCTGGCGGCGGGGCTGCGCGTGCGGGCGTACGTGTCGACGGTGTACGGCTGTCCGTACGAGGGGGCGGTCGATCCGGGCAAGGCGCTGGAGCTGTGCCGCGCGCTCAAGGCGCTCGGCTGCTATCAGGTTTCGCTGGGGGACACCATCGGCGTCGCCAACCCGCGCCAGACCCGTGACGTGCTGTCGCGCGTGCTGGCGGAGATCCCGGCGGCCGAGGTGGCCGTGCATTTTCACGATACGCGCGGGACGGCGCTGGCGAACATCCTGGTCGCCGTCGAGATGGGCATCACCACGGTCGACTCGGCGCTGGGGGGTCTGGGCGGCTGCCCGTACGCGCCGGGCGCCTCCGGCAACGTCGCCACCGAGGACGTCGTGTACATGCTGGAGGGCATGGGCGTCCGCACGGGCGTCAACCTGGACAAGCTGGTCGACTGCTCGCGGCTGGCGTCGACGCTGGTCGGGCACGAGATGCCGTCGAAGTTCTACCGGGCGGCGGTGGGCGCGCGGGCGCGCGCGGCCAGCGGCGCCGGGTAGCAGCGGTCGGTCGCGCCAGGCGGGCGCGGGCGCGGTTCGTGTTACGGTACCGGGCCGATGACCACCTCGTCGGGGGCGCCTGGGCCGGTCCTGGTCGAGCGCCGGGGCGCGACGGCGATCCTGACCCTGAACCGGCCGGCGGCGATGAACGCGCTGTCGGTCGAGCTGGTGGCGGCGCTGGAGCAGGCGGTGCGCGACCTCGGCGGCCTGGCGGCGAGCGGCGACGTGCGGGCGCTGGTGCTCACCGGCGCGGGCGGCAAGGCATTCTGCGCGGGCGCCGATCTGAAGGAACGCCGGGCGATGAGCCTGGCGGACACGCGGCGCTTTCTCGCTTCGTTGAACGCGGCCGTCGACGCGGTGGCGGCGTTTCCGGCGCCGGTGATCGCCGCCGTGGCGGGCGCGGCCTTCGGCGGCGGGTTCGAGCTGGCGCTGGCCTGCGACATCCGCCTCTGCGCCGACAACGCGATGCTGGGCCTGGTCGAGGTGCGCCTGGGGATCATCCCCGGCGCGGGCGGCACGCAGCGCCTCGCGCGAGTGGCGGGCGTGGCCGTGGCCAAGGAGCTGATCCTGACCGGCCGGCGCATCGACGCCGCGCAGGCGCGCATGCTGGGGATCGTCTCGTCGGTTCACCCGGCCGCCGATCTGATGGGCGCAGCGGAGGCGGTGGCGGCGGAGATCGCGGCCGCCGCGCCGCTGGCGGTGGCGCAGGCCAAGCGCGCCATCGACGGCGGGCTGGGCCTGCCGCTCGGCGACGCGCTGGCGGTCGAGCGCGCGTCTTACGAGGTGGTGCTGAAAAGCGAGGATCGCGAGGAGGGCCTGCGGGCCTTCGCGGAGAAACGGCAGCCGAGCTTCAAGGGGAAGTGAGAACGCATGGGACGCAGTGACGAGCTGAAGGCGCTGGCGGCGGCGATCAAGAAGGGCGGCGCGCCGAAGTATCACGAGAGCAACGCCGCCGCCGGCAAGCTGTTCTGCCGCGAGCGGATCGCCCGCCTGTGCGATGACGGCGGGCGCGACTTCGTCGAGGACGGGCTTTACGCCAACGCGGGCGCGCGCGATCTGCCGGCCGACGGCGTGGTGACCGGCATCGGGCGCGTGCACAGGCGGCCGGTGGCGATCATGGCCAACGACTCGACGGTCAAGGCCGGGTCGTGGGGGGCGCGCACCGTCGAGAAGATCGTGCGCGTCCAGGAGCAGGCGGGGCGGCTGCGCATCCCCATCTTCTACCTGGTCGATTCAGCGGGGGCGCGCATCACCGATCAGATCGACATGTTCCCGGGGCGGCGCCACGCCGGGCGCATCTTCAACAACCAGGTGCGCCTGTCGGGCGCGGTGCCGCAGATCTGCCTTCTGTTCGGGCCGTCGGCGGCGGGCGGGGCGTATATCCCGGCGTTCTGCGACGTGGTGTTCATGGTCGAGAAGAACGCGTCGATGTACCTCGGGTCGCCGCGCATGGCGGAGATGGTGATCGGCGAGAAGGTGACGCTGGAGGAGATGGGCGGGGCGCGCATGCACTGCGAGGTCTCCGGCTGCGGCGATCTGCTGGCCAAGGACGAGGTGGCGTGCCTGCAGGCGGCGCGCGATTACTTCGCCTACCTGCCCCAGCGCGGCGGCGAGCGCCCGGCGGCCATCGAGGCGCGCCCGCCGCGCGCCGGCGCCAAGCGCATCGACGACGTCCTGCCCGCGAACCAGAACCAGGCCTTCGACATCGCGGCGGTGATCGACGCGCTGGTCGACGAGGGGAGCTTCTTCGAGATCAAGAAGCTGTTCGCGCGGGAGCTGGTGACGGGCTTCGCGCGCCTCGGCGGCCGCGCGGTAGGCATCGTGGCCAGCCAGCCGAAATGGAAGGGTGGGGTGCTGTTCGTCGACTCGGCCGACAAGGCGGCGCGCTTCATCTGGCTGTGCGACGCGTTCGGCATCCCGCTCGTGTTCCTGGCCGACGTGCCGGGGTTCATGATCGGCAAGGCGGTCGAGCGGCAGGGGATCATCCGCCACGGGGCGAAGATGATCTCGGCCGTCGCCGACGCCACGGTGCCGAAGTTCTGCGTCGTCCTGCGCAAGGCTTACGGCGCGGGCCTGTACGCCATGTGCGGGCCGGGGTTCGATCCCGATGCCACCATCGCGCTGCCGCAAGCGATGATCGCCGTCATGGGGGCCGAGGCGGCCATCAACGCCGTCTACGCCAACAAGATCGCCGAGAAGCCCGAGGCCGAGCGCCCGGCGTTCATCGAGGAGCTGCGCCGGCAATACCGCGAGGACATCGACATCCTGAAGCTGGCGGCGGATCTGCACGTCGACGCCGTCGTCCCGGGAGACGAGCTGCGCGTCGAGCTCTTGCGCCGGCTGGAGGCAACGGATCACAAGACGACGGCGGGGCTGCCGCGGCGGCGCTCCGTGCCGCCGGTGTGAGAGGGCGCGCGCCGTGGCTTCGCCGCCGTCGCTGAAGTTGCTGCCAGCCGAGGAGGCGCGCCGGATCATGACCGGCGTGGCCCCCGCTGGCGTCGAGCGGGTTCCGTTGCGCGAGGCGGGCGGGCGCGTGCTGGCCGAGGCGCTGGTGGCGCCCGAGAACCTGCCGCCGGCCGCGCGCTCGGTGATGGACGGCTACGCGGTGCGGGCGGCCGACGTGGCGGCGGCGACCCCCGACCGGCCGGCGGTGCTGCGCGTGGCGGGCGTGGTCCCGATGGGCGGCGTCTTCGGAGGGACCGTGCAGGCCGGCGAGGTGGTGGGGATCTCGACGGGCGGGTTCTTGCCGGCGGGCGCCGACGCGGTGGTGATGATCGAGCAGACGGCGCCGCGTTCGGGCGAGGTGCAGCCAGGCGACCGCGTGGAGATCTTCGCGGGCATCACCGCCGGGGCCAACCTCATCGCGGCGGGCGAGGACATCGCCGCCGGGGCGGCGGTGCTGGCGGCGGGGCGCCGGCTGCGGCCGCAGGATCTGGCGGCGCTGGCCACCTTCGGCGTCGCGCGCGTCGCGGTCCATCGCCGGCCGCGCATCGCCCTCCTGTCGACCGGCAACGAGCTCTGCGAACCGACGGAGACGCCGGGCGCCGGGCAGGTCCGCGACGTCAACCAGGCGGTGCTGGGCGCGCAGATCGCCACCGCCGGCTGCGACGTCACCTACGGCGGGATCGTGCGCGACGACGCGGACGCGCTGCGGGCGGCGGTGGCGGCGCTTCTGCCCGGGCACGACGGCGTGATCCTCTCGGGTGGATCGTCGGTGGGCGTGAAGGACGTCGCCGCCGACGCGCTGGCGTCGCTGCCATCGCCGGGCGTGCTGTTTCACGGCATCGACATCCGCCCCGGCAAGCCGACGCTGTTCGCCCTGGCGGGAGAAAAGCCGGTGCTGGGCATGCCGGGCTTCCCCACTTCGTCGATGATCGTCTTCGACGCGTTCGTGCGGCCGATGCTGTGGCGCCTGGGCGGCGAGCTCGGCCGCGATCCCTGGCCGGCGCACACGCCGGCGCGCCTCGGCCGCGCGTACACGTCGGCGCCCGGGCGCGAGGACTACCTGCGCGTGCGCCTGGGCGTCGAGGACGGCGAGCGCTGGGCCCACCCGCTTGCGGGCGGGTCGGCGGCGATCTCGAACGTCGTGCAGGCGGACGGGCTGGTCCGCGTGGCGGCGGAGCGCGCGGCCGTCGCGCGCGGGGAGACGGTGCAGGTCTGGTTATATTGACGGCGCGACCGCAGCGCCGCTACGCTGAGCCGGCTCGCCTCTCGGCGGGCGACCTCCCCACTCTTGCCAAGCTTGGAATGTGAACGCATGAGGCGAGCTTTCAATATCGCGAGCCGCGCGCTGGCGATCCGCCTGGCGTTGCTGGCGGCGGCGGCGCTGCCGGCGATGCCGGCGGCGGCCCAGGCGCAGGACGGCGTCAAGGCGCGGCCCACGGTGCGCGGGCGGACCTTTCGCGTGAAGGTCGACAGCTCGCCCCAGCAGGCGGCCGTCTACTGGGACGCCGGGCCGTCGCC
This sequence comes from Polyangia bacterium, assembly GCA_035544495.1. GTDB lineage: Bacteria > Myxococcota_A > Polyangia > Fen-1088 > Fen-1088 > DATKEU01. The sequence goes on along the minus strand of DATKEU010000370.1, from coordinate 10,106 downwards.
GAAGGACTATGGCATCGCTGGATACACGCCCATCACCCTCAAGGTGCCGCGCGGGATCGTCAAGTTCACCGTCGAGCTGCGCGGGTTCAAGACGCAAGAGCGCGAGGTCAACGTCCGCAAGACCGAGACGCTGACGTTCACGCTGGAGCGGGCGCCGCAGCCGGCGCACCTGGACCTGCGCGCGGGCGGCGACCGCGGCGCCGAGGGCGCGGAGGCGTACATCGACGGCGTCCTGCGCGGCACCATCCCCAACAGCTTCGAGGTGCTGGCCGGCCGCCATCAGCTGGAGGTGAAGAAGGCCGGATACAAGTCGTCGTCCGACTGGGTCGATCTGTCGGAGGACGAGCGCCGCACGCGCGACGTCCAGCTGGAGCGCGCGGAGCTGCCGGGCGGATCGCTGCTGGTGACGTCGGAGGGCGGCGGCGACGTCTGGGTCGACGGCGTGCGCCGGGACGTCGCGCCGGCGGTCGTGAGCGGACTGCCGCCCGGCGAGCACGTGGTCGAGGTGCGGAAGGATGGCCAACCGCCCTGGCGCCAGACGGTGGTCGTCACGGCCGGCCAGCAGAGCAAGGTCGCCGCCAACCTGGCGGTGATGGGCGCCTCGCAGCTGCGCGTGATCGCCAGCGAGCCCGACGTCGAGGTCTTCGTCGACGGCGAGGACAAGGGGCGTGCCCCCATCACCGTCAAGGACGTCGCGGCCGGCCAGCACATCGTCGAGGGGCGCAAGACGCGCTTCAAGTCGGCGTCGCAGAGCGTGCGGGTCGTCGCCGGCGAGCAGGTGGTGGTCGAGGTGAAGATGGAGCCGGCGCCGGCGCAGGCGCGGTCGTCGCTGAAGGTGCAGTCCCCGGTGCCCAACGCCGAGGTCTTCGTCGACGGTTCCAGCCTGGGGCGGGCCCCCATCGAACGCACCGACCTGGAGCCGGGAAAGCACTACGTGGTCGTCCACAAGGACGGCTACACCGACTTCAAGCGCGAGGTGATCCTGATCGAGGGGCAACCGGTCGCGCTGGTCGCCGATCTCAGCGCCACGGGCAGCATGCGCATGCTGTCGTCGCCCGAGGGGGCGGACGTGCGCCTGGACGGCGAGCTGGTCGGCAAGACGCCGATCGTGCGCGACACCGTGCCGGCCGGCGACCACATCATCGAGTTTCGGCTGAAGGGCTTCTTCGACCACAAGGAGACAGTCAAGGTCGAGGGTGGGCGCGAGAAGCTGTTCTCCGTCGACCTCAAGCAGGTGCCGACCGGGCCATCGCCCGAGCAGCAGGCCAGGCGGAAGACGGGGATGTCGTCGTTCGGGGCCAGGGTCAACCCGGTGGGCGGCGTCACCGCCGACATGGGGCTCGGGTACCCGTACTACTTCTCTGTGCGCTTGACCGTCGGTGCCTTCGCGATCAGGCCGCTGGGGCTGGATCTGGGCGTCGAGTTCCAGACGTTCTTCCAGATGTACAACCTCAATCTCCACGGCCGGCTGCAGCTGCTGGAGGTCGGCCCGCTGGCGGTGGCGGTTCGTGCCGACATCGGCGGGGGCGCCGGACGCAACGGCCGCAACACCGTCTTCGGCGACGCGTCGGCGATCGCCTCCCTGGCGTTCTCCGACGTGGCGACGTTCTTCGTCAGCGCGCGCTGGTCGTGGTGGTACGACCGTTTCTGCCCCAGCCAGACCGAACGCAAGAACGGCACCGACGCCGACGCGTTCTGCGACGATCAGAACATGTGGACTACCATCTTCAACGGCACCGACCCCAACGACAAATGGTTCAGCGGCAACCGCGTCTACGCCGGCATCGGCGTGACGGCCAGCCTGGACCGCCTGACCTCGCTCTACTTCCAGCTCGAGTTCCTGCCGTTCCCCAGCGTCTTCGGCTATGACCCCCGCCTGGCCTTCACCGACAAGGTCAACTCCGCCATGTTCGACAAGGACACCTTCGTGTACGGGTCGGCGGGGCTGTCGCTGAAGTTCTGACGCCGAGGTCGGATGGGGTTTCGGATGAGGGGATATTGAGGCGTCCGCCGGCTACGTGTGGGCGGGTCCTGTCAGTGGAGGCCACCTCCCCGTTGGCCCGGTTCGCGGGGCCGCGTTCGAGAGCCTAGACTGCCTCGCCTCGGAACTTGAAGCGCCGAGGGACGAGCCCACTCACCGAGCCAACGGGCACCCCTCCTCCAACTGCCACCCGCCCACACTGCGCCGGCTCGCTCAATGAGCACGGCTGACTGGTAGTGGGCCTGAGCCGATCCGGATCGGAGCTCGGTACACGTGCGCGGTTGCCCCGAGCGAGCCGGTGCGGCTTGTGCGGGTGGCAGTGGAGGAGGGGTGCCCGTCGGGTTCGTGAGGGGGCTCGTCCCGCGGCGCCGCGAGGAGAAGGGTCGCCTTGTCTAGGCTCTCGAACGCGGGCCCCCGAACGGACCCGACGGGGAGGTGGCCTCCACTGACAGGACCCGCACAAGCTGTGCCGGCGGACGCCTCAATGTGCCCCGTCCGCCTCTGAGCAGCGCGCCCGTCGGTGGCGCCTCGCGTAGACGGCGAGTTTTCACTGGCGTCCGCGGCGAATATTCTTCAACGTACGCGCTATGAGCAGTGCGAGCGGGATCCCGCGCAAGTGGACCATCGCTGATTCAGCGGAGATTTATGGGGTCAAGGCCTGGGGGAACAACTACTTCTCGGTCAACGAGTCGGGGAACGTCCAGGCGCACCCGGCGGGCGCCGACAACGGGCGCATCGACCTGAAGGAGCTGGTCGACGAGGTGGCGCGGCGGGGGATCGGGCTGCCGCTTCTGATTCGATTTTCGGACGTGCTGAAGAGCCGCATCGTCGAGCTGAACGAAGCGTTCCGGCGGGCCATCGCCGAGTACGGGTACAAGGCCGATTACAAGGGCGTCTACCCGATCAAGGTCAACCAGCACCGCTACGTCGTCGAGGAGATCGTCCAGTTCGGGCGGCCGTATCACTACGGGCTCGAGGCCGGATCGAAGCCGGAGCTCCTGGCCGTGATGGGGATGCTGGACGACGAGGAGGCGCTGATCGTCTGCAACGGCTACAAGGACGAGGAGTACATCGAGACGGCGCTGATGGCGTCGAAGCTGGGGCGCACGGTCCTGATCGTCGTCGAGAAGTTCTCCGAGCTGGCCCTCATCGCCGACGTGGCGAAGAAGGTGGGCGTGCGCCCGCGCATCGGCATGCGGGTCAAGCTGGCGTCGAAGGGGTCGGGGCGCTGGGAGGCGTCGGGCGGCGACCGGTCGAAGTTCGGCCTGTCGACGCGCGAGGCGGTCGAGGCGATCAATTTTCTGCGCAAGAACGATCTCCTCGCCTGCTTCGAGCTCCTGCACTTTCACCTGGGCAGCCAGATCTCCGCCATCCGCGCCGTCAAGAACGCCCTGCGCGAGGCGGGGCGCTTCTACACCGAGGTGGTGAAGCTGGGCGCGCCGCTCAAGTACTTCGACGCGGGCGGGGGCCTGGGCGTCGACTACGACGGGTCGCAGACCAATTTCGCCTCGTCGATGAACTACACCATGCAGGAGTACGCGAACGACATCGTGTTCTCGCTGCAAGAGATCTGCGACGCCGCCGGCGTGCCGCACCCGAACATCGTCACCGAGTCGGGCCGCGCCGTCGTCGCCCACCACTCGATGCTGGTGATCGACATCCTGGGCGTGGGCGAGTTCGACGTCGGCAAGGCGCCGGAGCAGGTGCCCGAGTCCGCGTCGCGCATCGTCCGCAACCTCTTCGAGACGTACCGCGACGTCACGCGCAAGAACGTCCTCGAGGCGTACCACGACGCCCTCGAGTACAAGGAAGAGGCGCTGCAGCTCTTCAACCTCGGCAACCTGTCGCTGTCGGAGCGGGTGGTGGCGGAGGACATCTTCTGGGCGATCTGCCAGAAGATCCTCAAGCTGACGCGCGACATGCGCGAGGTGCCGGAGGAGCTGGAGGGCCTGGAGCGCGCGCTGTCGGACACGTACTTCTGCAACTTCTCGATGTTCCAGTCGCTGCCGGACATCTGGGCCATCGATCAACTGTTCCCCATCATGCCGATCCATCGCCTGGGCGAGGAGCCGACGCGGCGGGCGGTGCTGGCCGACATCACCTGCGACTCCGACGGGAAGATCGACCACTTCATCGACCGGCGCGACGTCAAGTCGGTGCTGGAGCTGCACCCGGTGAACGGCCAGGACTATTACCTGGGCGTGTTCCTGATCGGCGCCTATCAAGAGATCCTGGGCGATCTGCACAACCTGTTCGGTAACACCAACACCGTGCACGTCTCGCTGGCGTCGGGCGGCGGCTATCAGATCGAGCACGTCGTCACCGGCGACACCGTCACCGACGTTCTCAAGTACGTCAGCTACGCGCGCGAGGATCTGGTGGCGCGCGTGCGCCGCTTCGCGGAGCTGGCCGTGCGCGCCAACCGCATGACGCTGGAAGAGACGCGGTCGATGCTGCGCATGTACGAGGAAGGCCTGGCCGGCTACACCTACCTCGAGCGGTCGTGAGGCGGGGGGCGGGCGGGCCGTGAGCGCGATGCAGATGCAGGGGCGCCTGGGCGATCCCGCCGCCGTCGACGCCTCGCTGTCGAACCTGGCGCGCGGCGTGGTGGGCTCGGAGATCCTGCGCATCGCCGCCGAGATCCGCTCGCTCAAGGCCAAGGGCGCCGCCATCTGCAACCTGACCGTCGGCGATTTCGATCCGACGTACTTTCCGGTTCCGCCGTCGCTGCTGGACGGCGTGCGAGCGGCGCTGGCGGCCGGGCACACCAACTACCCGCCCTCCGACGGCGTGCTGGCGCTGCGCGAGGCGGTGACGCGCTTCTATGCGCGCGGCCTGGGGCTGGATTACCCCGTCGAATCGGTGCTGATCACCGGCGGCGCGCGGCCGCTGCTGTACGGCGCGTACCGCACGGTGCTGGATCCGGGCGACGTGGTCGTCTACCCGGTGCCGTCCTGGAACAACAACCACTACGCGTACCTGTGCAACGCCCGGCCCATCGAGCTGCCGGTCGCGGCGGAGACCAACTTCTTCCCGACGGCGGCGATGCTGCGCCCCTCTCTGTCGTCGGCGCGCCTGCTGATGATCAACTCGCCCCTGAACCCGACCGGGACGGTCATCGATCCGGACGAGCTGCGCGCCATCTCGGAGCTGGTCGTCGAGGAGAACCGCCGCCGGGCCCGGGCCGGCGGTGACGCCGGCAAGGCGTTGTGGCTCTGCTACGACCAAGTCTACTGGCAGCTGACATATCCAAATTTGGGATCCGCGACGGGTCCCAAGCCCCCCGCGACGGGCTCGGGCGATCAAAGCTCGCCCTCCCCCACGCGATCCGTCCGCCACGCGACGCCGCCCGAGGTCTGCGCGGACGTGGCCCCGTACACGATCATGCTCGACGCCGCGTCGAAGAGCTTCGCGGCGACGGGCCTGCGCGTCGGGTGGGCGGTGATGCCGCCGGCGGCGCGCCAGCGCATGGCCGACATCCTGGGCCACGTCGGCGCCTGGGCGCCCAAGGCCGAGCAGGTGGCGCTGGCGGCGCTGCTGGACGACGCGGCGGCGGTGCGCGTCTACCACGAGGGGATGCTGGCGCGGGTCAAGACGCGCCTCGACGCGCTGGCGGCCGGATTCCAGCGCATGCGCCGCGACGGTTTTCCCGTCGAGGTGATCGCCCCGCAGGGCGCGATCTACCTGTCGGTGCGCGTGGCCGTCGCCGGGCGCAGCAACGAGGAGATCCGCAAGCACCTGCTCGATCGAGCGGGATTCGCCGTGGTGCCGTTCCAGGCGTTCGGCTTGCGCGGCGACAGCGGTTGGTTCCGCATCTCCGTCGGGGCGGTGTCGGAAGCGGACATCGAGGAGGCGCTGCCGCGCGTGCGCGCCGCGCTGGAAGCGCTGTAGTCGCGCGCCAGGGCGGTCGGCGGGCGATTTCTCGCTGGACATGGCCGGTCCTCGGTGGCCGGATGGATCCTCGCGACGAAGGAGCAGGAAGCAATGCGACGATTCGCTTGGGTGGTTGGCCTCCTCGTGGCCGGCTGCGGCTCATCCTCGAACATGAAAGCGGCCGGGGCGGGCGCGGGCGGCACTGGCGGGGCGAGCGGCGGCGCGGGCAGCGGCGGTGCCAGCGGCGCCGCCGGCTCACTGGGCACGGGCGGGATCAATTCGCCGCCCGCCGACGCCGCGGGCAGTGGCGGCGCGGAAGGCGCGCCCGACGGTGCGAGCAGCGTGGACGCGGCGGCTTCCGACGGCGGCGGAGCGAGCGCGGGGTGTGGCGCCAGCGCCATCATCTGCGACGATTTCGAATCGTACGCGGACGGCGCCACGGATCTTTCGCCGCGCTGGACGGTGTATCAGTCGTCCGGCACGGTGAAGGTCGACGGAACGAAGCCCCACGCTGGTGCGCGCTCGATGCACGTGACCACGCAGGCGGGGCTGCGCCACTACGCCGACATCATCAAGCAGACGCAGGACGGCACGGCGATCCTTCCCAACGTGCACTACGGGCGCGTGATGGTCTGGGTCAGCGAGATCCCCGGTCAGTCGCACTGGAGCCTCACGCACGCGGGCGGGCCGGCCGGGAACCAGAAGGACGTGATGGCCAAGTACGCCGAGGGCGGCATGTACGGGAAGCTGCTGGCCGGGTACAGCGTGCGCCTGCGCCCGACGGCACCCGACGGCACGTTCCTCCTGCGCGGCGGCGGCCCGGAGAACGGCGACCCGGGGACGATGGCCGATTGCTCGAAGGCCGCCAAGACCGAGACGCTGGCCACCAAGACCTGGGCCTGCTGGGAATGGAAGTACGACGCCACCAACAACGAGACCGACCTGTGGATCGACGGCCAGCCGCAGACCGAGGTCGACGTGATGGGCCACGGGACCGCCTGCGTGGGCGGCGCGAATCCGGTGTGGCAAGGGCCGACCGTCTTCACCAAGCTGATCGTCGGCTGGGAGCAGTATCAGGACGCGCCCGCGCAGGAGGCCTGGTTCGACGATCTCGTGATCGCACCCGAGCGCGTCGGTTGTCCCTGACCGAAGCTCTGGCGCCCGGGCCGTCGTCGTCGATCGCGTTGCCGCCGCGGAGGGGCGCCCGCTGGATCGTCGGCCTGGCGCTGGGGGTGCGGCTGGCGCTGTTTCCGTTCGCCGACAACAAGCAGGGCGACGCGCCGATGCGCGCGCTCATCGCCGAGCGGCTGAACAGCGAGCCCGGCGCGGCGGCCGACCCGCGCACGTACTGCCAGTTCGGCCCGCTGCACACCACGCTGATGCGGCCGTTTCTGGCCCTCGACGGCGACGGCCGGCGGGCGTCGCGCCTGCTGTCGCTCCTGGCCGGGATGCTGACCTTCGTGCCGTTTCTGCGCCTCGGGCGGCGGCTGGTCGGCGCGCCCGCCGCCGAGGTGGCGGCCTTCGCGCTGGCGGTCTCGCCGCTGCACATCCAGCTGTCGACAACGGCCGCCAGCGAGGCGCTGTATCTCCTGCTGGTCACGGCGGCGCTGGAACGCTTGCTGGCGGGCATCGACGATCAAGGGACCCTGGGCGGGATCCTGGTGGCCGGCGCGCTGGCGTCGCTGGCGGCGGTGACCCGTTACGACGCGTGGCTGATGTGGCCGGCGGTGGCCGTGGCGGCGGCGATGGTCGCGCCGGCGGCGCGGCGGCGCGCGGTGCTGGCGCGGCTGGCGGTGTTTCTCGCGTTGGCGGCGCTGCTGCCGCTGGGCTGGATGATCTGGTCGGGCGCGGCCGCCGGCGATCCGATCTTCTTCGCCCACTACATCAGCGACGATCACGCGCGCCTGGGCGGCGCCGCGGCCGCGCGCTACGGCGCCGCGGTGGCGCGCGCGCGGCAGATCGGGATCTGGATCCTCGCCTTCGCAGCCGCGATGACGCCGCCGCTGCTGTGGGGCGCGGCGCGCGCGCTGGCCAGCTGGCGCGCGCTGGCGCCGGCCGCGATCGTCGTCGTGGTCGCCGCGCTGGCGCCGCCGCTCGGCTATCTGGCCGACGGCCTGATCACGCTGCGCTTCGAGCCGCTGGCCCGCTTCGCGCTTCTGCCGGGGGCGCTGCTGTTGCCGCTGGCGGCGCGCCAGTTGCTCGCGGCCGTGGACCTCTCGCGCGCGCGGCGCTGGATCGCCGCTTCCGCCCTCGCCGGCGGCGCCGCGGTCCTGCTCGTGGCCTGGACCGGTCGCCCGCGCATCTGGAGCGGAGCCGAATCGCTGGGTCCGCTCACGCGCCTCGACGCCGAGGATCGCCGCCTGGCGGCGCTCCTGCGCGACCAGCGACGCCCCGACGAGTCGATCATGATCGACCCGGTCGCCCTTTCGTTCACGGACATCGCGATCACGCACGCCTCGGGCACGCCCGCGGCGCGCTCGGTGACGCTGGTGCAGACACGCCAGCCGGGACGCTCCGTCGCCGACACGCTGGCCGTCACCGGCGCGCGCTGGCTGGCGGCGCACGACGGCTCGTGGGCGCCGCGCCTGGCCGGCGACTGGCCCGCGAGCGCGCTGCGTATCGGCGGCTGGCGCGTCGTCCACGCGGCAGCACCCGATCCCGCCGCCGGGCCCGGCGCCGTGAGCCACGCACGATGATCGCCGCGCTGGTGGCGCTGGCGACCGCGCTGCGCGTGGCCTGGGTGCTGGCCGTTCCGTCGCGCCCGGTGGGCGACTTCGCGCTTTACCTGGAATCCGCCGCGCACCTCCTCGAGCACGGCGCCTTCGATCCGGCGTTCATCTACATGCCGGGCTACGTGGTCGTGCTGGCCGGCGTGCAGGCGCTGGGTGGCGGCGTGCTGGCCGCCAAGCTGCTGGGCGCCGTCGTGGGCGGCCTGGGCGCCTGGCCGATCGCCGGCCTCGGCATGAGACTGTTCGCGTGGACGGAGCGCGGGCCTGGCCCGAGCGCGGTCCGTCGCGGGAGGGACCGGGAACCGTCCTCCCACGAGTCCCAGCTTGTCGATCGGCGCGCCGGGGTGATCGCCGGCGCGCTTTACGCCGTCTGGCCGGCCGGGATCGCCGTCGCCAGCGTCACCGGCACCGACATGCCGGCCGGCGTGCTGCTGGTGACGGCGGTGTATCAGCTGGTCCGCTGGCGCGAGGAACGCCCGTGGCGCGCGGCGATCCTGTTCGGGCTGGTGTCGGGGCTGGCGGCGACGGTGCGCGCGGTGGCGGCGCCCCTGGCCGCGCTGTCGCTCGTCTACTGGCTGGCGTCGGGGACACGGCCCGCGCGCGCGGCGGCGCTCGCGGCGGCCGGCTGCGCGGTGGCGTTCCTGGTTCTCTTGCCCTGGGGCATCCGCAACCAGCGCCGCTATGGCGAGCTCTTCTTCACCGACAGCCACGGCGGGCACACCGCGCTCGTGGGCGCCAACCCCGACACCGACGGCGTCTACTCGCGCTCGCTGAATCTGCTGTTCTGGAAAGGGACCGGCTTCAAGCTCTTCGACGAGCCCCACCGCGCCTCGGATCGCGCGGCGTACGATCTCGCCGCCGCCTGGGCCCGCTTCGAGCCGGCATACGCCGCGGGTCTGGTCGTCGCCAAGGCCGATCGCCTGCTCGGCAGCGAGCGCCCGCTGCTGTACTGGCCAGTCTATCGGCAGGGCGTGCTCGGCGGCGGGAGGCGCGCCTGGTTCGACGCGCACCGGGCGCCGATCGAGGCGCTGGTGGAGGCGTTCTGGTACGCGCTGGTCGCGCTGTCGGTTGGCGGCGTCGTGCTGGCCGGGGCCCGGCGGCGCTGGCCCGCGCTGGCGTTGCTGCTGTTTCCGCTGGCGCTGGCGGCGCTGTACGCGACGTTCTTCTCGGAGTGGCGCTATCACCTGGCGATCGTCGTCTTCCTTTTCCCGTTCGCGGGCGCGGCGCTGGCGGAGGCGACGGAGGTCCGGCGCCCGCGCGCCCTGCGCCCGCTGGTGGCGGCGGCGCTCGCCGTCGCGCTGCTCTTCGCGGGCTGGCCGTGGCTGGTGGCGGCGGGCACGCGGTTGCGCGATCGCCACCGCTGGGCGGTCACGGTGTGCGACGTCAACCAGCGGTCGCGCCTGTGCGCGTGGAAGCCGGCGCAGCCCGCGCCGGGCAGAGGGCTGTCGCCCGTGCACGGGGTCTGGGACGGCTTGGGCCTGACGCTTCCCGCGGGCGAATCGGCGGTGGCCGCCGCGCTGGAC
>DATKEU010000369.1:0-6920 GCA_035544495.1 Polyangia bacterium | reverse complement strand
ACTCCCGCGAAGTTGGCCCACTTCTTAGGGTAACTCCCGGCTCCTGTCAACGGTTTGTGGGTCGGGGCGGAGGGGGAAAAACAAAAACCCCGGCGGGGGTGCCGCCGGGGTTAGCTATGGTCTAGGCTCGCGGGGCGGGCTTCTCGCGGAAGCCGCCCGCGCCAGCGATTACTCGAGCTCGTTGGTGATGATCGGGGCCTTGCTGCCGCTGACGTCACCGTTGGCGTCGATCGCGCCGAGGCGCTTGAAATCAGACGTGACGCCGTTGCAGTCCAGGTCGCCCGTGGCCTCGGCGGTGAACGTCGCCGCGCTGCCCGTATTGGCGCTGGTGTAGTGCGGCATGTACATGTGAGGGTCGGGGATCGAGAACTGCAGGGCGACCCACTCCGGCTTCTGCCAGGTGACGCTGCCACCGGGGCACTTGTTGCTCGGCAGGCAGCCACACTCCTGGGCGGCTTCCAGCGTGGCGGCGGCGCCCAGCGACGGGAACTGCTTGGCGACGGCGTTGCCGTTGGCGTCGGTGTGGTCGGTCTCGTAGTAGGTGACCGAACCGGCCCACAGCTTGTTCAGGTGGCCGACGGCCTCGGCGGTGCGCGACCGCTTGATGTACTTCGAGAAGGCCGGGATGGCCACGGCGGCCAGGATGCCGATGATGGCCACGACGATCATCAACTCGACCAGCGTGAAACCAGACTGACGCTTGCGCATGAACATGGGTGATCTCCTTTGATTCGCTCGCTCGAACCCCGCCGTCCATCGGCGGAGTGGCTCGTGTCCTGTAGCCTTTCGCTTCCAGGTCACTGCAGCCGATGTGCCATGGCCGCGCCCTCGTGAAACCGCGGCCTTGCCGCCAGGCGCGCGCGCCGCTTCCCTAAATCGGCACCGCGCCCCTGCGCCACCGCCGAAAAACGTCAGGCCCACATGGCCCGACGGCGGCGCCAGTTGGCGCCTTTCACTTGCCTTCGTTGAAGACGGTCAGGGACGTGCCGGCGCTGGACAGGGCGAACAGGCTGACCTCGGCGGGATAGCCGCTGGCGCCGCTCAGGTTGCACGCCGCCAGGCTGTAGAACCAGGGCGCGGCGGTGTTGGCGCCGACCAGCAGCGCGCCGTAGGTCAGCCCGGTGGTGGCGCTCCCGGCGGCGCCGGCGTTGGTCAGGTACGTGCAGTACAGCTTCGAATCGCGCGGGCGCAGGCCCACCGTCTGCCAGCTGGCCGGCCACTTCGTGCTGTCGGCGATGCTCACCGACGTGCGCGCCGACTCCAGGTTCGCGCTGTCGGCCGCCTGGGGATAGAACGCCGCCGCCGCCTCGTCGGGGCTGGGCAGGTCCGGCTTGTTGTCAGAGCGCAGGGGCAGGTACGCGGCGAACTCCAGCTTGTACAGCTGCTCCTTCGAGCTCATCTCGGCCAGCATCGCCACCGCCTCGGCCGAACGCGCGCGTCCGATCCACTTCTTCCACCCCGTCATGGCCAGCGCGCTGAGAATGCCCAGGATGACGACGACGATCATCAGCTCGACCAGCGTGAACCCGCGCGCGCGTCCCATCGCTCGATTGTAAGGGAAATGGGAGGGCGCGGTCCATCGCCGCCGCTGTCGAACGCACGTCAGGCGCGGCTCGTCGCCGAAAAAGTGGCCACCACCTCCACGTGGTGCGTGTGCGGCATCAGATCCAGCGCGACAGCGTGAACCAGGCGAAATCCGGCGGCGGTGATGCGGCGGGCGTCGCGCGACAGCGTCTGCGGATCGCACGAGACGTACACGATGCGACTTCGCGCCTTTTCGGCGACAGCCAGATTGGCGGCGTCGGCGCCCTCGCGGGGCGGATCCAGCAGCACGAGATCGATCGGCCACCCGTCGGGCAGGGTCCGGTCGCGCGCGCCCAGCACCCAGGTCGCCGCCGGCACGGCGCTGCGCCCGCGTTCGACCGCCGCCGGATCGGCCTCGACGGCGCGCACGGCGGTCGCGCGTCCGATCAGGTGGCGCGTGAAGTTGCCGCTGCCGGCATAAAGCTCGACGACGTTGCCCGGCGCCTCACCGACTGCCTCCAGCACGGCGGCGACCAGCGCGGCGTTGCTCTGGTGGCCGACCTGCGCGAACCCGCTCGCCGACGCGGGCAGCGGCGGCGATCCCGGCTCTGCAGCGTCGACGGCGGCGCGGCCGTGCGTCGGCTTGCCGGCCAGGCTCAGCCCCACGACGCCGCCCGCGTGCAAGCGATCCCACTCCCGGCGCGCGTGGGCCGCGCCCGCACCGTCGACCTTGGCCACGTCGATGCACACGCCCTCCGCGCCCGCCTGCGCGTCTATCTCCGCCCCGACCGGCAGCCGAGCGCCGAGCGCGCGCACCGCCGGCAGGGCCCGCGCCAGGCGCGGCGAAAACAGCGGGCAGGCCGGCACGTCGACGACGTCGTGCGAGCGCCGCGCCCGGAACCCCACCGCCCCACCGGCGCCGACGGCCAGCTTGGCGCGATCACGATAACCGAAGGGCTGACTGGCCGCGATCACCGGCCCGATGGCGATCCCCAGCGCCCGTTCGACGATCACCTTCTTGGCCGCGTGCTGCGCCGCGATCGAGACGTGCTGCCACTGGCATCCACCGCACGCGCCGAACAACGGACACGGTGGGGTCACGCGCTCGGGACCGGGGCGATCGATCGCCACCAGCTCGGCCCAGGCCACGCGGCCCTGGGCGCGCACGACGCGGGCCCGCACCCGCTCGCCTGGCGCGGCCAGCGGCACGAAGGTGACGCGGCCGTCGGTCTCCTCGGGATCGCCGCCGCCGACACCGGGCGCGCCGCACTGGCGCCCCACCGCGTCCCCGCCCGGCGCCAGCGATTCGATCTCGACGAAGATCTCGCTCGACATCGCCTGTGACCGCCGGCGGGCGCGTCAGGGGAACAGCTGCGCCGCGCGACCGCGTTCCAGATCGAAATCGAACGCGCCGGACATCTGGCCCGTGATTTGCGCGGCGGGAATGGGCTCCATCTCCTGCTTGGCGATGATCCGCTGCTCGTCGTCCAGCACCAGGTTGAAAGTCGCCCGCAGGCGCGAGCCGAAGTCGACCTTGAAGCCCCCGTCGACCACATCGCGCATCGCGGGCGGCAGGTCGGGCTGCGCCGCGATGCCGAAGTCCTGGAATTCGATCCAGGAGGCGCCGACGCCGTTGCCCACCGTGTTCGCCAGGCTGCACGTGTACAACAACGACAGCGAGGCGTGAATGGTCATCAGCGGGCCGACCATGATGCGCGGCCGCGCCGCCTGCGCGTTGCCCCCCTGTCCGCCCGTCCAGTCGCACCAGCCGCTGGTGTCCCAGTCGGGGGTGCCGTCGGCGTTGATCCGCCCGCGGACGCAGCGGGCGATCTCGTATGCGCTCTGGACGTCGAAGGCCAGCGTGTCGTTGATCTCGGGCCGGTTCCCCGTGCGCGACATGCGGATGACCAGGCGATTGCTGGCGATGCTGGAGCGCGAGATGTCGTCGATCGGCTCGCCGGCGAAAAAGCGCGGCGCAAGATCGAACGCGGCCGGCATGGTGGGCGATCCCAGGTCGGTGCTTTTCGTGCAGTTGAACGTCGAGCACGAACAGCTGAAGACGTACAGGTCGCCGGTGGCGGTCCCGACGCCGCTGCCCACGGTGCAGCCAAACGCTCCGCCGGCCGCGACGGCCGCCAGCGCCGCCACGCCCAGCGCGCGCGGGCCCGTCATGACAGCCCCCGCATCCGCACCGGCGAACCGCGGGCGGCGCCCGTCAGGCGAGCGGCCGAACCATTGCGAAGCGCGATCTCCAACTGGCCTCCACTTCCGATATAGGCGACCAGACGGTTCGGTTCAACGTCCGAGAAAGTGCGGGCCATCACCGGGTGGAACCGCCCCTCCCCTCCCTCCAGCTCGATCTCGACGTCGCCGCCGTCGCGGCGGATCCCGCTGTCGACCAGCTCGCCGGCGATGGACGTGATGAGGTTGCCGAAGGCGTCGACGTGGATGACCGCGCCCTCGACGTGATCACCCAGGTGGCGCAGCGTCGGCGCGCCGAGCTCGATCATACTCGCCATCTCGGGCCCGGCGTCGGACGCGCGCGCGCCCGCCGCCAGCCGTCCGGCGGTAGGCGCGAAGATGTCACGCCCGTGAAAGGTCGGGCTGACGGACGAGCGCCGGAAGTCCGGCGCCTCGATGCGGAACACGCGGCGGGGCCCGTGCGCCGCCAGCGACAGCACGCCGTTGTCGGGCCCGATGAAGAACGAGCCACCCGCCTCGACCACCAGCCCCGCGCGCGGCGAGCCGACGCCCGGGTCGACGACGGCGACGTGGATCGTGCCGGGCGGGAACAGCGGCGCCGCCTGCGACAGCGCCACCGCCGCCGCGGCCACGTCCTGGGCGGCGATGCCGTGGGCGACATCCACCAGGGTCGTGCGCGGCGCCAGCGCCAGCACGACGCCCTTCATGGCCGCCACGTAGCCGTCCGTGAAGCCGAAGTCGGTCGTGAAGGTGACGATCGCCATTTCGCCGCGCGATTATCTCACTGGCCCGGCAGCCGCGCCACGCGGTGCCGAAGCCCCCCTCGCGCGCCGCGCGCCCGCCCGGTAAACTTCCCCTCGCATGGACAAGACAGTCGCCAGCGCAGACGACGCCATCCACGACCTTGCCGACGGCGCCACGCTGATGGCCGGCGGGTTCGGTCTGTGCGGCATCCCGGAGAACCTGATCGCCGCCATCCGCCGCCGCGGGACCAGGAACCTCACGATCATTTCCAACAATTGCGGCATCGACACCAAGGGGCTCGGCATCCTGCTCGCCAACGGCCAGGTGAGAAAGATGATCGCCAGCTACGTCGGCGAGAACAAGACGTTCGAACGCCTGTTCCTCGATGGAAAGCTGGATGTCGAGCTGGTCCCGCAAGGGACGCTGGCCGAGCGGATCCGCGCCGGCGGCGCTGGCATCCCGGCGTTCTACACGGCGACGGGCTTCGGCACGCTGGTGGCCGAGGGCAAGGAGACCCGCGACTTCGGCGGGCGCATGTACGTTCTCGAACGCGCGCTGACCGCCGACATGGCCATCGTCAAGGCCTGGAAGGGCGATCGCTTCGGCAACCTCGTTTACCGGAAAACGACGCGCAACTTCAACCCGATGGTGGCGGCCGCCGGCCGCCTGACCATCGCCGAGGTCGAGCACCTGGTCGAGCCCGGGCAGCTGGATCCCGACCAGATCCACACGCCCGGGATCTACGTCCAGCGCATCGTCCAGGGCGCGGCCTTCGAAAAGCCGATCGAGCAGCGGACCGTCCGCAAGAGGAGCGCCTGATGCCCGCCCTGACCCGCGATCAGATCGCGATGCGCGCGGCCCGCGAGCTGCGCGACGGCATGTACGTCAACCTGGGGATCGGCATGCCGACGCTAGTGGCCAACTTCATCCCGCCCAACGTCGACGTGATCCTGCAGTCGGAGAACGGCCTGCTTGGCATCGGGCCGTTCCCGTACGAGGGCGAGGAGGACGCCGACCTCATCAATGCCGGCAAGCAGACGGTGACGGAGATCCCCGGCAGCGCGTTCTTCTCGTCGGCCGAATCCTTCGCCATGATCCGGGGCGGCCACATCGACTGCGCCATCCTGGGCGCCATGCAGGTGGCGGAGACCGGCGATCTCGCCAACTGGATGATCCCCGGCAAGATGGTCAAGGGGATGGGCGGGGCGATGGATCTGGTCGCCGCCGCCAAGCGGGTGGTGGTGATGATGGAGCACGTGGCGAAGGGCGACGAGAAGAAGATCCTGCGCCGCTGCACGCTGCCACTGACGGCGGTGAAGGCCGTCCACCGCATCATCACCGATCTGGCGGTCATCGACGTCGGGAGCGACGGCCTGGTCTTGCTGGAGCGCGCGCCCGGCGTCTCCGTCGAGGAGATCCAGTCCAAGACCGAGCCGCGCCTGGCCTCGCGCGGCGCCGTCCCCGAGATGAAGCTCTAGTGGCGCGCAAGGTCGACGACGGCGTCACCACGTCGGCCGGCATTCCCCTGCCACCCTTCTACCGGCCGGAGTCACTGCAGGCGCTGACGCTGCCCTTCGATCACGCGCGCGACCTCGGCGAGCCCGGACGCTTCCCCTTCGCGCGCGGGATTCATCCGACGATGTACCGGGGTCGCCTGTGGACCATGCGCCAGTACGCCGGCTTCGCCACCGCCGAGGAGTCCAACCGCCGCTACAAGTTCCTGCTGGCGGCGGGGCAAACCGGGCTGTCGGTGGCGTTCGATCTGCCGACGCAGATGGGCCGCGATTCGGACCACCCGCGCGCGCGGGGCGAGGTCGGGCGCACCGGGGTGGCCATCGCCACGCTGGACGACATGCGCACGCTCCTGGACGGGCTGCCGCTGCATCAGGTGTCGACGTCGATGACCATCAACGCCACGGCGGCGACGCTGCTTTGCCTCTACGTCGCCGTGGCCGACGAGCGCGGCATCCCGCGCGCGGCGCTGCAGGGGACGATCCAGAACGACATCCTCAAGGAGTACATCGCGCGTGGCACGTACATCTATCCGCCGGGGCCGTCGCTGCGCCTGGTGGCGGACACCTTCGCCTTCTGCCGGGCCGAGATCCCGCGCTGGAACACCATCAGCATCAGCGGCTATCACATCCGCGAGGCCGGCAGCGACGCGGTTCAGGAGGTGGCGTTCACGCTGGCCGACGGGATCGCCTATGTGCAGGCGGCGCTGGACCGCGGGCTGCCGGTCGACGAGTTCGCGCCACGGCTTTCGTTCTTCTTCAACGCCCACACCAACCTGCTGGAAGAGGTGGCCAAGTTCCGGGCCGCGCGCCGGCTGTGGGCACGCATCATGCGGCAGCGGTTTGCCGCCCGGGATCCGCGCTCGCAGATGCTGCGCTTTCACGCCCAGACCGCCGGTTCGTCGCTGACGGCGCAGCAGCCGCTGAACAACATCGCCC
>DATKEU010000368.1:0-12106 GCA_035544495.1 Polyangia bacterium | reverse complement strand
CACAGCCGGTAAAGAAGGCGCGCATCCATCTTGTCCAGCGACGCGCGCAGCTCGCCGAGCAGGGCAGCGAGCTTCTTCTCCACCGACGGAGGAATGCCGCCGGGCGCGTCGGCCTCGCCGGAAGGAGCGAGGATGTCCTCGCGCCACGCGGGGCGGTTGGCGACCTGGTCTTGAATGGCGCGCACGAACAGATCCATCACGGTCGTGCGATCGGGGCTGATGCTGACGGCGATGGAGTGCCCGACGGCGCGCGCGACGTGCCAGGTGCCGGGCGGCAGATACAGAAGATGGCCCGGCTCCAGCAGCGCGGAATCGAACTGGGTCACGTCGGGCGGCGGCACCGGCGTCCCGTCGTCGCGCAGGGCGGCTTGCTGCCCCATCCCCGTCCAGTGCGGCACGCCCGACTGGCCGATGAACAGCCCCTCGGTCGGCGCGCTGACCACCGGCGCGCGCGAGAAGCGCCAGTGCTTCTTTCCCGCCACCTGCAACACGAAGACGTGGTGCTTGTCGGCGTGCACGGCGAAGCCGCGGCTGTCGCCCGACGCGTACAGCTTGGCGAAGGCGGGGCCGCCGGGGACGTCCAGCTCGCGCCGGAAGGCCTGCAGGAACGGCCCCAGGCGGGGCGCGCCGGTGACGTCGGCGCAGATGGTGAACCCGGCGAGAAAAAGCGCGCCGGCTTGCTCCGGCAGCGCGGGCATCTCGACCTGGATGCCGGCGGGATCCAGCGTCACCGCCTTCAGCTCGGCGACGCCCTCGAAGTCCCGCCAGGTGCCGGCGTCGTAGATGGCCGCGAACTTGCCCGACGGCCCCGGGATGTGCAGCGGGCGGCGGTCCCAGAAGTCGCGGAAGAAAGCCTCGCCCCCCACCGGCTCCAGCAGAAACGCCAGCTCGGACATCGCGTCCAGTCTACACAGCCGGCGCGCGCCTTGTACACGCGGTCACCCGCCGGCGGCATCGCCGGGCGTCAGGCGGCGGACGCTGGCCGCGCAGTGTTTGTACGCGGGCTGGCGGCTCTCCGGATCGAAGGCGGGGAAGGTCAGGCGGTTCATGGTCTCGTCGTGCATGGCGACGAACAGCTGGCCGGGCTGGATGCCGTGGGTGATGAAGGCGCGGGCGGAGATGGCGCCGCGCGGGGACGACACCTCGACCCACTCGCCCGGCCCGATCCCGCGCGGGGCGGCGTCGGCGGGGTTGATCTCGACGTGCAGATCGCGCGGGTACAGCCGGCGCAGCAGGGCCGATTTGCTGGTGCGCGTCTGCGTGTGCCACTGGCTGGAGCTGCCGCGGCCGGTCAGCAGGACGAACGGAAATTCGTCGCTGATCCGTTCGGGCGGCGGGCGCGGCGCCTCGAAGACGAAGCGGGCGCGGCCGTCGGGGTGAAAGAAGACGCCGTCGGCGAACAGCCGGCGCTCGGCGGCGGGCGGTGACGATCCGGCGGGCAGCGGCCACTGGATGCCGCCCGCGCGGTCGATCATCTCGTACCCGTCGATGCCGGTGATGTCGCAGGGCTGGTCCTGCGAGCAGCGCTTCATGATCTGAAAGACAGCGGCCGGCGTGGCCCAATCGCGAAACATGTCACCGCAGCCCCAGGCCTCGGCCACCAGACGAAAGATGTGAAAGTCCGCCAGCGCTTGCCCGGGCGGGCGCGCCACCTTCTTCACCAGGCCGATGCGGCGTTCGGAGTTGATGAAGGTCCCGTCCTTCTCGCCCCACCCCGCCGCCGGCAGCACCAGGTCGGCGCGGCGCGCGGTCTCGGTCGTCGCGTACATGTCCTGCACCACCAGGAAATCCAGCCGCCCGAGGATGTCGTGAAAGTCGCGCTGGTTGATCCACGAGTGCGCCGGGTTGGTGCCGATGATCCAGAGCCCGCGGATGCTGCGGGCCAGGATCCGCTCGACGATCTGGTCGTAGGCCAGGCTGGGCTCGCGCGTGATGCGATCCTCGGGGATGCCGGTGGCGGCGGCGATCTTGCGGCGATCGCCGGCGTCGGTGAAGTCGTGGCCGCCGAGCAGGTTGGTGGTGTTCGAGTAGAGGCGCGACCCCATGGCGTTGCACTGGCCGGTGATCGAGTTGGCGCCGGTGCCGGGCTTGCCGATGTGCCCGCCCAGGAGCGCCAGGTTGATGATCGCCTGCGCCGTACGCACCGCCTCGTGGCCCTGGTTGACCCCCATCGTCCACCAGTAAGAGACGCGGCGCCCGGGACCGAGGAGCGCGGCGACGTCTTCCAGCTGCGCCACCGGCAGGCCCGTCTCGGCGGCGACGCGCGCGAGCGGAAATGCCGAGAGATGGTCGCGAAAAGCGGGAAAGTCGCGCGTCGACTTTGCAATGAACGCCTCGTCGAGCGCGCCACTGTCACACAGCAGACGCGCCAGCCCGTAGAGCAGCACCAGATCCGATTTCGGCCGCAGCGGCAGGTGGTGCGTGGCCGCCATCGCTGTCTCGGTCTTGCGCGGGTCGACGACGATGATCGCCGGCCGGCGGCGGTTGCGGCAGATCCGCTCCCACATGATCGGGTGGGCGATGCACAGGTTCGAGCCGACGAGGACGATGACGTCGGACTCTTCGAAGTCGGCATAGGTGAAGGGCGGGGCGTCGAAGCCGAAGGCCTGCTTGTACGCGGTGACGGCGGTGGCCATGCACTGGCGCGTGTTGCCGTCGCCGTGGATCATCCCCATGCCGAACTTGGCCAGCGCGCCCAGGAGCGCCATCTCCTCGCTGACGATCTGGCCGCTGGAGATGAAGGCCACCGCGGCGTCGCCGTGCGCCGCCTGGATGGCCTTGAAGCGCGCCGTCATCGTCTGGAGGGCGACCTCCCAGCTGACCGGTTCTTGCCTGCCGCGCGCGTTGCGCAGGAGGGGCGCCGTCGCCCGGTCGGGCGCGCGCAGCGGCGCCAGCGCCTGCCAGCCCTTGGGACATGCCATGCCCAGGTTGACGGGGTGCTCGGTCGTCGGCGAGAGGTTCACCGCCTGGCCGTCGCGCAGGTGCACGGTCAACCCGCACCCCGTCGAGCAGAAGCCGCACACGACCGTCGTGGTGGCGTCGGGGCGCAGCCGCGCCGGCACGCGCCCGAGGCCGAAGCGACCCGGCTCTTGCAAGAGATCGCGCGTGAGCGGTCCTTGCGGATCGTAGAGGGCCCGGCGCGCCAGCGCGCGCATGCGGGCGGCGCCGTCGCCAGGCATCAGAGCAGGGCTCCCGGCATGCGCGACGGCGGCGCCGACCGGAAGAAGAGCGAGCGCTCGAGCAGCTCGCCGGCGAACAGCGCGGCGGCGAGCAGCGCGGCGGCGGCGAGGCCGGGCACGCTGCCCGTGCGCAGGAACGCGAGCGGCGCCACCATGCCCGCCAGCGCGCCCACCACCAGGCGCGCCGCCGCCGGACGGCGCAGCGCCCCCGTCAACAGCAGCGCCACACGCTTGGCCGGCGTCTGCTGCCGGCTGCCCAGATGGCGCAGCACCGAGAGCTCGAACGCCAGCTTGGCGGTCGAGACGGCGCCGACGACGGCGAGCAGGACCGGCGCCGCTGCCCCGCCCACGCCCAGCCCGGCGTCGATGACCAGCGCCCCAGCGGCGCCGAGCAGCGCCGTGCTGGCCGCGAAGCGGAAACCGGTCGCGGGCCCAGGCCACTGCGGGCGCCGCGTGGCCGCGTAGATCATCACCGACGAGATCACGCCGCAAAGCCCGCCGGCGACCGCGCCCAGCTCGAAGGTGGCACGCCAGCGCGCCAGCGCTTGCAGCACCGGCAGCGGCCAGCGCGCCGCCGCCAGCGATGCCGCGTACAGCGCCGCGCTGCCGGCGAACAACGAGAAGGCGACGATCTCGCGGCTCATCCACGACGTCGCGAAGCCCAGCACGGCGCGAAAGGCGAGCTGTGGCCGCCCGAGGTGCAGCGTGGCCGCCCCGATCGCCAGCAGCGCCAGCCCCAGCGCGACGCCGGCCTGCACCGCGCCCTGCGCGGCGCCGATCCCCAGCGCCCGCCCCATGAGGACGTTGGTGACGAACGCGCCCACCGCCAGCTGCGTCAGCACCAGCATCACCGCCAGCGGCAGGTGCCCGTGCTCGGGCCCGACGCTGTAGAAGTTCGCGGGCAGCAGGTTGGGCGGCGCCGCGCGCGCCGTGCGGTACACGGTCGTCGGCATGGTGTGGTCGGGCGCGGGCGCCCCGGGGAGGAAGACGCCCGCCTCGCTGGCTTGCACCGCCTGGCTTTGATCGCTGATGCGGATGCGGATGGCCTGGTTCGGGCACGCCTGAACGCAGGCGGGCGCTTCGCCGGCGGACAGGCGATCGCTGCACATGTCGCACTTGCGGACGATCCCGCGCCGGGAGCTGTACTTGGGCGCGTCGTATGGGCACATCAGCGTGCAGTACTGGCAGCCGATGCACTGGTCGTCGAGGTGGCGCACGATGCCGGTGACGGGATCCTTCTCGTATGCCTTGACCGGGCAGCCGCGCATGCAGGCCGGATCGACGCAGTGGTGGCACGACGTCGTCACCGTCTGCTGCACCGGCGCGTCCGCCGTGCCGCCGTGGAGCAGGCCGACGGTGCGCCAGACCTCGCCCTCGTCGAGGCCGTTGAGCGAGTGACAGGCCGCCACGCAGGCCTTGCAGCCGGTGCAGGCGTCGAGGTCGACCTCGAACGAGTATTGCTGGCCCGGCCCAGGCCGTCCGAGCGGGATGAGATCGCGGTAGTAACGCCCCTGCGCGGGCGCGCCGCCGCCGGCCTGGTCAGGGTGATGGTCGTGGCTGTGGTCATTGTGCTGGTGCTGGCGGGCGAAGCGCTCGACCGCGGTCAGCGACTGCTGCTCGGCGAGGGCGCTCTCGACGAGGAGGCGCAGCGGGCTGGGCGTGCCCGCGTCGGGCGGGACGGCCGGGGTCGCCGCCACGCGGAGAAGCGGGCTGCGGATGACGCCGGTGCTGCTGGCGGGGGGCACGGCGGCGCCTGGACCTAGGCGGCCTGCACCAGCACGCGCCCGCCCAGGACGCGCACGGCGAAGGTGGACACGCGAACGCTGGCGTCGTCGAGACAGACGCCCGTCCGCAGATCGAAGCTCTGCTTGTAAATGGGCGACGCGATCTTCAGGACGCCGCCCCGATCGCCGATGATCCCGCGCGACAGCACCGATGCCTTGCTGAAGGGATCGACGTTGTCCAGGGCGTAAAGCTCGGTGCCCGGACCGGGGCGAAAGATCGCCACCTGTCGCCGGCGGACCAGCGCGCACACCGCCCCGCCGGGAAGGATGTCGTCGATCGCGCAGACGTCGATCCACTCCGGGTCGGGCGCGGACCGGGGACTGCCGAGGGGCGAATGGTCGGGCATCACGCGGGCGGCGGCGCTCACTGCGCCCGCCTTTCCGTCGCGGGCGCGACGCCGTTGCCGCCCGCCATCGCCAGCCGCTCCTCGGGCGTGGCGGGGCGGTGCTGCTGGCGCAGCGGGACGCGCACGATCGTGGGATCGGGCGCCTCGGAGTTGACGAAGGTGCGGAACATCTTCAGCTTCTCGGGGCTCTCGAGAGTCGTCTTCCACTCGCACTGATAGCTGCCCACGACGGCCTTCATCTCCGCCTCCAGCTCGGCGGCGATGCCCAGCGAATCGTCGACGACGACGCCGCGCAGGTAATCCATGCCGCCCTCCAGCTTGTTCAGCCAGGGGGCGGTGCGTTCCAGCCGATCGGCCGTGCGGATGTAGAACATCAGGAACCGGTCGACGTAGCGGATGACCGTGTCCTCGTCGAGACCGGAGGCCAGAAGCTGCGCGTGCTGCGGCTTCATGCCGCCGTTGCCGCAGACGTAGAGGTTGTATCCCTTCTCGGTGGCGATGACGCCGAAGTCCTTGCCCTGCGCCTCGGCGCACTCGCGCGCGCAGCCGGACGCGGCGGCCTTCAGCTTGTGCGGGCTGCGCAGCCCCTTGTATCGATTCTCGAGGCGGATGGCGAAGCCGACCGAGTCCTGCACGCCATAGCGGCACCAGGTGCTGCCCACGCACGACTTCACGGTGCGCAGCGCCTTGCCGTAGGCGTGGCCGGACTCGAAGCCGGCGGCGATCAGCTCGCGCCAGATGGCGGGCAGCTGATCCAGCGTGGCGCCGAACAGATCGACGCGCTGGGCGCCGGTGATCTTCGAGTAGAGGCCGAAGCGCTCCGCCACCGTGCCGAGGGCGATGAGCTGGCGCGGCGTGATCTCGCCGCCGGGCACGCGCGGCACCACCGAGTAGGTCCCGTCGCGCTGCAGGTTGGCGAGCGCCCGATCGTTGGTGTCCTGCAGGCCGACGTGATCCTTGCCGAGGACGTATTCGTTCCACAGCGAGGCGAGGATCGACGCCACCGCCGGCTTGCAGATCTCGCAGCCGCGGCCGGCGCCGTGCGCGCCGACGACCTCGCCGAAGGTGCGGTGGCGTTTGACGCGCACCAGGTGAAACAGCTCTTGCCGCGTGTAGGGGAAGTGCTCGCAGATCCCCTTGCTGACCGCGACGCCCGCCTTCTTGAGCTCGATCTTGAGGAGCTCGCCCACCAGCGTCGCGCACGACCCGCAGCCGGTGCCGGCCTTGGTGCATTTCTTCACGCTGCCGACGTCGCGCAGGCCGCCGGCGCCGATGGCGTCGCAGATGGCACCCTTCGAGACGCTGTGGCAGGTGCAGACCAGCGCCTCCGGCGGCAAGCTGGCGGGGGTGAAGCCGCCGCCGCGCGCGCCGCCGCCGCCCGGCCGCTGCGGCAGGATCAGCTCGTCGGGCGCGGCAGGCAGCGCCACCCGGTTCTGGACCATGGCCAGAAGCTGGCCATACGCCGCCGCGTCGCCGACCAGGATGCCGCCCAGGAGGCGCTGCTTGTCGGCGCTGACCACCAGGCGCTTGTAGATCCCGGCCACCGTGTCGACCAGGCTCAGCGTGTGCGCGCCCGCGTCCAGCCCGAACGCGTCGCCGAAGCTGGCGACGTCGACGCCCAGCAGCTTGAGCTTGGTGCTCATGTCGAACGTCGTGAGGTGGCGCGCGCCGCCGGCACCGTTCGCGCGCAACGTCTCGGCGGCGATCTCCGCCATGCGATAGCCGGGCGCGACCAGACCGTACAGGCGCCCGTCCCACGACGCGCACTCGCCGATGGCCAGGATGTCGGGGTCGGACGTGCGGCAGTGGTCGTCGATGACGATGCCGGCGCGCGAGCCGACGGCCAGGCCGCAGGCGCGCGCCAGCTCGTCGCGCGGCCGCACGCCCGCGGAGAAGACCACCATCGACGTGACCAGCTGGCCGCCGTCGGCGAACTGCAGCGCCGCCACGCGCCCGTTCACCACGACCACGCGCTTGGTCGACATTCCGGTGTGCACGCCCACGCCCAGCGCCTCGATGCGGCGGCGCAGGATCGCCCCGCCGATCTCGTCGATCTGCAACGGCATCAGGCGCGGCGCCATCTCCACGACGTGGGTCTCGAGGCCCAGGTTTCGAAGCGCGTTGGCCGCCTCCAAGCCGAGGAGGCCGCCGCCGATCACCACGCCCACGCTGACGTCGTCCGCGCCGGCCCAGGCGCGGATCGCCTCCAGATCGTCGATCGTGCGGTACACGAAACAGCCGGCGGCGTCGCGCCCCTCGATCGGCGGCACGAACGGGTACGACCCCGTCGCCAGCACCAGCTTGTCGTAGGCGAGCGCCTCCCCGCCCGTCGTGCGCACCGTCCTGGCCGCGCGATCGATCGCCGCCGCCCGCTGGCCGACCAGCACGCGCACGCCGGCCGCGTCGTACCCACCCGCCGTCGCCAGCGCCAGCGCATCGGCCCCCGCCCCTTCGAAGTACTTCGACAGGTTGACGCGGTCATAGGCCAGGCGCGGCTCCTCGCAGACGACGGTGATGTCCCACGCGTCGCGCTCCGGACCGCCGATCATCTGGTCGACGAAGTGATGCCCCACCATCCCGTTCCCGACCACCACCAGTCGCTGCCGTCGATCCATGCTCCTTACTGGATTAGCGGCAGTCGTGTTTCTACGGGGTTAACGACCCGCCCTATTGAGGTAAACGGGGACGCCAGCGCGTGTTAACGGTGCGCCCGCGCGCCGGCGCGCCGACGGGAACTCGACGGTTTCCAGCCCCGCGCGCTCAGTGATGGCCGCCGGGGCCGTGCACGTGACCGTGCGCCAGCTCCTGCGGGGTGGCGTCGCGGACGGACAGGACCTGGACGTCGAAGCGCAGCGTCTGGCCGGCCAGCGGGTGGTTGCCGTCGACCGAGACCTGGTCACCGTCGATGGCCGTGACCTCGACCTTGGCGGCGCCCGCCGGCAGCCAGGCCTTGTAACGGCCGCCCACCTTGATCCGGGTCCGGTCGTCGGTCTGGATCTGGCGGACCGGGATGGTCTGCACCAGCGCGGGATCGCGCGGCCCGTAGGCTTCGTCCGGCGGCACGACGACGTGCACGCTCTCGCCCGCCGCCTTGCCCTCCAGCGCCCGCTCCAGCCCCGGCACGATGTTGCCGGCGCCGTGGATGTAGCTCAGGGGCTCATCGCCCTCCGACGACTCCAGCACCTCGCCGGCGTCGTCGCTGAGGGTGTAGGCGATGGTCACGACCTTGTGGGGCGCAGCTTTCATCGACGCTGATGGTCGCATGCCGGCGGGCGCAAAAAAACAGCGACGTTACCCCGACGGAAAATCGCCCGCCGCCTCAGAATCCTGAGCCCGCGCGCGCTGGCCGCCCGGCGCATCAGCGGGAAAATCGCCGCGAAATGCGGGGATTCCGCGGGCACATCGCTTGCTGTGATCTGGCCTGCTCGCCGATCCGTACCAAGCAGCCCGTCGGAACGCTCTTGAACCGGAGGCCCTGGCCATGAACCGCACCCCTCTTCTTCGCGCCCTCGCTCTGCCGCTCTCGACCCTGTGCGTCCTGTCCGCCTGCAGCGGCAACGGCACCACCGGACGCCCGCCCGGCAACGAGATGGCTCCGGGCCAGACCGACTTCACGACGGAGGCGCCGGGACAATCCAGC
Source organism: Polyangia bacterium (assembly GCA_035544495.1). Classification (GTDB taxonomy): domain Bacteria; phylum Myxococcota_A; class Polyangia; order Fen-1088; family Fen-1088; genus DATKEU01. The sequence continues at coordinate 3,156 of DATKEU010000368.1, read as the reverse complement.
GCACCCGGCGCGGGCGCCGGCGCCAGCGACAACGCCGCGCCGATGGCGGCCGGCGGCGCCACGGCCGCCACCCCGACCGTGGCGCCCGGCGCGCCCGGTGGCCGCGTGGCCGACGTTCAGGAAGCGGACATCTACCGCATGGACCACAACCGGCTCTTCTATCTCAACACGTACCGCGGCTTCATGGCCTACGACCTCACCGATGCGCAGAAGCCGGTGCTGCTCGGGCGCCTGCCGGTCTACGGCTATCCGATCGAGATGTTCGTCAAGGGCAACACGGTGTACGCGCTGCTCAGCGACGCCCTTTACCTGACCCAGCAGGCAGGCGCGTTCCAGTTCCAGCGCCGCAACGTCTCGCAGCTGGTGACCATCGACGTCTCGGACCCCGGACACCCGCAGCTGCTCAAGTCGATCGACATCGTCGGCCAGCTGCGCGAGGGCGTCTCGCGCAAGATCGACGACACCATCTACGTCGTCTCGTCGATCCCGCAGTGGTACTGGTACGGCTGGCAGGTGCCGGGGGCGCAGAACCCGAACCCGAAAGAGCAGGCCTGGGTCTACTCCTTCAACGTCGCCGACGCCCAGAACCCGCAGCTGGTGCAGAAGCTGGAGATCTTCGAGGGCGGCAGCGTCCAGTTCAACAACAACAACGTCTCGTACAACCGGTGGTTCAACAGCGTGCAGATCGCCGCCACGTCGAACGCCCTCATGGTGGTGGAGAACTGGTCCGTCTCCGTCTGGTCGCAGGCCGGCGGCAGCATCAACGGCTGCGGCAGCTACGAAGACAACCAGCTGGCGCGCGTGTCGATCATCGACGTCAGCGATCCGGCGGGCGCCATCCGCGTGCACACGCGCTTCGAGACCGCGGGCTCGCTGTCCGATCAGTTCAAGCAGACTTACGTCTTCGACCCGACCACCAAGACCGGAACCTACTACGGCATCTTCGCCCGCAACGTCTGGTCCGGCTTCGGCTGCCAGGGCGGGTCGTACACGCAGAACACCATGGAGTCGTGGGACGTCACCGACGGCGCCAACCCGGCGCGCCTGTCGCGCCTGGACTTCGGCAACAGCCACGAGACGGTGCGCGGCACGGCCTTCGACGTCGATCGACAGGTGGCCTACGCCATCACCGCGCGCCAGATCGATCCCCTGTACGCCATCAGCTTCGCCGATCGGGCGAACCTGAAGGTGCTGTCGCAGATCGACGGGCTCTCCGGCGACATGACCGTCTTCCGCACCATCGGCGACACGCAGGGCTTCCTGATGGGAATCGGCACCGACGCGAGCGGGACCTGCGACGGCGCGCCCGTCGATCCCAGCATGGCCAGCGCCGGGCCCGTCAGCACCAACATCGCCGTCAGCATCATCGACGTGCGCAACCTGGCCGCCATTCACCTGGTGCAGCGCAAGTGCGTGAGCATCCAGAACGCCGAATGGGTCGGCTCGCAGATCAGCTGGAACCTCGATCAGGCGCACAAGATGATCGGCATGTACTCCGACGCCACCGCCAACGTCGTCACGGTGCCGATCTATTACAACCAGAAGATCGACAGCACGACCGACAGCTGGTGGTGGTACCAGTGGCGCACCGCCGTCGGCATCATGAGCTGGGATCTGACCGCCTACGACGACACCAAGCCGCCGGCGGCGCAGACCGTGCTGCAAAGCTATGGCACGTTCGTGCACCCGAATGGCCAGGTGCTGCGCTCGATCGTCTTTCAGCACGAAGGCGCGACGCCGGAACGGATGATGATCAACCTCTCCGACACGCACATGTCAGTCGCCAGCCTGGCCGATCTCAACAAGCCGGCGCTGCAATCGGTGGTCGAGCTGGCCCCGTACGTCACGGCGACGCTGCGCTTCGGCGACTACGTCGTCGAGGAGATCCAGAGCCAGCCCTACTACGGCTGGACGCCGAACCAGGACCGCACCGAGTTCCGGGTCAAGCCGGCCGGCGGCGACGTCGAGCTGAAAGATCCGGTGGCGACCTTCGCGCTTGGCCAGGTGGTGCGCGTCTTCAAGCATGGCGACAACCAGCTGGTCGCCATCCGCTATATCCAGCAGCAACCGCCCACGAAGCTCGACTCCCAGTGGCAGCCGCCGGTCATCGAGGCGCAGGTCTACGACATGACAGACCCCGCGAACCCGCGCCAGGCTGGCAAGGCGACGCTGCCCAACGACATCCAGCTTTATTACGGGTACTGGTGCGGCGACTGGTTCTGGGGCGCCTGGGGATTCTCGGGCGTCACCAACAACGTCATCTCGACGACGACCGCGCTGCAGATCCTGGGACAGTCGTGGGCGCAGGTGGGCAACAGCAGCGGCGTGTGGACCACGCGCCTCGTGACGCTGGAGCTCGCCGACAGCGACGCGCCCGCGGTGACCACCAAAGTGATCGAGACGACCCCCGCCACCGGCGAGTGGTGGGCATCGAGCTATGGCCTCAGCGCCGATCCGGTCGCGCCCGACGGCTTCTATCTGACCTATCGCCGGCACGTCGGCGACGACAAGTCGGGCAACTTTCCGCTGGCCATCTTCAAGGACTACGCCCAGCGCTGGGAGAAGACGACCGGCGAGTGGACGGGCGGCGCGGCGATCAACCTGCCGGGGCGCCTGACCAACACGTACCTGGGCGCGAACAACCAGCGCATGTTCGTGGCGCAGGACTATCGCTGGTTCTGGGTCGCCGACACGACCGGCAACGGATCGGGTCATGGCGACTCGGCGCTGCGACTGTCGCTGTTGCGCGAGGCGACAGTGGCAGGCCAGCCGGCCGCGGCGCTGCTGGACAGCAAGACCTTCGACGGCATCTACCCGTCGTCGATGATCCTGCAGGATCAGAAGCTGAGCCTGGTCGCGCGCCATCAGTCGTACGGCTGGTACTACCCGCTGGCCGCTGGCGCCGGCGGTGTCGGCGTGGCGACGTCCGGGCCCGCCAAGGCGGCGGCGCTGACGGCCACCACGCCCGCGTCCGCCGTCGACGCCATGTCGGATCGGCTGCTGATCTTCGATCTCGGCGCCGCGACGTTCGCCTCGCTCTATGACCAGCCGACCGGCATGTACAACAGCGATCTGGTCGGCGAGCACGACGGGCGCATGCTGATGAACCTGCAGGGCGACGGTTTCCTGGTCGTCGACGTCAGCAACCCGGCGGCG
>DATKEU010000367.1:0-18919 GCA_035544495.1 Polyangia bacterium | reverse complement strand
GTCGCGCTCGAAGCCGCCCGGCATCTCGACGGTGCGGCGGTACTCCCACGTCGCGAGCACGCGGCGCTCGGCGCGCGCGCCCAGGCCCCGGATGACCACCTGCCACGGCCCGTAGGTGATGTGGACGCGGCCGCCTTCGATGCGGTGGTGCAGCTGGCCGGTCGCGCCCAAGTGCTCCTCGCTGAAGACCGGGGATTCGACCGGGTACGAAAACGGCCCCGCTTCCCAGGTCGAGCGGATCACCGGTTCGGTCCAGGAGATCGACGCCAGCTCGGTCTGCCACGCTTCGTGCTCGCCCTCGCGCCATTCCCAGCGTTGCTCGGTGAAGTGCTCGCCGGCCGGGAAGCGCTCGACGCCGCCGGCCTCGCCACCGCGTGGCGCGGCGGCTGCCGCCCCTTCGCCATCTTTCCAGCCGGGCGCCGCTGCCGGCGACGACGACGCTGGCTCACCGCCCCCGCCGCCCGGAACCGGCGCCGCGTGCGGGCCCGACGCCGTGGTGACGGTCAGCCATTCGACGTGGCCGCCGGGCACCGGGTCGCGGCGCGGGAACTCGACGCGGCCCGAACGCGCCACCTTGACGAAGAATCCCTCGCCGGATTTCAGGCCCACCTCGACGCACGCGCCGGAGGTCGGCTTGTTGATGTCGAAGAACCACTGGCGATCGCCGCGCTCGATCTTGTGGTCGAAGTAGCTGTGCGCGTTCGTCCCGTCGAAGAGGCGCCCGGTGATGTCGTAGACACGCAGGCTCAGCCAGGCGCCGGCGCCGTCCTTGCCCAGCTCGCGGCGCGCGCGCGCGATCGCGTCGTCGGTGACCTCCCAGTAGACGAACAGGCGATCGGGATCGACCACCATCGCGGTCACGCGATCCTGGCCATATCCCCACGGGATGTGGCGGGGCATGGGCGGCTCCTCGGCGTCGGGACCGAGATCGTATTTGGGCGGAAAGCCCGTTACGGCTTCGTCGCCGGCGGCGGGCGCGCCGTCGTTTCGGGCATCGTGTCCGTTCGCCTCGCCGCCGGATTTCGCGCGCGCGGGGATCTCGTGCCCGCCGCTGGGCGCGGAGGCGCCGGCGCCGGCGTGGGCGCGCAGCGACTCATGCAGGCGCTCGGCCAGGTCGGGCTTGGCCAGTTTGCTGACGCCCGTCAACCCCAACCGCTTGGCGAACCCCAGCAGTTGATCGCGCGTGCAACGCAGAAGATCGTCGACCGTCAGCTGGATCGCTCCGTTCGCGCCGTCGCTGTTCGCGGCGAGAGCACGCGCGATCTGCGCGGCGATGGCGGGGCCGCCGCTTTCGGCTGCTTCTGCTTCGATGTTTTCATCACTCATGGCTCAATCGCACGCAGAGCTTACTCGTGGATCGCGAGCGCAGCGGAAAATAAATGCGGCGCACACGCGCGGAGAAATCCGGGCCACTGGGGATTTGTTTCGGAACCGATTCGGCGATGTTTCAAATGGCCGCACCAAAATTGTGTCTCGCTCGCCTCTGGTAATGTAGGCGACATGGGCGTCGTCGAAAGTTGGGGCCACGAGAAAGAGTCGGCCTTCTTGTATCGCGTGCTGGCGGAAGCGGAACCGTCGCCACGGCGGCGCGAGCTGTTCGCGCGCCTGGCCGACGAGGCAGAGACGCAGGCGTTGATCTGGGAGGACAAGGCGCGCGGCGACGGCATCCCGACGCCGCCCACCTTCGCGCCGACGCGGCGGGCGCGCGTGGTGGCGGCGATGGTGCGGCGGTTCGGCGTCGAGCGGATGCGCGGGATCCTGGCGGCGATGAAGGTGCGGGGCATGTCGATCTACGCCGCGACCCAGCCCGGCCACGCGATGCCGACGTCGGTGGAGGAGGTGGGCCGGCGGCATCATGGAAGCGGGCGGGGCAGCCTGCGCGCCGCGGTTTTCGGCGTGAACGACGGCCTGGTGTCCAACGCCAGCCTGATCCTGGGCGTGGCCGGCGCGACGGGCGTCGGGGGCGGCGAGCGGCTGATCGTCGTTTCGGGCGTGGCCGGTCTTCTGGCGGGGGCGTTCTCGATGGCGGCGGGCGAGTACATCTCCATCCGCTCGCAGCGCGAGATGTTCGAGCGGCAGATCAGCGCCGAGCGCGACGAGCTGTCCGAGTACCCGAAGGAAGAGGCGGCCGAGCTGGCGCTGATCTACGAGGCGCGCGGCATCGAGAAGAAGGACGCCGATCGCCTGTCGAAGCAGCTGATCGCGAACCCGCAGCACGCGCTGGACACGCTGGCGCGTGAGGAGCTGGGGCTCGATCCGGCGGAGCTGGGATCGCCGTGGACGGCGGCGCTCTCGTCGGCGGCGTCGTTCTCGATCGGCGCGCTGCTGCCGCTGGCGCCGTTCCTGCTGTTCGCCGGCCGCGCGGCGCTGGTCGGCGCGGTGGCGGCGACCGGCGGCGCCCTGTTCACGGCCGGTGTCGTCACCAGCCTCTTCACGGGCAAGGGCGCGCTGGTGGGCGGCTTGCGCATGCTGCTGATCGGCGCCGCGGCCGCCACCGTCACGTTCTTCATCGGCCGCCTGCTGGGCGTCGCCGCCTGACGCCGGAGGGTCAGGTCAGCGCGCCGGTGACGATCCTTCCCTGCGAGCGACCGCCGACCACCCGTCAGTAAGTGGCGAGGTGGCGCGCCGCCAGGTTCCGGATTGCGGGTAGAGTGACGGCCCTCGTGGCCATCCTCCTCTCCGCGCAGCGGCTGCAGCATTCGTTCGGCGCCCGCCCGCTGTTCGCGTCGGTCAGCTTCACGCTGGCAGACGGGGATCGCGTCGGGCTGATCGGGCCCAACGGCGCCGGCAAATCCACGCTGCTGAAGATCCTGGCCGGGGCGCTGGCGCCGGACGGCGGCCAGGTGGCGGCGCGCACCGGGCTGCGCGTGGCGTATCTGCCGCAGGTGCCCACGCTCGACCCGACGGCAACCGTGCGGGCCACGATCCGCGAGGGACTTGCCCCCGCCGATGACGAAGTGCGCGTCGACGAGCTCTTGTCGAAGATGGATCTCGCCAGCGCCGCCTCCGGGGGCGTCGATGGGTCGCGCCCGGTCGGCGAGCTGTCGGGCGGCTGGCGCAAGCGCGTGGCGCTGGCGCGCGCGCTGGTGCGCGAGCCGGAGCTGCTGCTCCTCGACGAGCCGACCAACCACCTGGACGTCGAGAGCATCCTGTGGCTGGAGAAGTTCCTCGCGGCAGCGCCCTTCGCCGCCGTGACCGTCACGCACGACCGGCTGTTCCTGCAGCGCGTGGCCAACCGCCTGCTCGAGCTTGATCCGCGCAACCCGGGCGGGCTGCTGGACGTGGCGGGCGACTACGCCACGTACCTGGACCGCAAGGCCGAGGCGATGCACGCGCAGGAGCGCCGCGAGGACGTTCTGCGAAACACGCTGCGCCGCGAGACCGAATGGCTGCGCCGAGGGCCCTCGGCCCGCACCACCAAGCAGGAGGCGCGCATCGAGCGCGCCGGCGCCCTGGCCGACGAGGTCGCCGAGCTGGCCACGCGCAACGACGTTCGCGGCGTCGCGCTGGGCTTCGAATCGCGCGGCAAGGGGCCGCGGCGGCTGATCCAGGCGCGCGGCATCGGCAAGCGCTTCGGCGCGCGCGCCCTCTTCGAGAACCTGGACCTGTTCCTGGGGCCGGGCGCGCGCCTCGGCCTTCTGGGCCCGAACGGTTGCGGGAAGTCGACGTTGCTGCGCGTGCTGACGGGCGACGAGGCGCCCACCACCGGAACGGTGGTCCGCGCCGACGGCCTGCGCGTCGCGCTCTTCGAGCAGGGACGCGAGTCGCTGGAGCCCGCCCGCGCCCTGGCCGACACCGTCTGTCCGGACGGCGACTATGTCCAGTTCCGCGGCGCGCGCGTGCACCGGTTCGGCTATCTGGAGCGGTTCCTGTTTCGCGCGGAGCAGATGATGATGCCGGTGGGGCGCCTGTCGGGCGGCGAGCAGAGCCGGCTGCTGATCGCCCGCCTGATGTTGCGGCCGGCCGATCTCCTGATCCTCGACGAGCCGACGAACGATCTGGATCTTCCGACGCTGCAGGTGCTGGAGGACGCGCTGACCTCGTTCGACGGCGCTGTTCTCCTGGTGACGCACGATCGGTACTTTCTCGATCAAGTGGCGACGCAGATCCTGGCCTTTCACACGCGCCCGGACGAGGAGGGGCGGGTGACGGCGTTCGCCGGTCTGGCCCAGTGGGAGGCCTGGTACGCCACCCAGGCCGGCGGCGCCAAGCGCGGCGACGATCGCGCGGCGCCGCCGTCCGCGCGCGCGCCCAAGAAGAAAACCAAGCTCGGCTTTCGGGACCAGCGCGACCTCGACACGATCGAGGCGCGCATCGGCGCGGCGGAGGCTCGCCTGCACGCGCTGCGCGCCGAGGCGGAATCGCCCGCCGTGGTCAGCGACGCCACCCGCCTGTGCGCCCTGCAGGTCGAGATGGACGCCGCGCGCGTCGAGGTCGACGCTCTGTACACGCGCTGGGCAGAGCTGGAGGCGGCGCTGCAGGCGCTGCAATCGTGATCGGGCGCCGCCGAAGTTACGGATCACACGCGCAACCGAAACACGACCGTTACATCCGGGGGCGCACAGTGGCCCGATGAGCGCCAATGCCTGGGCGCAGTCGACGCCCTCTCAGTCGACGTCCGCGTCGCCGCCGGCGCCGCAAGCCGCGCCGCCGTCCACGCGCCGATCAAGCGTCGACGCGACCGACTTTGGCAACGCGGTGCTGGAGCACCTGACCCACACCTGCGCCAAGGAGCTGCGCGACGCTTCGCCGCTGGACATCTACCAGGCGATGGCGCACACCGTCCGCGATCGCCTGGTGCACCGCTGGCTGGCCACGCAGCGCACGTACCAGGAAAACGACGTCAAGCGCGCCTACTATCTCTCGTCGGAGTTTCTCACCGGCCGCAGCCTGGGCCTGTGCCTGATGAACCTGGACCTCTACGGCGCGGCCGAGACGCTGGCCGCGCACCAGGGGTTCGATCTCGGCGACGTGCTGGAACGCGAGGGCGATCCCGGCCTGGGCAACGGGGGCCTCGGCCGTCTGGCGGCGTGCTTCATGGACTCGCTGGCCACGCTGGAGCTGCCGGCGGTCGGCTATGGCATCCGGTACGACTTCGGCATGTTCGAGCAGTCGATCGAGGACGGGCGCCAGGTCGAACGGCACGACAACTGGCTGCACCTCGGCAACCCCTGGGAGCTGCCCCGGCACGAGGACGCGCAGAAGGTGAAGCTTTACGGCCGGGTCGAGATGCGGCACGACGCCGCCGGCCGCTGGAACGCGCACTGGGTCGACGCGCGCGAGGTGGTGGGCCTGCCGTACGATTCGTTCATCGTCGGCCACCGCGTGAACAACGTGAACACGCTGCGGCTGTGGGCGGCGCGCGCCACGCGCGACTTCGACCTGCAGTTCTTCAACGAGGGTGACTACCGCCGCGCCGTCGAGGAGAAGATCGACACCGAGAACATCTCGAAGGTCCTGTACCCCAACGACCAGAGCGACGAGGGGCGCGAGCTGCGCCTCAAGCAGCAGTACTTCTTCGTCGGCTGCTCCATCGCCGACATCATCAAGCGTTACAAGAAGAGCCACGCCACCTTCGATCGATTCGCCGACAAGGTGGCCATCCAGCTGAACGACACGCACCCGTCGATCGGAGTCGCCGAGCTGATGCGCGTGCTGGTCGACCTGGAAGCCCTCGACTGGGACGCGGCCTGGGCGATCACCCAGAAGACGTTCGGGTACACCAACCACACGCTCTTGCCCGAAGCGCTGGAGCGCTGGCCGGTGCCGATGTTCGGGCGCCTTCTGCCGCGGCACCTGCAGATCATCTACGAGATCAACCAGCGGTTTTTGCGCCAGGTGCAGACGCGCTGGCCGGGCGACGACGATCGCCTGCGCCGGATGTCGATCATCGAAGAGGGCCCGCGCCAGCAGGTGCGCATGGCCAACCTGGCGACCGTCGCCTCCCACAGCATCAACGGCGTCGCCCAGCTGCACACCGATCTGCTGAAGAGCCAGCTGCTCGCCGACTTCAACGAGCTGTGGCCGCAGAAGTTCAACAACAAGACCAACGGCGTGACGCCGCGCCGCTGGCTGCTGCACGCCAACCCGCGCCTGACGCGCCTGATCACCAGCAAGCTCGGATCGTCCGAATGGATCGACCGGGACCTCTCGCTCCTGCGCGGGCTGGCGGCGTTCGCTGACGATCCGGAGTTCCTCGACGCGCTCTGGAAGGTCAAGCAGGAGAACAAGCGCGCCCTGGCCCCGCTGGTGCGTCAGCGCACCGGGGTGTCGCTGCCGGCCGACGCCATGTACGTCGTCCAGATCAAGCGCATCCACGAATACAAGCGCCAGCTGCTCGCCTGCCTGCAGATCATCGCCCATTACATGGCCATCCGGCGCGACCCGGCGCTGGACACGGTGCCGCGCGCGTACATCTTCGCCGGCAAGGCCGCGCCCGGCTACGCGATGGCCAAGCTGCACATCCGCTTGCTGAACGACGTGGCGGCGGTGATCAACGGCGATCCGCTGGTGCGCGGCCGCCTGGGCATGGTGTTCGTTCCGAACTATGGCGTGTCGCTGGCGCAGGCGATCATCCCGGCCGCCGATCTGTCGGTGCAGATCTCGACCGCCGGCAAGGAGGCGTCGGGCACCAGCAACATGAAGTTCGCCCTCAACGGCGCGCTGACCCTGGGCACGCTGGACGGCGCGAACATCGAGATCCGCGACGCCGTCGGGCCGGAAAACTTCTTCCTGTTCGGTATGGACACGCGCCAGGTGGCGGCGCTGTGGGCCGCCGGCTACGACCCGGGCGCGTTCATCGATCGGTCGCCGGCGCTGGCCGAGGCGCTGGACCTGATCGCTTCGGGGTTCTTCAGCCTGGGCGAACGCGATCGGTACAGGCCGATCATCAGCAGCCTGCGCGGTCACGACGCCTACATGATCTGCGCCGACTTCGACAGCTACGCCGCCTGCGAGGCGGCGGCCGGCAGCGCGTACCGCCAGCCCCGCGACTGGTCGCGGCGCGCGGTGCTAAACATCGCCGGCGCCAGCCGTTTTTCCAGCGACAACACGATCCGCCAGTACGCCGAGGAGATCTGGCACATCTCCGCGTGCGCGACCGACCCCCGGCTGATCGACGGCGGCCGCTGATCGCCGACCCAGCGCGCCGATCGCCCCCTGGGGGTCGCCGGGGGGCAGAAGAAAACGCATTGTTTCGCGACAAACGGCGCCGAAACCTGCTAAAGGAAAGCTCGTAATTCGACGAACCGGGGCTGCGCGGGTTTTCCCCCCTCGCAGGTGTGGGTAGCGGTGGGAACGCGTTCGGTCTAGAGTCCGCTTCCTTACTGCTCGCGTTGCGTAGCCAAGAACACGGAGAGCTGATCCGGTGAAAGCCACGGACGTCCGGAACCCGAACTACTTCCACAAGGTCGTCGATTGCCAGTGGGCCTGTCCGGCTCACACCAACGTTCCGGGATACATCCGGCTGATCGCGCAGGGCCGTTACGCCGACGCGTACATGCTCAACCGCGAGTCGAACGTCTTTCCGGGCATCCTGGGCCGCACCTGCGACCGCCCGTGCGAGCCGGCCTGCCGCCGCGAGCGCGTGGACGGCAAGCCGGTGGCCATTTGCCGGTTGAAGCGGGTCGCCTCCGACCTGCGCGGCGACGTCGGCGAGCGCCTGCCCAAGGCGCCGGCGCAGAAGAACGGCAAGCGCGTCGCCTGCATCGGCGCTGGCCCGGCGTCGCTGGCCGTGGCGAACGATCTGATGCCGCTCGGGTACGAGGTGGTGGTCTTCGAGAAGTCGGCCGAGGCCGGGGGCCTCATGCGGTCGAACGTCCCGGTCTTCCGCCTGCCGCGCAGCGTCCTGGACGAGGAGATCGCCATGATCGTCGACATGGGCGTCGACGTTCGTTACAGCTCGCCGGTCGGCAGCTTGAAGGCGCTGCTGAAGGATAACTTCGACGCTGTGTTCGTCGGCACCGGCGCCCCGCGCGGCAAGGAGCTGGAGCTGCCCGGCCGCAAGGAGGGCGCCGCCAACATCCACATTGGCATCGACTGGCTGGAGAGCGTCGCCTTCGGCCACATCGAGGCGATCGGCGAGAAGGTCCTCATCATCGGGGTCGGCAACACGGCCATGGACTGCTGCCGGACGTCCCGGCGCCTGGGCGGCAAGACGATCAAGGTCATGGCCCGCCGGCCGCGCCAGTTCTTCAAGGCATCGCCCTGGGAGCTGGAGGACGCCGAGGAAGAGCTGATCGAGATCGTCGTCAACCACGTCCCGAAGCGCTTCGTGGTCGAGGGCGGCAAGCTGCGCGGGATGGAGTTCGACCGCGTCGAGTACGTCGACGACGGCCAAGGGAACAAAGCCGGGCAAAAAGCCAAGGTCTTGGAGACGATCTTCCTGCCCGCCGACGACGTCATCCTGGCCATCGGGCAGGAGAACGCCTTCCCCTGGATCGAGCGCGACATCGGCATCTCCTTCGACAAGTGGGACGTGCCGGTCGTCGATCCGGCGACGATGCAGTCGACGCTGCCGGGCGTGTTCTTCGGCGGCGACGCCGCCTTCGGGCCCAAGAACATCATCTGGGCCGTCGCCCACGCCCACGAGGCGGCCATCTCCATCCACAACCACTGCCAGGGCACGCCGGTCACGGAGCGGCCGCCGCAGGGGATGAACCTCGTCACGCAGAAGATGGCGTTCAACGAGTGGAGCTATCACAACGATTACAACCCGGCGAAGCGCGCCAAGATGAAGCACGTCGACCTGCGCGAGCGCTTCACCCAGCTGAACATCGAGGTCGAGCTGGGCTTCGACATCGAGCAGACGGCCAAAGAGGTTCAGCGCTGCCTGAACTGCGACGTCGAGACGGTTTTCACCGACAAGCTGTGCATCGAGTGCGACGCCTGCGTCGACATCTGCCCGCTGCACTGCCTGACCATCACGCCGAACGGCGATCCAGAGCCGGAGCTGCGCAAGCGCCTGACCGTGCCGGCGGAGAACAAGGCGCAGGACATTTTTCTCTCGGGGCCGCTGCCCCAGACCGGGCGGGTGATGGTCAAGGACGAGGACGTCTGCGTGCACTGCGGCCTGTGCGCCGAGCGGTGCCCGACGGCGGCCTGGGACATGCAGAAGTTCGAACTGATTCTTCCTCAAGCGGGACAAAACGGTGCACCAAGAAAGAATCGTTAGGGTCAACGACTTCGCCCTCAAGCTGGCGAACGTCAACGGAACCGGGTCGGCCAGCGCCAACGGCCTTCTGATGCAGGCGATCTTCCGCATGGGGATCCCCGTGTCGGGCAAGAACCTGTTCCCCTCGAACATCCAGGGGCTGCCCACCTGGTACGAGGTGCGGGTCAACAAGACCGGCCACACCGCGCGCGCGCTGGAGTACGACCTGATCGTCGCCATGAACGCCGAGACCTACGCGCGCGACGTGCGCGAGGTGCGGCCCGGCGGCTACCTGCTCTACGATTCGAGCTGGCCGCTGGACGCCTCGCTGGCCCGGGCCGACATCACGTTCCTGGGCGTGCCGCTGGCCGAGATGTGCAACAGCATCTTCAAGAGCGCGCGCGAGCGCATCCTGATGAAGAACATCGCCTACCTGGGCGCGCTGGTGGCGCTGCTGGACGTCGACATGGAGATCCTCGACCACATGCTCGAGGAGAAGTACGCCAGGAAGAAGCCGCTGCTGGAGTCGAACCACCGCGCGCTGCGCGCCGGGTACGACTACGCCAAGAACGAGCTCGACTGCCCGCTGCCGTTTCACCTGGAGAAGATGCACGCCACCGACGATCGCATCCTGATCGACGGCAACACGGCGACCGCGCTCGGCTGCCTGTACGCCGGGGCGACGGTCGCTGCCTGGTATCCCATCACGCCGGCCACGTCGGTCATGGACGCCTTCAAGGGCTTCTGCGAGGAGTTCCGCAAGGACCCGGAGACCGGCACGAACAATTACTGCATCCTGCAGGCGGAGGACGAGCTTGCCGCCATCGGCATGGTGATCGGCGCCAGCTGGAACGGCGCCCGCGCCTTCACCTCGACGGCGGGGCCCGGCATCTCGCTGATGAGCGAGCTGATTGGCCTGGCGTACTACGCGGAGATCCCGGCGGTGGTCGTCGACGTCCAGCGCACGGGCCCGTCGACCGGCATGCCGACGCGCACGCAGCAGGCCGACATCCTGTCGTGCGCCTACGCGTCGCACGGCGACACCAAGCACATCCTGCTGTTCCCGTCGTCGCCCGAGGAGTGCTTCTACTTCGCGGTCGAGGCGTTCGAGCTGGCGGAGCGCTTCCAGACGCCGGTGCTGATACTGTCGGATCTGGACATCGGCATGAACGACTGGGTCATCCCGCGCCTCAAGTGGGACGACGCCTATCGTCCCAACCGCGGCCGCGTGCTGACGGCGGCCGAGCTGGAGGCGATGCCGAAGTTCTTCCGCTACTCGCCCGAGAACGCCGACCACGTCGCCGCCCGCACGCTGCCCGGCGTGCACGCCAAGGGCGCCTTCTTCACGCGCGGCAGCGGCCACAACAAGCTGGGCGGGTACACCGAGATCCCCGATGAATACCAGGAGGTGGTGGATCGCCTGGCGCGCAAGCACCGCGCCGCCGCGCCGGCCGTGCCGGCGCCGGTGATCCGCAACCAGGCCGACGCCACCTTCGGGATCATTTCACTCGGCGGCTGCGACGCCGCCGTGCGCGAGGCCGTCGACGCCCTGGGCGAGCGCGGGATCATCGCCGACTACATGCGCGTGCGCGGCTTTCCGTTCGACGAGCGGGTGGAATCGTTCCTGGCCGCGCACGACCGCATCTTCGTCGTCGAGCAGAACCGCGACGCCCAGCTGCGGACGCTGCTGACCATGGAGACGCGCGTGAGCAAAGAAAAGCTGCGCTCCGTGCTGGCGTACGGTGGTTTCCCGCTCTCGAGCCGGCACGTCGTCGACGGGATCACCAGCCAGCTTCCGCAAGGGGAGGGCTAGCCAATGCCATCCATCAAGAAACCGGCCGTCCTGCACCCGCACCTGCGCCCGAACGCCATCGGCCTGACCGTGCGCGACTACGAGGGCTCGATGTCCACGCTGTGCGCCGGCTGCGGCCACGACTCGATCACCGCCGCCATCGTGCGCGCCTTCTACGAGCTGTCGACGCCGCCGCACATGATCGCCAAGCTCAGCGGCATCGGCTGCTCGTCGAAGACGCCGACTTACTTCGTGGGCGGCGCGCACGGCTTCAACTCGGCGCACGGGCGCATGCCGTCGATCGCCAGCGGCGCCAACGCCGCCAACAAGGAGCTGACGTACATCGGCGTGTCGGGCGACGGCGACTCGCTGTCGATCGGCCTTGGCCAGCTGGCGCACGCCATCCGCCGCAACCTGAACATGCTGTACGTGATCGAGAACAACGGCGTCTACGGCCTGACCAAGGGGCAGTTCTCCGCCTCCGCCGACGTCGGCTCGAAGAGCAAGCGCGGCGACGCCAACCAGTACAGCCCGATCGATCCGGTGATGCTGGGCCTGTCGCTGGGCGCCACCTTCATCGCGCGCAGCTTCTCGGGCGACAAGGCGCAGCTGGTGCCCCTGCTGAAGGCGGGGATCGCCCATCGCGGCTTCGCCCTCATCGACGTCATCTCGCCGTGCGTGACCTTCAACGATCACGAGGGGTCGACGAAGAGCTACCTCTATACGCGCAAGCACCTGATGCAGGTGGTGCAGTCCGATTTCGTGCCGGTCGCCCAGGAGATCACCGCCGAGTACGATGAGGGCACCACCACCAGCGTCACCCTTCACGACGGCAGCGTGGTCCGCTTCACCAAGGTCGCCGCCGACTATGACCCGCGCGACGCCCGCAAGGTCACCGCCTACCTTCAAGAGCACCAGGGCCAGGGCGAGGTCCCCACGGGCCTCCTTTACCTGGACGAGGATCGCCCCGACATGCACGCGATCAATAACACCCCCGAGGCCGCCCTGACCGGCGTCCCGTACGGGAAGCTCTGCCCCGGCAGCGCCGCGCTGAGCCGGCTGCAGGAAGAGTACCGATAGCAGAGTCGGGCAGGTGGTGACGGGCGCGTCGACTGCCAGGCCTGAAAAATCGGGGCTCCCGGGCGAGCGGGGGTATTGCAGCCACCAGAATAGGCCCTATCAGTTCCTGTGGCGCCCGTGTCCTCCTCGCGTAGCGACCTATTGTTCCCCAGCGACGCCATGTCGATGGCCCGTCCGCGGGGTGTTCGTGCGGCGATGAGGCTCGATGACGTCTTCGCGGGCGGCGGAAGCCTGGGCGTGCGGATGCGGGAGGTGGACTGGGCGTCGACGCCGCTGGGGCCGATCGAATCGTGGCCCCAGAGCTTGCGTACGTCGCTGAGCATCTGCCTCAGCTCGCGGTTCCCGATCGTGCTTTTCTGGGGCCCGGAGCTCGCGCTGCTCTACAACCAAGCGTACGCCCCTCTGCTCGGCAAGAAGCATCCGCGCTCCATCGGGCAGCCGGGTCTCGTGGTCTGGTCGGAGATCCGCGACGTCATCGAGCCCATGTTGCGCGGCGTGATGCGTACGGGCGAGGCCACCTGGTCCGAGGACCTGATGCTCGCCATCCGGCGCGGAGAGAACCCCGAAGAGTCGTACTTCACGTTCACGTACAGCCCCATCCGCGTCGAGTCGGGCGGCGTCGGCGGCGTGTTCTGCGCCGTCGTCGAGACCACCGAACGCGTGCTGGAGGAGCGCCGGCTGCGCCTCCTCAATGCGCTGGCCGGGACGACCAGCAAGGCGTCGTCGGCGCGCGACGTGTGCGCCGAGGCCGCGGCGAAGATCGCCCAGGCGCGCGAGGACGTGCCGTTCGCCTTGCTGTACCTCCGCGACGAGGCGTCATCCACGCTGGAGCTCGCCGGCGCGGCCAACATCGAGCCGGGAACGGAGCTGTCACCCCGCTTGATTCGCCCCGGTGATCGGACCCCCTGGCCGCTGGAGAAGGGCGGCAGAGCGATCGCGCGGCTGGAGGCGCCGATCGCCGGCGCTTCCGAGGTCGTCGTCCTGCCGATCGAGCGCGCCGGGGTCATCGTGGCGGGGCTCAGCCCTTTGCTGTCGAATAGCCCCTCCTATGAACGGTTCCACACGCTGCTGGCGGCCGGGATCTCCCAGGCGGTCAACAACGCCGTCGCCTACGAGCAAGAGCGCCGCCGGGCGGAAGCCTTGGCGGAGATCGACCGGGCCAAGACCGCGTTCTTTTCCAACGTCAGTCACGAGTTCCGCACGCCCCTGTCGTTGATCCTGGGCCCGATGGAGGACGCACTGGCCGCCGCGGGCGGCGGTCTCGATGGGGAGAACCTGCGCACGGCCCACCGCAACGTCCTGCGGCTGTCGAAGCTGGTCAACACGCTGCTCGACTTTTCGCGCATCGAGGCCGGACGGGCCCAGGCGGCGTACGAACGGACGGATCTCACGGCGTTCACGGGCGAGCTGGCCAGTGTCTTCCGGTCGGCGATCGAGCATGCGGGCCTGCGCTTTCTCGTCGAGATGGCCCCCACCCCGGCGGCCTACGTGGACCGGGACATGTGGGAAAAGATCGTCCTCAACCTGCTGTCGAACGCGCTGAAGTTCACGTTCACGGGGGAGATCTCGATATCGCTGCGGGCGGAGGACGGGGACCTCGTGCTGGTCGTGCGGGACACCGGGACCGGCGTGCCGGCCGCCGAGGTTCCGCATCTGTTCGAGCGCTTTCACCGGGTGCGCGGCGCCCGCGCCCGCACCCACGAGGGGAGCGGGATCGGCCTGGCGCTGGTCTCCGATCTCGTGAAGCTGCACGGGGGGAAGATTCGCGTCGACAGCGAGGAAGACCGGGGAACGATGTTCGAGGTGCGCATCCCCGGGGGCGTTGATCACCTGCCGAAGGACCGCGTCGTGGCCGAGTCCTCGCCGACGCGGGCGGTTCGGGGCGCGGCGCCTTACGTCGCCGAGGCGCTGCGCTGGCTGCCCGGAACCGAAGCGCAGGCGGTCGCGGCGTCATCCGCCGGCGGCGCGCGGCAGGATCCCGCGTACGCGCGCGAGCGGATCCTCCTCGCCGACGACAACGCGGACATGCGCGACTATCTCACGCGGCTGCTGCGCGAGCGCTGGGACGTCGAGGCCGTCGGAGATGGTCGCGCGGCGCTGGAAGCGATGCGACGCTGGCGGCCGCACCTCGTGCTCTCCGATGTGATGATGCCGGAGCTCGACGGGTTCGGCCTGCTCCGGGCCGTGCGCGGCGACGATACGCTCAAGGAGATTCCGGTCATTCTCCTCTCCGCGCGCGCGGGCCAGGAGGCCACCGAGGAAGGGCTGCGGGCCGGCGCCGACGACTATCTGGTCAAGCCCTTCACGTCGCGCGAGCTGTTTGCGCGCGTCACCGCGCGGATCGCCAGCTCGAACAGCACCCAGGCGCTGAAAGAGAGCGCGACCGCCGTCAGACAGAGCGAGGAGCGATACCGCGGCCTCGCGGAGGAGCGCGGTCACCTGGTCGAGCGCCTGGAAGAGGCGGTGCGCTTCGCGGAGCAGTTCGTGGCGATCCTGGGTCACGATCTCCGGAACCCGCTGAGCGCGATCCAGATGAACGCCGACCTGTTGAAGCGCGACGCCAAGAGCCAGGGCAGGGCGGCCGATCGCATTCTCTCGAGCACGGCGCGGATGGCCAACATGGTTGGTCAATTGCTTGACCTGACCCGCAGCCGCCTGGCGGGCGGCATCGCGCTCGACCGCAAGGCAATCGTCCTGTCCGACCTGGTCGGCAGCGTGATTGACGAGTTTCGCGTGATCCATCCCGCGCGCGAGATCCGCAGCGGCCTGGCGCCGGAGCTGCGCGGCGAGTGGGACGCCGGGCGCCTGGCGCAGGTCGTCTCGAACCTGGTCGACAACGCTCTTCAGTACGGCGATCGGTCGCGACCCATCGAGGTGCGCCTGGCCGGACGCGAGGCGGAGGCGGTGCTGGATGTGCACAGCTTCGGGCCGCCGATCGCGCCGGAGCTGATCCCGGTCCTCTTCGATCCCTACCGTCGGGGCGACGGCAGGGGCTCGCGCAGGAAAGGACTCGGGCTCGGTCTCTTCATCACGCGCCAGATCGTCACCGCCCACGGCGGCACCATCGACGTCACGTCGGACGCGGAGAACGGAACGAACTTCGTCGTCCGCCTTCCGTATCGCTGACGCGCGCGCCGCGGAAGTCGTCGAAGCTCCCGGAAATTCTGAGGAACTTCGGTCTGGACAGGGGTCGGATGGTGTGGCCTATAGTGGCGAAAATGTTGAAGAATCATGAGGCGCTCAGCTCCTGGTGTCGGGCGCTTGCGGGGACGCTGGTCGCCGCCGTGTTGGTGGCAAGCTGCGGGCCGGCGCACATCGGACCCCGACCGCTGCCGGAAAAACCACCGACGTCGTCCGAGGCCGCCGGCAAGGGTTACTTCGTCACCGAGCACCCGGCCAGCGAGCCGGTGGTGGTCGACGCTGACGGCAAGCCAGTCAAGCCCAAGGTCACGGCGGACTTTGCCGGTGTGCCGCAGACCAACGACTGGTGGTCGTCGCTGATCTGGCAGCGCGATCCGAAGAATCCTTACTCGTACAACATGTTCCCGCATCCGCTGGCGGTGCGGGCGTACGCCGAGGGGCTGGCCATCAACTACCCCAACGAGGCGGTGATCAAGGGCCGCGACTATATGTATCCGTTCGATCAGGACTTCATCGTCGGGCTGGAGGGCCTGAAGTCACCCGACACGCGGGTGGCCGCGTACTCCGACTGGGCGGTGACCGCAGAGTGGACCGCCGCCGACGGTCGCCTGTGGGCCACGTTCGGACACGGCATGCCGTTCGTCTATTTCACCAAGGTCGGGTCGGCCGGCGCGGCCGTCACCATCGCGCCGGGGAAGGCCGGGGCGGTGGAGGTCTGGGGCGAAAGCGGCGCGGCGATGGGGATTACCGTAGGCGGCAGCCGTCATTACGCGCTCTTCGCCCCCAGCAAGTCCAAGTGGACGCGGGCCGGCGCCGTCTTTCACTCTGACCTGGGAGGGAAAGACTATTTCTCGGTCGCGGCGTTGCCCGATCGAAAGATGGCGACTCTGGAATTTTATCGGCGTCATGCGTATGCGTTCATCGACGACACCCGCGCCGACTGGACCTACGACGAGGCCGCGGCGACGCTGACCACCACCTTCACGGTTCACGCTCAGCTCAAAGAGACGCAGAAGGGATTGGCGTCGGTGCCGCTGTTCGCCCTGTATCGCCATCAGTGGCTGCGCGCGCAGGAGCCGATACTCGCCTACAGCTATGTCTCGCCGCGCGGCCAGATGAAGGTCTTCGCCGGCGAGCGGTTCACGACGAAGATGCGATTTGAGGGCGTGTTGCCGATGCTGCCCGACAGCGGCAAGTATGACCACGGCGACCTCAAGACGTACGTCGGGAAGATATACAACGAGGATGATCATTTCCCGGTCGGCCTCAGTCCCAAGCCCGATCGCGACTCCTACTGGGTGGGAAAGTCCTTCGGGAGATTGGCCGCCGTGGCGCAGATCGCCGACGCCATGGGCGAAAAAGACGTTCGCGACCAGCTGCTGCAGGCCATGCAGAACGAGCTCCAGAACTGGTTCGACGGTCGTTTGCCAGGAATGTTCTACTACGACAAGACTTGGCGCACGCTGGTCGGCATGCCGCAGAGCTACGAGTCGGGCGCGGCCATGAACGACCACCACTTTCACTATGGCTATTACGTCATGGCGGCCGCGGTGGTGGGACGCTATCGGCCGCAATGGGCGAAGGACTGGGCGCCGTTCGTCAACCTGCTGGTCAAGGATGCCGCCAACTGGGATCGCCAGGATCCGCGGTTCCCGTTCTTGCGGTACATGGACGTGTACGCCGGACATTCCTGGGCCAATGGACCGGGCCAGTACGAGGAGGGGAACAACCAAGAGTCGTCGTCGGAGGAGATCAACTTCTCGACCAGCCTGATCCTCTGGGGGGCGGTGACCGGCAACAACGCCGTCCGGGACCTGGGCATCTTTCTTTTCACCAACCAGGTCGAGGCCATCGAGCAGTACTGGTTCGACATCGACAAGCAGGTCTTCCCCAAGGGTTTTGACAATCCAGCGGTGGGAATCCTCTGGGGCGCCGGCGGTCGCTACAACACCTGGTTCGACAGTCAGCCGGTCATGATTCACGGCATCAACATGCTGCCGATCCAGGGCGGTTCGCTGTATCTCGGCCGCCATCCCGAATACGTCAAAGAGAACTACGACGTGATGATGAAGCGCAGTGACGGGTTCGTCTATGCGTGGCGCGATTACGCCTTGATGTTCCTCGCCTTGACGGACGCCCGGAAAGCGGCCGAGCAGTTCCAGGAGGATCGCCACTTCCTGCCGGAGTTCGGGAACACCATCGCCTGGACCTACTACTGGATCGAGAACCTGCAGGCCTTCGGCCGGGTCGACACCACCGTCACCGCGGACATTCCCACCTACGCGGTGTTCAAGAAGGGCAACCTGCGAACCTACGCGGCGTTCAATCCGGGCGCCGGCGAGCGCAAGGTGAGGTTCTCCGACGGGTTCGAGTTGAAGGTGGCGCCCCGGGAGCTGGGGCGCGGCGAGAGGGTGGAGTGACGCGCGGGGGGCAGGCTAAGAGCTGAATTGGAGGCGGCGTGGGGCCCATCCGGCCGCGCAACTTCCTCTGACGCCGACCGAGACATCCATATGCTTGGTGGCAGAGCCGAAAGCGGGGGAGCACGGTCGTCCGGTGCGACTCAGCGTTGCTCCCTGGGGCGACCGTCTTGGCTGATCTTCGGCCTCCTCGCTCGTGTTATAGGTCGGGCGCTGGACATGCGCCGGATACTCGGACGTTTGATATCGCTGGTGGTGCTGCTGGGAACATCTTGGGGCTATGCCCAGTCTTCCCCGGAGGATCCCGAAGTTCTCGTCCGCGCCGGGAACGATCTGCGACGGAAAGGCGACGACAAGCGCGCGGAAGGGTACCTGCGCCGCGCCTACGAGATCGCGCACACGCCGCGCTCGGCGGTCCAACTCGGCCTGGTCGAACTGGCGCTGGGGTCCTTTCAGGACGCGGACAGATACTTGTCGGAGGCACTGGGGTCGCACGATTCGTGGATTCGCGACCATCGGACCACCATCGAGGAGAGCCGGGCCAACGCCCGCGGACACCTGCTCGCAGTCGAACTGGCGGACGCGCCTCTTGATACCACTGCGACGTTGTCCGATGGCAGCGTCCTCAACGTTCCGATTGACGGGATCGTTTGGTTGACCCCCGGCGCGATTTCACTGACTCTGAAGGCGCCGGGATTCGAGGCGGTCATCGTCAACGTGAACGGAGCCGCCGGGCAGCGGCAGAGAGTCCCGGTCAAGATGGCGCACCCGGCAGAAGGTAAACTGCCGCACGCGGTCGGCGCGCCCGAAGGACAATCCGGCCTCGCCGATTCCGCTGTACCGAGGGAGGCTGGACAGCCGGAGGGCTCAACGGCGCAAGACACCTCCGGTCGGGTTCTTCGCCTATCCGGCATTGCCGCCGCGGGTGTCGGCCTGGCGACAGGGATAGTCGGCGTGTTCGTGTGGCATGCAGGGAATTCGAAGCGTGACACCATCGAGGCGGCGAAGGCTCCCTACGATCCCGCGGACGGCAACTGGCAAACCCTGCAGCGCACGGGGGTCGGGCTGATGGTGAGCGGCGGCATCGTGTTAGCAACTGGAGTGGTCGGTTACTTGGTCGGCGCCCGGATGCAATGGCAGAGGGACTCGCGTGTGTCGGTCGCCGTTGGCCCAGGGTTTGGCGTCGTGGGCTGGGGAGGCCGAGTATGAAGTGGCCCAGCTGTCAAGCGTAGATCGGTCCGTCGACCGCACGGGAGCGGGCCGCGAGCGGGAAAAGTCGAACAGCGATCTGTCTCAATCGAGTATCCGCGCTCGGAGGCGCATAGGTTGAAGTCCGTC
>DATKEU010000366.1:0-2164 GCA_035544495.1 Polyangia bacterium | reverse complement strand
GGCGCCTTTCAGGTCGAGCGCGGTGCTCGGGCCGAAGATCACCACCACGTCGGTCCCGATGATGTTGCTGCCGCCCTTGCCGGTGAGATTGCCCTCGAAGTAGTGCTCGCCTGGCGCCAGCGTCAGCGTGAAGCTCCCCGTCACTTGATAGTCGCCGCAGTGCACGCCTGGCTGCAGCACGGTGTCCGCGCTGATGGTGACCTTCGGCGCGCCGAGCGGGCAGCTCGAAGGCGCGGCGATGTTCAAGGCCGTGAACGGGTCGGGAATGTTGGCCGCGCCGGTCAGCGCCGCTGGCGTGATCGGACCCGAGGCGGTGGTGCCCGCTTCCGTCACCTCGGCGTTGATCGCCCCAGCGGCGGCGACCGTGACGCTCTGGTTGGAGTCGACGGCGCAGCCCGGGGCGCTGATCTGCGAGCTGCCCTGCAGCTGGACGGCGTCGGCGGCGGCGGACGCGATGGCGAGCACGCACAGCGGCGCAATGGCTTCCGCCACGGCTGTCGCCTGCACGTGGGTGGCGAATCCGCCCGGCGGGACCAGGTTGCCGAAGAACGAGTCCCGCTGGGTGTTGATCGAGACGGTGACGCTGTTCGCCCCGACAGTGGTGTCGACCTGCACGCTGGCGTGCCCGGCGAGCGTGGCGAGCTGGCTGGTCGCATAGGCGGTGGCGCGCTGCTGGACGCCGTTGGGGCTGACGCTGAGCTGCTTGGCGCCCATCAGCGCCGCCGCGTCGGCGGCGTCCTGCGTCGCCGAACGGTCGGCGTTCAGTTGGCCGAGCTCGACCGCGCCGGCCCCGATCACCGCCAGAATGGGCACCAGGGCGGCGAAGGTGACAGCTGTGGTCCCTGCCCGGCTGCGCAGCGTCGCGCGGACAACATCCGCGGCCCTCGTCAGTATTGCTGCGCCTCGACGCATGCGTTCGCGCCGCCCATCCGTGTAACAATTCACGAACGTCTCCCACGTTCGATTGAAATTTCGATTAATCCACAAGCTTAACCATAGGTATTCGGGAACCTGCCGCCTCGAAACCCATTCCAACCTGGTCACAATGGAGGATATGACGATGGCTGACGGCGGTGGTGGCGGAGGCGCTGGCCTCGGCGTTGTCGTGGGCGCGCTGGTCGTCGTGGTGGCGATCATCGGCGTCTTCATGTTCTCGAACGGGTTCCAGACGTCCAAGAACGTCGACGTGAACATCCACGCGCCTTCGATGTCGGCGCCCGCCGCGCCGAGCGCGCCGGCCGCCCCCGGCGGGAAGTAGCGCTTCTCTCGCGCCTACATCCCGCCGCCGATGCTGGGGGCCTAGCGGCGGCTACACGAAGTCTTTCGCAAGCTCCGCACGGGTGTCGTCCGAGAACCCGGTCCAAGCGACTGATCTCATGCGCCCGATAGGGCGCGTCGGTGAGCGTCAGAGCCGGGACGCGATCAGGCCCTGGAACGCCGCGAACAGCTTTTGCATCGCCGCGGTCTTGTAGGAATAGAGATCCGGCGGATCCATGTCGTGGACGATCATCGCGGTGTCGGCCTCGAAGACGAGCAGCCGGCCTTCGCGGTCCTCCGCGCAGTCGATGGCGAGATAGTCGAGCCTGAAGGCGGCGTGCAGCGCGCGGAACGTCTCGGCGTGGCGCGCGGCGAAGCCCTCGCCGAAGCTCGCCATCATCGCCGCTTCCTCGGCCCGCTTGTCGGCGTCCTCGGCCATGCCGGCGTTGAGGTAGTGGACCATCCAGTGGTCGGAGACGGCCATGTGGACGATGAACGCGCGCCCGCCGACCAGCGCGATGCGCAGCTTGCGGAAGCGCCCGTCAGGTCCGGCGTAGTCGACGAACGGTTGCACGTAGAAGGTCTGGCCGGGCTGGCGGGCGAGATAGCCGGCGAGCGCGGCGGGGCCGTCGATCTTCTCAAGGCCGGCGCCGGCGTGGGAGTCGACCGGCCGCGCGATGACCGGCGCGTCGATCGCCAGCGCCGCCAGCTCGGGGCGCGTCAGGCGACGGGTCGGCGGCGCGACGAGGTCCGGGAGGCCGGCCAGCCGGGCCGGCGCGCGGTCGCGGCCGAGCGCACGAACCGCGTCGGCCGCGCCGTTCAGCATCGGGCGCGGCCAGCGGCCGACCAGTTCAGAGAGCTGTCCGAGGATCGGCGCGTTGGCGTCCGACTCGCCGACCGCGAGGAT
>DATKEU010000365.1:0-4304 GCA_035544495.1 Polyangia bacterium | reverse complement strand
GCGCGCCCCGGCCGGCCCGCCCGCCTCGGCGCCGCTCGCGGGCCCGCCCGCTGGCCTGCCGCTAGCTGGCCCGCCGCCGGCGGGCCCGCCGCCAGCTGGCATCGTCGGCTCCGTCGGCGCCACCAGCAGTCCGCCCGCGGGCCCGCTGCTCGACGCGGGCGCCGTCGGAGCGACCGGCGCCGTCGGGGCGGCCGCCTGCTGGCTCCTGACCCGCGGCGCCGGCAGCGCGAACGCCAGCGCCACGGCACCGCCCGCCAGCACGCGCAGCGCCCGCTCGCGCGTCATCGCGACGGTTCCTCCGGGTTGACCAGGATCGCCTTCTCGATCGTGTGTGCCTCGCCGCTGGGCGAGGTCTCGCTTTGCTCGACGATGACCCGGTCCGCGAGGATCTTCGAGACCCGCGCGCCGTTCTTCGAGATGAAGTCTCCTTGCTTGACCGTCTGCCCGAAGCCCAGCGGATCGCGGAACATCGCGCGCGGGCTCTCATCGCCCGACACCACCGCGATCAGCACCAGCTCCTCCAGGCTGTACTTGTCGAACAGCGCCGCAACCTTGCGCGTCTTGATCGTCAGCTTGTCGACGAACAGACGCAGGTAGGAATGGAACGGATCGCGGTTGCTCTCTTCGTTCTCGACGAAGTCCTCGTCGCGCAGCGCCTTCTTGCGCAGCGCCGCCGCCCGCTGCGCCGCCAGCGCCGCGGGATCGCCGGGCGCCTTCTCGGCCGCCGCGGGCGCCTTGTCGGGCGCCGCTTTCTTCGCCGCCTCGGGCGCGCCGCCCGCCCGTGGCGCGAACCCGACGGCCAGCACCGCCGCCAGCGCCGCCAGCTGCCCGTCGATTCGCCGCCACCGGCGCCGCATCATTTGGCCGCCTCGCTCTCCGGCGGCGCCTCTTTGAACCGGAACGTCGCCGCCACGAACTTCGCCCTCATGCGCGTGGGAGCGGTCTGCAGCTCGCCCACTGTGCCCCGCTCCGGCGTGAGGGTTAGATTCTCCACGTTGACGATTCTGCGCAGCTCGCTGGTGTTTTTGAAGAATTTTGCAATTTGGTGATAGGTGCCCCGGATCTCCATGCGCACCGGGATCTTCACGTACAGCTCCTGCGCCACCTCGGGCGCGATGTCGATGGCCAGCACCTCGAGTCCCGCCAGCTCGGCCTGCTCCTGAATGTTGCTGATGAAAGACGGTATCTCGGCCTTCTTGGGCAACGCTTTCAGCAGCTCGCGCTGCTCGTCCTGCAGCTGCGTCAGCTCGGTTCGATAGGACAGATATTCGCCCTTGCGCTTCGCATACGACGCTTTCTCGTCGCGCAGCTCGCTCTCCTGTGCCTTGGCCTTCTTGATGTCGTCGGCGACGTCCGAATACAGCAGCTGATAGAAGAGCAGTCCCACCACCAGGATAGCCGCCGCCGTCACGCCGATTTTCGCCGGCGTCTTCAGTTTCAGCAACTTTCGCAACGTATCGTTCATGGCCTAGTAGACGACCCTGGCGCTCAGGCTGAACGTGACGTGCTTGACGCCGGGGCTCGACGGGGACTCGGCCACCTGGGCGGTGTTCTCGGGCGTCACCTCGGTGAAGAAGATCGACACCTGCAGGCGCTTCAGGAACTCGGCCACGTCCTCGTTCGACTTGGCCGCGCCCTTGATGCGCACCTTGCCCAGCGCCTCTTCGAAGCTCTCCAGCCACACCCGCCGCGTGTCCCAGCTGGCGTTGAAGCCGATGTTGGGGTCGCGCCGCAGCCGCTCCTCGTAGCTGGCGCGGTCGAACGTCGGGCCCTTGTTGGACGTCAGGATCTCCGACAGCTCCCGCATCAAGTACAGGGGCCCGGTCCGCCCCGCCTGCAGCGCCTGAATCGTCTTCTGCTGCTTCAGCAGATCCTGCCGCTGCGTCTTGATCTTGTCGTAGTCGCCCAGCTCCGCCTTCAACCGCTCGATGTCCGATCGGACGCCGTTGTTGGCGCGCTTGATCGCGTCCAGCTCGCCGGTGGCGTCGACGTAGGCGAAGCCCATCGCCGCCACCGCCGCCAGCACGGCCATCCCCATGAAGATGAGGGCCCGCTCGCCGGCGTCGCGCTTCTTGGCGCGCTTGACCGCCAGCAGGTTGATGCGAATCATCCGTGGTCCCCGGGCCGGCGCAGCGCCAGCCCCAGCCCCACCGCCGCCTCGGCGGCGTGGGCGCGGATGAACTCCATGTCGAACCGGGTCTGGTCGACGACCAGGCGCCGGAACGGATCCAGAATCTCGACCTCGACGCGCGCCTTCTCCTGCAGCGCGCGCACCAGCGCCGGCACGCGCGCCGTGCCGCCCGACAGGAAGATCCGCGACAGCGACGCGTCCGGCGTCGCCGCCAGGAAGAAGTCGATGGTCCGCTGCAACTTGCCCGCCACGCTTTCGGCGACCTCGTTCACCACCGCCTCGACCATCAGCGGCACGCCCTCCGTGCCGGGCCCGCCCTCGGCGAAGGCGATCTTCATCCCCTCCGCCTCGTCGAAGCTGACGCTGGCGCGCTTCTGGATCTCCTCGGTGAAGGCGCCGCCACCCACTGTCACGTCGCGCGTGAAGACGCTGACCCCGTCGCTGACCACGTTGACGTTGGAGATGGCCGCCCCGACGTTGATCAGGCACACCGACTCGCCCGGCGCGGCGTCGTAGTTGGCCTCGAACGCGTTCTGCACGGTGAACGCGACGACGTCCATCACCGTCGGCACCAGCTTGGCGTCGCGGATCACCTGGGCATAGTCGGAGATGATCTCTTTCTTGGCCGCCACCAGCAGAAGATCGATCTGCCCACCGGCGCCCTTTCCGCCGCCCAGGACCTGATGATCGATCTCGACCTCGTCCTTGCGGAACGGGATGTGCTGCTCGGCCTCGAACGGCAGCTGCTGCGACAGCTCTTCGGCCGACATCTGCGGCAGCTGGATCTTCTTGATGATGACGGAGTGCCCGGAGATCGCCGTCGCCACGCGCTTGTTGCGGATGCCCAGCGTCGTCTTCAGCTTGCGGATCGCCTCGACGACGGAGCTCTGGTCCATGATGCTGCCGTCGACGATCGTCTGCGCCGGCAGCGGCTCGATCCCGAAGTCCAGCAGGCGGATCCCTTTGCTGGTCTTCTTGACCTGCAGGATCTTGATGGCGCTGGAACCGATGTCGAGGCCGACGCAGTTGGGTGACATGGCCGGCTCAGCTCGCTGCAGCGGGTAGGCGTTTCCTACTTATACCCATATGTGACTACATTGTAGGCGCCGTTACAAAGGGCTGTCAAAAAAGCCACTTGCGACGGTCACCCAGCGCTTCCGATTTTATACTCCTTAATCTTGTAAAGCAGCGCACGATGGCTGATTTCTAAAATTTCCGCCGCGCGCGTGCGGTTTCCGCCCGTCCGGGCCAGCGCGCGCCGGATCAGCTCCTCTTCCATCCGGCGCGCGGCCCGCTTGATCGACAGGTCGCCCGCGTCGCCCGCCCCGGCCACGGCGACCCCGCTGCTGTCACCCGGGGCCACCAGCCGCGACGGCAAGACGTCGACGCCCAGCTCCGGCCCCTCGGCCAGAACCACCGCGCGCTCGACCACGTTTTCGAGCTCGCGCACATTGCCAGGCCAGCGATACGCCCGCAGCGCGCGCAGCGCCTCGGCGCTGGCGCCGCGCAGGGCAAGCCCCAGGCGCTGGCTGGCGCGCGCGATGAAGTGCGACACCAGCAGCGGCACGTCGTCGGCGCGCTCGCGCAGGGGCGGCAAGCGCAGCGACAGCACGTCCAGGCGATAGAAAAGGTCCTCGCGAAAGCGCCCGGCCGCCATCTCCGATTCCAGATCGCGCGCCGTCGCCGCCACCACGCGCACATCGACCGGGAGCTCGTCCGTGCCGCCCACGCGCCGGACGCGGTCTTCCTGCAGCACGCGCAGAAGGTTCACCTGCATCGCCAGCGACAGCTCGCCCACCTCGTCGAGGAACAGCGTCCCTCCGGACGCGCGCTCGAACAGCCCCGGGCGATCGCGGATGGCGTCGGTGAAGGCCCCGCGTTCGTGGCCGAACAGCTCTGACTCCAGCAGCCCCGACGGGATGGCGCCGCAGCTGACCGCCACGAACGGCCCGTCCCGGCGCGGCGACAGCGCGTGCAGCGCGCGCGCCGCCAGCTCCTTGCCGGTGCCCGATTCACCGCGCACGAGGACCGTCGTCCGGTGCGGCGCCACCTTGGCCAGCACCGCGAGCACCGACAGCAGGCGCGGGTGCTGCCCGACGAGGCCAAGGTCCGCGGGGGCCGGCGGCGCCTCACCCGTGCGCGCCGGGTCGCGGGCGCCCGCGCTCAGCGACAG
>DATKEU010000364.1:0-7340 GCA_035544495.1 Polyangia bacterium | reverse complement strand
TCACGTCGGTCTGCTCCTGGGAGGCGTCCATCCGACCGGGGGTGAACGGCACCGTGACGGCGTGCCCGGCGTTCCGCGCGGCCTGCTCGACGCCGGCGCAGCCGCCGAGCACGATCAGGTCGGCGAGGGAGATCTTCTTGCCGTCGGCGTGGGCGCGGTTGAAGGCGCTCTGGATTCCGGTCAGGACCCCGATCACCTTGTCCAGCAACGCCGGCTGGTTGGCGGCCCAATCCTTCTGCGGCGCCAGACGAAGCCGTGCGCCGTTCGCCCCGCCGCGCCGGTCGGAGCCGCGGAAGCTGGCAGCCGCGGCCCAGGCGGTGGTCACGAGCTCAGAGACCGAA
The DNA here is from genome assembly GCA_035544495.1 of Polyangia bacterium. GTDB lineage: Bacteria > Myxococcota_A > Polyangia > Fen-1088 > Fen-1088 > DATKEU01. The sequence continues at coordinate 6,999 of DATKEU010000364.1, read as the reverse complement.
AGGCCCGACGCCCGGATCGTCGTCTTCAGGTCCGCGATGTCCTGGGCGTCGACCAGCTTGTGATCGACGGCGGGGATCGGATCCTGCCAGATCAGCTCCTCGGCCGGCACCTCCGCGCCGAGGTAGCGGGCGCGGGGTCCCATGTCCCGGTGGGTCAGCTTGAACCAGGCGCGGGCGAAGGCGTCCGCGAACTGGTCCGGATGCGCCAGGAACCGCCGCGAGATCTTCTCGTAGGCGGGATCGAAGCGCAGCGACAGATCGGTCGTCAGCATGGTGGGCGCGTGCTTCTTCGAGGGATCGTAGGCGTCCGGAATGGTCGCGGCCGCGCCTTTCGCGACCCACTGGTGCGCGCCGGCCGGGCTCTTGCTCAGCTCCCACTCGTGGCCGAACAGGTTCTCGAAGAAGCTGTTGCTCCACCGGGTGGGCGTGGCCGACCAGGTCACCTCCAGCCCGCTGGTGATCGCGTCGGCGCCGTGGCCGCTCGCATAGCTGCTCTTCCAGCCAAAGCCCTGGTCCTCGATGGTGGCTGCTTCCGGTTCGCGTCCAACGTGGGAATTGGGGCCGGCGCCGTGGGTCTTGCCGAAGCTGTGGCCTCCGGCGATCAGCGCCACCGTCTCCTCGTCGTTCATCGCCATGCGGGCGAAGGTCTCCCGGATGTCGCGAGCCGCGGCGATCGGATCGGGATTGCCGTTCGGGCCTTGCGGGTTCACGTAGATGAGGCCCATCTGCACGGCGGCGAGAGGATTCTGAAGATTCCGATCGCCGGAATAGCGCTTGTCCGCTAGCCACTCGGTCTCGGCGCCCCAGTCGATGTCCGCGTCCGGCTCCCAGATGTCCTGGCGCCCGCCGCCGAACCCGAACGTCTTGAAGCCCAGCGATTCGAGCGCGACGTTGCCGGCCAGGACCATGAGATCGGCCCAGGAGATCTTGCGCCCGTACTTCTGCTTGATGGGCCAGAGCAGCCGCCTCGCCTTGTCGAGGTTGGCGTTGTCGGGCCAGCTGCCCAGCGGCGCGAACCGCTGGCTGCCGCGTCCGGCGCCGCCGCGGCCGTCCCCGGTGCGGTAGGTGCCGGCGCTGTGCCAGGCCATGCGAATGAACAGGGGCCCATAGTGCCCGAAGTCCGCCGGCCACCAGTCCTCGGAGGTGGTCATCCGTTCGAGCAGGTCGCGCTTCACGGCCTTGAGATCGAGGCTCTTGAACTCCTTGGCGTAGTCGAAGCCCTGACCCATCGGATCGGACTTTGACGATTGCTGGCGCAGTACGTGGAGCGGCAGCTGCTGGGGCCACCAGTCGCGGTTCGATGTGCCGCCCCCGGCGGTGCGATGAAAGGGACATTTGCTCTCGTTCGACATGGATCCTCTCCTTTGCGGCGCTTCCGCTGTGCCGATGAGCAGGAAGCATGGCGACCATCCGCTGAGCGTTCCAAGATATCGTTTGTATCGAACTGATAGGAGTGCGCTATCAGCACAGCATCGGTGGCCTGGTCACCGTGCGCTGCGGTACCCGCATTGATTGACCGCGTGTAGCGGCTCTGGCGGCGGCGCCCTACGGCCAGAGTCGGCGCAGAGCGCCCAGGTCCAGCTGCGACGCCCAGTGCTTGGCGGCGCGGGCCATCACCTTGGCCTTGTCGCGCCGGCTGATCTCCGGGCGCGCCGTGAAGACGTCGTAGTCGACCGACTCGATCTTGTCGAGGATGGCCGTCCCGATCAGCCAGATCAGCGTCAGCTCGAGGCGCAGGTCGCTGCCCAGGCGATCGATGAGCGGCCGCCCCCGCTCGTACAGCGCCCGCGTGCGCGCCACCTGAAAGCGGATGAGGTCGCGCATCGCCCGGCTGGGTTTGAGCGCCCGCAGGTCGGCCTCCGTCAGGCCGAAGAAGTGCAGGTCCTCGGCCGGGATGTAGACGTGGCCGCGGGCCGTGTCGACGGCGACGTCCTGCCAGAAGTTGGTCAGCTGCAGCGCCGTCGAGATCTCGTCGGCGAAACGGAACAGCTCCGGCTGGCGATAGCCGAACAGCGACAGCAACAGGCGCCCCACCGGGTCGGCGGACAGGGCCGTGTACCCGCGCAGCGCCGTGAACGTCGCATAGCGGGTCACGTCCAGGTCCATGCGGAAGGCGGTCAGCATGTCGCCCAGCGGCGGCAGCGGCAGGTCGCGCCGCTCGATCGTGTCGGACAGCGCGACGAAGACTGGGTGGTCGGCCTCGCCGTGATAGCAGCGGTCGAGCTCTTCCTGCCAGCGGTCGAGGGCCTCGATGCGCCGCCCCTCGTACTCGGGCTCGTCGGCGAAGTCGTCGGCGCTGCGCGCGAAGGCGTAGAGCGCGATCAGGTGCGGGCGCATCTCCGCCGGCACCAGGCGCGACGCCACCGGGAAGCGCTCGGTGTGCGCGCGCGCGAAGTCCTCGCAGTACTTGTACGCCCGTTCCACCGTCCATGGTCCGGGCGGCGGATCCAGCCAGCGGATCGGAGGGCGGGCGCTGGGCACGCGCGCCGCCGCTGGCGCCCTCAACGGCAACTCGACGCCGCGTTCGCCCGTTTCGCGCCCGTCTCGCAAGACCTGCCGGATCATGGCCGTGACCCTATCACCGGCGCCGGCCCCGAAGACACCGGATCGTCCACCAGGCCTTCCACCCGGTGTTCCACCCGGTGTTCGACCCGGTCTTCCACCCGGTCTTCCACGCGCGGCATCGACCCCGTCGCGCGCCGGTGCAGCGCCATGTGCCCGCGCTGGATGCCGTCGGTCGCCAGCGCGCGCAGCGCCGCCAGGTTCGACGCCATCCCCACGCTGCCGATGATCATCCCCAGCGTCGTCGACGACGTGACGCCCAGGATCTTCTGGGCCAGGCGCGCCCCCGCGTGCACCTGCAGCGTCCCCCCCACCGTGCCGACCGCCATCGGCATCTCCAGCCGCCCGCAGAGATCGTCGCCGTCGGCCGTCCAGATCGCCAGCGGGCGGTAGCGCCCGCTGGTGCAGGCGAAGGCGTGCGCGCCCGCCTCGACACCGCGCCAGTCGTTGCCGGTGGCGATCACCACCGCGTCGACGCCGTTCATGATGCCCTTGTTGTGGGTGGCAGCGCGGTAGGGATCGTCCTCGGCGAAGCGCGACGCCGCCACGATGCCGTCGCGCACGCTGGCGCCGTCCAGGTCCGCGGTGGCCAGCGCCCGCCGCGGCACGCGCGCCGTCACGCGCACGCAGCGCCGGTCGGCGAGGTTGGTGAGGATGCGCAGCCCCGAACGCCCGCCCGCCAGCGCCGCCAGCCGATCCGCCACCGACTCGGCGACGGTGTTCACCATGTTGGCGCCCATGGCGTTGCGGCAGTCGATGTGGACGTGGACGATGACCCGCCCCGGGCAGGCGCGCACCTCCAGCGTCCGCGCGCCACCGCCGCGCGCCGCCAGCCGCGGCAGCGCGCTGGCCGCCAGCTCCAGCAGCTCGGCGCGCGCCGCCTCGATGCGCTGGCGGGCGCGTTCGGGATCGGCGACCCCGACGATCTCCACCTGCGCGGTCATGATCGGCTCGTCGGCCTCGGCGACGAAGCCGCCGCCCTCGCGCACCATGCGCGCCGCGTTCGACGCCGCCGCGATCACCGACGGCTCCTCGACCGCCATCGGCACCAGGTAGTCGCGGCCGTTGACCAGGAAGTTCAGGCCCAGGCCCAGCGGCAGCGCGTAGACGCCCACCACGTTCTCGACCACGCCGTCGGCGGCGCGCGTGTCGATCCCGCCCCGCTCCAGCGTGGCCAGATCCGCCTCGCCGAGATCGCGGCGGACGCGCAAGGCGTGTCGGCGCTCATCCACCGTCAAGCGATAGAAACCGGGGATGCGCGAGCCCTGATTTGAATGATTGCCGTCGGACATGAAGCTCCTCGACTGAGTTAGTGAATCTATCGCCGTAACGCGCCTTCGTGATCGATGTTCAGATCAAGGATCGTGATCCCGGCCCCGCTCGCCCGCGTGGTGAACGCCGCGGCCGCCGACCGGTCGGGTAGAAAGGCCACGCCGACGTCGCCGCCGCCCGCGCCCGACGGTTTGGCGCCGCCGCCCAGCGCCTCGGCCAGCGCGCCGGCCCGCTGCAGGGCCGGCGTTTCGATCGGCACGTCGGCGGCGCGGCCCAGCGCTGCCATCACCTGACCGGCCGCGCGCGCGGCGGCGATGACGTTGCGCCCGCTGCCGACGGCCATCGCCTCGATGAACGAATCGGCGGCGCGGCGCAGCTCGGTGATCAGCCACCGGTGCTGCTCGGGCGCGCGCCGGCCCAACTCCGCCACGGCGCGGATGCGATCCACCGTCGAGCTCGGCTCGCCGGCGCTGAACACCACCAGCTCGACGCAGGTGAGCGGGGGCAGCTTTCGCACCACGGGCACGCCGCCGCCCGGCCGCATGTACCACAGCACGCCGCCGTAGGCCGCCGCCGCCACGTCGGCGCCGGAGCCGACGCCGTTCTGCGAGGCGCGGTGCGCCCCCTCGGCCAGCGCGAACAGCAGATCGGTGTTGCCCGCCACCGGAACGCCGGCGAACTCCATCAGCGCGCCCACGGTGGCCACCGCGCTGGCGGCGCTGGAGCCGAGGCCCAGCTTCTTGCCGTCGCCCGTCAGCGTGCCGCTGTCGACGAAGACGGACCCGTCCGGCAACGCCGCGCCCCGATCGCCGAGCGCGGCGATGGTCAGGCGCACCGCCTCGGCGATCACCGGCGATGCGTGGTCGGCGCCGTCGAGGAACTGCCCCACGGCGTGGCGGTTGATGGCCGCCACCACGGCGGTGCCGCCCTCGAGGACGGCGTACTCGCCGCACAGGAACACCTTGCCCGGCGCCTGCACCACCGGGTGGCCGCGCAGGGTCGTGCGCGCCACTTCCTTCACGTCGCCCTCGTCGTTCTCCATCGCGCCTAGAACCTCACCCTTTCGTCACCGTTTCTTCGATCACCCGCGCGCCGGCGCCGGGCGAAGCCACCAGCGTGCGCAGCACGCCCGGCGTCGCCCCCAGCGCCGCCGCCACGCGCTCGGCGTCGGCGGCCGCGCACAGCGCCTTGACGTGCGGCCCGGCGTCGATGGTGACGTAGGCGGCGACGCCGCCCGCGCGCAGGTCGAACACGGTGTGCATCGCCGCCAGCGTGGCGGCATTCCAGTACACGATCGCCGGGTCGGCCGCCATCGCCGTGGCGTGCATGCGCAGGGCGCTGCGCTCGGCGACGCGCCCCAGCGCCTCGAGATCGCGCGCGGCGATGGCGGCGCGCGCCTCGGCCAGATCCCCGTCGCTGCCCGCCACCCACGCAGGATAGAACGGCGACGTCCGCGCCGTGCGTTCCATGGCCGCCGTCGAGCCGAGCGCCTTCTCGGTCGCGGCCGTCATCGCCACCACCAGGCGCAGTTCCCAGGCGCCGGGCTCGGCGATAGCGCGCGCCACGCTGTCGCTGCCGTCGTCCTGCGCGCCCCGCGCCATCTCGACGAAGCCGCCGAAGATCGATCGCGCCGCCGAGCCCGACCCCCGGCGCGCCAGCCCCGACAGCGCCGCCGGCGCCAGCGCCAGCCCCGCCGCGCGCGACGCCGCCAGCGCCAGCGCCGCGAACCCCGACGCCGACGACGCCAGGCCCGCCGCCGTCGGCACCGAATTCTCGGTCACCACCTCGGCTGCGTCCGCGATGCCGGCCTCCCGGCGCACCAGGTCCAAAAATTGACTGACCCGGAAAGCAAAGCGCTGATCGGCCTCGGCGCCGCCCAGGCGCACGCGGTCGCCGCCCGGGCCGCGCCCGCCGAAGCGCACGGTGGTGCGCGTCCCCAGCTCGGCCAGCGTCAGCGACAGGCTGCCCGTCGCGGGCAGGTTCAGCGCGGCGTCGCGCTTGCCCCAGTATTTCACAAGCGCGATGTTGGTCCCCGCCACCGCCGTGCAGGCGCGTGACGTCGCCGCTGCCGCTGCCGTCGCCGTCGCGGTCATCGTCATGCCCGCGTCCCCGCGATCTCGGTGAGAAACCCTTCGAAGCCGTCGCGCTTCCAGCGCGCCAGCACGTCACGCTCGTGCCCCGGCGCCAGCGCGATCACCGCGCCGCCGCCGCCCGCGCCGGTCAGCTTGGCGCCGATCGCGCCGGCGGCGCGCGCGCCGTGCACCAGCGTCTCGATCTCCGGCGACGACACGCGCAGCGCCGCAAGCAAGCCGTGCGCGAGATCGAACAGCCGCCCCAGGCTGTCGACGTCGCCGACGGCCAGCGCGTGCTCCGCGGCGGGGCAGAGCTCGCCGATCAGGGCAAGGACCTTGCCGGCCGCGGGCGTACGCTCGCGCAGGCGTCCGACCTTCGCGACCTCGGCCACCGTGTCGCGCGGGCGGCCGGTCAGGCCCACGCAGATGGTCATCGCCTGCAGCACGGGCACCGGCTGCCAGCCGTCGGCGCGCCGGAAGCGTCCCACGCCGCCCAGGCTGGCGGCCGCCGCGTCGATCCCCGACGGCGTGCCGTGAAAGACCGCCTCGGACTCCGCCACTGCCGCCGCCACGTCGGCCGCCCCCAGGCCGCGCGCTTCGGCCGCCGCGCGCGCGATCGCCACCGCCATCGCCGCCGAGCTGCCCAGCCCCGCGCGCGACGGCAAGGCCGCGTCGACGCGAAAATCCAGATCGCGGATCCGCAAGCATCGCAGGATGGCGTGGAGGCCCCGACCGACGGCGGTACCGTCGTCCGCCCGCGCCGCCAGCGACCAGCGCGGCACCACCAGCGCGCCGTCGCCCGCCACGGCCTCGGCGCTGATGCCGACGCTGATGCCGGCGGCCAGCGCCGGCTGATCGTAAACCACGGCGTGCTCGCCGATCAGGATCAGCTTGCCGTGCCCGAACCCGCGCCCCAGCACCGCCGTCATGCCGGCCTCTGCGCCAGCCACTCGCGCAGCTCGCCGGTGATCACCCGCGGCGCCCGCGCCAGATCCGACACGCGCCGCACGCCGGTCAGCAGCGCCGCCGCCCGGATGCCGGCGATGATCTCGGTCAGGAACGCGCGCCCGCCGTCGCGCCCGCCGTCGCGCAC
>DATKEU010000363.1:0-10416 GCA_035544495.1 Polyangia bacterium | reverse complement strand
TCGATGGTGGCCGGCAGGCCGGTGGCGCGCCAGCTGGCGTTGTAAAAAAGATGCGAAAACATCCGCACCAGCGACTCGCGCCGCCAGGGGCCGCGCAGGCAGCCGCCCGCGTCGGCGCGTTTCACGACGATGGCGCAGCGGGCGCGCACCAGCGCATCCCGCTGCAACAGGATGGCGTCGCTGATCGCCTCCTCGACGTCGACCTCGAACGCCGGGGCTGGCGCCGGCCGCGGCCCCGGTGTGTCCTGATCGAGGCGCTCGAGCGCCAGGACGTCCTCGACCAGGCGGGTCGTCTCGGCGGCCAGGCATGCGATGCGATCGAGGACCTGCGCCAACGAATCCACGTCCGCCGCTGGCCCCGAGCTGGCGCCGTCCTGTCTCGAGAGCTCCGCCAGGGATTTGATCGTGCCGAGCGGCGTGAACAGGTTCGCGCAGGCAAAGCGCAAGAGATCGCGAGCCCGCCGGTAATCGCGGCCGCGATGGCCCGGCCCGCCCAGGCCCGGCCGGGCCGCTCCGATTTCGTTCGCCTCAGCGCCCTCGTCCCCAAGCCGCGTCGTCATGCGCCGGTTCCTCCACCATCTCCATCGCCGATGCGAAAAAACTGTACGCAGTTTTATGGCGAGCGCGGCGGGCCCGTCATTACTTCCGATTCTGTAATTCGCGGGCCGCGTCAATCGTGCGGCGGCGGACCGGCCGAGGCGCTAGACCGTTTTTTCCACGCCGTTCGCGGCCTGGTTGGGCGCGACGGTGATCCCTTGCGCGACGGCGAAGCGGATCAGATCGGTCGTGCGACGAACGGAGAGCTTGCGGTTGATGTTGCTGCGATGGGTTTCGACCGTCTTGATGCTGATGCACAGGCGGCGCGCGATCTCTTTGCTGCTCCAGCCTTCCACCACCAGACGGAAGATCTCGCCTTCGCGGCGCGACAGATCGCTGAAGCCCGGCGCGCGCGGCGTCTGCGACGGCTCGGGGATCTGCAACGCGATGGTCGGCGATAAATAACGATCGCCCTTCATCACGGCGGCGATAGCCTCGACCAGCTCGCGAGTCGGACGCGTCTTCAGCACATAGCCGGAAACGCCCGCCTTCATCGCCTCGCTGGCGGCGAAGCTGTCGCGAAAACCGGTCATGATCAGAACACGCGCCTTCAGTTTTGCCTGCCGCACCGCCCGCACCAGCTCGGTGCCGCTGCCGTCTTCCAGGGAAAGATCGGCCAGCACGACGTCCGGCTGGGTTTTTTCCAGGATGGGCAGCGCCGTTCGCAGGCTGCTGGCCATCCCAACAACTTCATACTCCGCAATCGACGCCAAGAGTTCCCTCATGGCGTCCCGCACCATTTCGTGATCATCAACGATCAGGATCTTTGTCATGACTTACCCGCCCCCGTGAGTGAATGTCGGCTTCTTTAATCATGAATCTAAGATAAATCATGAGGTAGCTATTCTTTCGGTAGTAACCCCGATCGTCGATCCTGGCTTTTCCATCCGCGATGGACGATGCGGCCCCGCCGCCTCGCGGGACGGCCCAGCCGCCATTAGCTTGTCGGCATGCCCCGCGGAATCATCTTCGACGTCGATGGAACGCTGGTCGATAGTAACGACGCTCACACGCACGCCTGGGTCGCCGCCTGCCAGGAGATCGGCTTTCCGGTATTGTTTCGCGCCGTGCGGTCGCTGATCGGGATGGGCGGCGACAAGCTGATCCCGGCGCTGCTGGGCATCGATTCACAGAGCCCGGCAGGCCGGCGCCTGGCGGAGCTGCGGCGGGAGATCTTTCTCGGCCGTCACCTGCCCGCCGTGCGACCGTTCGCCGACACGCGCGCGCTGGTACAGGCGTTGCGGGACGACGGCGTGGGCGTGGCCATCGCCAGCTCGGCGAAGGCGGCGGAGCTGGACGCGCTGCTGGATGTCGCCCAGGTGCGGGACCTCGTCTCACACGTGACGTCCGCCGACGACGCCGAGGCATCGAAGCCCGATCCCGACGTGGTGGTGGCGGCGCTGCGGCGTCTGGGCCTGCCGGCCGAGGACGTGCTGATGGTCGGCGACACGCCCTATGATGGCGAGGCGGCGCGCCGGGCGGGCGTCGGCTTCGTCGCCGTCCGGTGCGGTGGCTGGTGGGACGACGCCAGCCTGTCGCCGGCGGCCGCCATCTTCGACAACCCCGCCGACATGCTGGCTAACCGGACGTTCCTGCCCTGGCGCCCGCTCGCCAGCCGGTGACTCGCGATCGCCTCTGCCCGCGCCGCCGGCGTGCTTCGCGGTCAGCGCGCCGCCACGGGGCGAAAACGCTGCACGAACCGCACGATGTCCACGACGTTCTCGCTCTTCACGCGATCCCCGACGGGCCGATAGGCCAGCACGCCCAGCCGGCGCACCCACGTGACGACGCACTCGTTGCCGCCGGGATCGAACCAGTGATCTCCGGCGGCAATGCCGGCCACCGTCGCGCAGCCGCGGCGGTCGCCGGCATTCCCCTGGTTGCCCGCCCTCGTTTCGGCTTCACCCACGCCGTTCCCCTCGCCCATGCCCATGCCCCCGACCCCCAGTCCACCACCCTGCCGCATGTTTTTGTTCCTACCGTTCTTCACGCCAGTCGCCAATACCGACGAACTCGTATTCGACGTCGGGTTCCACGGGCGATTCGATGCCGCGTTCGCCCTGGTCGCTCGCGCGCGAAGGCCGGGCCGGATGCGGGCCACGATGAATGCTGGTGTCCGATTTGACGACCTCGCCGATCTCCATCACCTGCTTGAACCGGCGCAGATCGGCGCGCACCTGCTGGCCCGGCTCCTTGCCGAACAGCTTGGCGATGGCGGCGGTCCACCTTCCGGCCGGCGGCTGGTATCGCAGTGTCACCCGCACCTCCGTGCCGCGATTGCCGGGCGCGGACGCGAACGTCACCGTCCCCTCGTTGCGGGCGTCGGAGGACGCGGCGGACCGCCAGGAGATCATCCGCCCGTCCTGCAGCCCGACGATCTCCGCGTCCCATTCCACCGTGCGCCCGCCCAGCGTGCGCGCGCGCCAGTGCGAGCGCCGGTCATCGAGCGCCCGCACCGATTCCACGTTCTCCATGAAACGAGGCAGGTTCTCCAGATCGCGCCAGAAACGAAAGACGTCGCCGGTGGATCGATTGACGGTGATCGCCGCGGTGACCTCGACGGCGTCGAGGCCGGCGCCGGCCTGCTCGCCCTCGCGCGAGGAGGCGCGCCCGACGCGCAGGCCGGTCATCGCATCGACCACTGCCACGCCGGTGACGATGCCGGCGGCGACGAGCAGGCGCTGCGTGCGGGCGCCACGGGCCCCGGCCGCCGCCCGCAGAAGGCCGAGGTCGATCAGATCGCCCGCCACGCGCGACCACAGCCAGCGGCTGCCGCGCGGCTGCAGCAACAGGCCCACGCCGGCGGCGATCTCGCGCAGTCCAACCGCGCGCAACGTGCGGCGCGGCCGCCGGCCGCCCGGCGCCCCGATGAGGCGCGCCACCGCGCGCGGCGCCGCCAGCTCCGCCAGCCCGAGGCCGATGCTGAACCAGCCGAGCGCCCGCGACGCGCGCGCGGGCGCGCCATTCGACGGTGGCCCCCCTTCCCGCTCGTCACGCCAGAACACCGGCATCGATTCGTCGATGAACGTCGCATCGCCGATCCCCATCTCCAGATCGCCCATGACCTCTCCTTTTCGTCACCGGTTACAGATCAGTTCGCGCGCAGGACCACCTTCTCGCAGCGATCCTCCTTGTTCAGGAACAAGCGATAGCCCTCGGCCGCCTCGGACAGGGGCAAGCGATGCGTGATCACCAGCGACGGATCGATCTCACCGCGCTGGATCCGTTCCAGGAGCATCCTCGTGTATCGCTGCACGTGGCACTGCCCGGCCCGGATGGTGAGGCCGCGGTTCAGCACGGCCCCCATCGGGAACTTATCGACCAGCCCGCCGTAGACGCCGATCACCGAGACGACGCCGCCGTTGCGGCAGGCGCGGATCGCCTGGCACAGCGCGATCGAGCGATCCGACTCCAGCATCAGGGCCTGCTTGGCCCGATCGTAGGCGTAGATGGCCGCGGGGCCGTGCGCCTCCAGGCCGACGGCGTCGATGCAGGCGTCGGGGCCGCGACCGGCTGTCAGGTCCATCAGCGTGTCGTGAACGTCGTCGGTCGCGTAGTTGATGATCTCGGTGGCGCCGCCCTCGACGCGCGCCATCTGCAGCCGGTACGGGAAGCGATCGATGGCGATCACGCGCTCTGCGCCCATGAGGCGCGCGCTGCGCAAGGCGAACTGTCCGACGGGACCGGCGCCCCAGACGGCGACGACCTGCCCCGGTTTGATGTCGCACATCTCGGCGCCCATGTATCCGGTCGGCAGGATGTCCGACAGGAACAGGACCTTCTCGTCGGGTATGCCGTTGGGGATCTTCACCGGCCCGACGTCGGCGAAGGGGACGCGCGCGTACTCGGCCTGCCCGCCAGCGAAACCGCCGAGGAGGTGCGAGTACCCGAACAGCCCGGCGGGCGATCGGCCCCAGAGCTTCTCCGCCAGCAAGGCGTTGGGGTTCGAGTTCTCGCACGCGGCGAAGAGCTGCTGCTGGCACATCGTGCACCGGCCGCAGGCGATGGGGAACGGGACGACGACTCGATCGCCGGCGCGCAGGCTGCGCACCGCAGAGCCGACCTCGACCACCTCGCCCATGAACTCGTGGCCGAGGACGTCGCCCTTCCGCATCGACGGAACGAAGCCGTTGTAAAGATGCAGATCCGATCCGCAGATCGCCGTCGAGGTGACGCGCACGATGGCGTCGCCCGCGTTCAGCAGTCGGGGATCCGGAACGTCCACCACCTCGACCTTCTTCCGTCCCATCCAGCAGGTCGCCTTCATCGCTCTCCTCCTCGTGTCGTGATCGCTGTGGTGGCCGCGCGGGCGGCGCGCGTGTGTCAGGCGCCCGGCTGCGCGTCGCCGTGACCGGCGGTGACCGTGTGGGCGCGGCCGCGCCATTCGTCCAGCGCTGCGATGAACGCCGAGCTGAACGCCTCCAGATCCTCGGGCTTGCGGCTGGTGATCCAGTTGCCGTCGATGACCACCGGCTCGTCGACGACCCGGGCGCCGATCTGCCGCAGGTCGTCCTGGACTGTCGGCCAGGCGGTGAGCACGCGGCCCCTGACCAGGCCGGCGGTGATCAGCAACTGGGGGCCGTGACAGACGGCGGCCACGGGCCGGCGCGTTCGGTCGAACTCGATGACGAATTTGATGAAGCGCGGATCGGCGCGCAGCACGTCGGGCGAGTGGCCGCCCGGGATCAAGAGGCCCGCGAAGCCGTCGGCGCTGGCGTCCGCCACCGACAGCTCGGAGCGGACCTTCTCCTTGCCCTTGTAGCCGGCCAGCTTCTCGTTTCGCTCGCGACCGATGATCACCGGTACGTAACCCGCGGCGCGCAGCCGGTCGGTGGGGATCCGGAGCTCCGCGTCCTCGAAGCCCGGCCCCAGCAGGACGGCGACCTTGCGATCCTCGTCCGCGGGGCGCGCCGTTTCGGGGCGATTCTGATTTGCCGTGTCGTTCTCCATGTCCGGACCTCTCCCTTCTTCCTCGTTCTCCTCGTTCTCGTCGCGGCCAGTTCGTCGATCGCGGTTGCGCTGCCGTCAGACTGACGGGCGCGGCTGCCCGATGGCCTCGCGGCGCGCGCAGATGCGGGCCAGCGTGCCGGTGACGTCCTCGGCCGACACGGGCCGCGAAGGCCCCGCCGAAAGCTGCGTCGCCCGCACGACGTCGGCCAGTGACAGGATGCCGACGAGGCGCCCCTCACCGTCGACGACGGGCAGCCGGCGCACCTGGTTGTCGCGCATGATCTGCTCGGCGGTCGACAGGCTGTCCGAGGCCGTGCAGCTGTAAAGCATTCTGGACATCGCATCGGCGACTGTGAACGCGTCCAGCGCCGAGGCGCGATGCATGGCCGCCATGCAGAGATCCCGATCGGTGACCATGCCCAGCACGCGCCGGCTGTGGTCGACCACCGGCAACACGCCACAGTCACAGTCCCACATGATCAGGGCCGCCTCTTTCGCCGTTTGGTGCGGCTGCGCGGTGGCGACGTCTTTTGTCATCAGATCCTTGATCGTCATGCTTCTCTCCCTCGCGATCCTCATGATCCAACCTGTGAGTGGACGCGGCGCAGTCAAGGGAGGCGGCGGCCTTCGACCCGGCGTTTTCGAGAGCTTCCACGAGCCGGCGATCGATCGATGATGGCGATGTGGGCGATGCGGGCGATGCGGGCGCGAGCGCGCGTGGTTAGGTTTGATTGCATGCCATCCAATGTGAAACGACCCGCGCCCCGCCCCCGCCCCCGGCGGCGGCCAACGAGCGGACGTCCGGAGGCGATCGCTCGCCGGCGGTCCGACGACGGCGACGCCTTCTTCCCCGATCCGGAGGGAGGACCGGCGGTCGTCCCCGATCAGCTGGCCGAGCAGTTCGCCGAGGACTTTGTCCAGGCGGCGACGACAGGCGAGGATCAGTCGGAGGAGCTGATGGACGCGACCGTCCCAGAGGAGATCGGCGGGCCGTTCATCGAGACCGCCGCCGCCGACGAGCTGGCGAGGACCAGCGACAGCACCAATCCATTGGACGGCGTGCGCGAGCCGATGCCGCGCGCGGTGGCGGGGCTCACGACGAATCCAGCGCTGGACGAGGAGCTGGACGCGCTGGCGCTGGGCGACGAGGACGCGCGCGAGGCCGCCGAGGACGAGGAGGATGATCGCCGGGCGGGCAGCGAGGTCGAAAACGCGGCCACGCCGCGCACCGACTGAGACCCATCCGGAAATTGACGGACCGCCGCCGTCGTCGGCGGCGAGCGCACGTCAGCGGCTGAGAGTCAGGACCCGACGACCCGACGAGGAAGCACGCGGCGAAGTCTGATAAGAAGGGCCAGCCGCGGCGAGGGGTGCGGCCTCCGCATGCTGCTGGATCTCTCTCCGCTGCGCCGCCACCGCGATTTCCGCCTGCTGTTCTTCGGACAGTTCGTGTCGTTCTTCGGCAGCATGCTGACGTACGTCGCGGTCCCCTATCAGGTCTACCAGCTGACGTCGTCCAGCCTGACGGTCGGCCTGCTGGGGACGGTGCAACTGGTGCCGCTGGTGCTGTTCGCGTTGTGGGGCGGCGCCTACGCGGACGCGCTGGATCGCCGCCGCCTGCTGATCGGCGCCGAGGTATTGCTGGCCGCGGTGTCGCTGGGCCTGGCGGTGAACGCGTCGATGGCCCATCCCAGCGTCGCGGCGATCTTCGCCCTGACCGGATTGATGTCGGCCATCAACGGCTTTCACCGACCGACTCTGGAAGCGATGTCGCCCCGCCTGGTGGCGCGTGACGAGCTGCCGGCGACCGCGGCGCTGACGTCGCTGCGGTCGAGCGTGGGTGCGGTGGCCGGCCCGGCGGTGGGCGGCCTGTGCATCGGCAGCTTCGGCGTCCGCGGGACCTATGTGGCGGACGTCGTCTCGTTCCTGGTGTCGCTGCTGGCGCTGGCCGCGATGGCCGCGATGCCGCCCGCCTCCGAAGCGGCGAAGCCGGGCCTGCGCAGCATCGTCGAGGGATTGGACTATGCGCGCCGCCGGCCCGAGCTGATCGGCACGTACGTCGTCGATATCGTGGCCATGACCTTCGCCATGCCGATGGCCCTGTTCCCGGCCATGGCGCAGCCCTGGGGAGGCGCCCGCGCGGCGGGCTGGCTGTACTCGGGCATGTCGATGGGCAGCCTGGCGATCACGCTGCTGAGCGGCTGGACGAAGAAGGTCAGCCGGCGCGGCGCCGCGGTGGTGCTGGCGGCAGCGACGTGGGGACTGGCGGTGGTGGCTCTGGGATACGCGCCGAGCCTGCCGGTGGCGATGCTGTGCCTGGCGACCGCGGGCGCCGCCGACATGATCAGCGGGCTGTTTCGGATGACGATCTGGAACGAGACCATCCCCAGCCACCTGCGCGGCCGCCTGGCGAGCGTCGAGATGATCAGCTACATGACCGGCCCGCTGCTCGGGAACGCCCGCGCCGGTTGGATGGCGTCGCTGCGATCGACGCAGTTCTCGATCATCGCCGGCGGCGTCGTGTGCGTGGCGGGGGTGTTGCTCTGTATACCGTTGCTGCCGCGGTTCTGGCGTTACCGGCCGTCTGAAACGGAATCCGGCGCGGCTAATCGCTAGCGGGCGCGCGCTCGGCGGGTGGCGGCGGCTTTGCGAGCGGCCTGCGCTCGCGCCCGAGGTCCGCGCTTGCGGGCGGCGCCCTTTGCCTGCGCCGAGAGCGCCTGGTGCGAGGCCGCCTGCCCGCCCCGGCGGCGAAGGGCCTTCGTGGACGCGCGGCTGCGGCGCGCGGATGGATTCTTGCGCGGGCGGCGGCCGGCGGCGGCGTCGCGCCGGGCAGAGCGGCGGGTTTCAGGTGACGCCTGCCCCTCGCCCGGAGGCGGCAGCGGCACGCCGGAGCGTCGCGCCTTCGACAGGCCGATGGCGATGGCTTGCTTCGTGTTCGCGGCGCCGTGGCGGCCCTCGCGGATGTGCTCCATCTCCTCGCGCACGAACTCGCCCGCGGCGGTCGACGGTCTCTTCCCCTCGGCCAGATCCTGTTTCGCCTTGGCGATGGTCTGCTTGCTGGGCACGCGGCCATCCTCCGTTCGTCAGAGCTTGCCGTTGGCCAGCCGCCGCTCGAGGCGGCGCACGCGCTGGAAGGCGCGGATGGCCAGCGCCAACGACGCGATCAACAGCGCCGCCGGCACGAAGGGAACGATCGGAAAAAGAGGGACGTTCTTGATGCGGGTGGCGGTTTTCATGCGCTTCAACGTGGGCACGGGTCGCCGCGGATCAACCCGCAATCGTGCGGCGTCGGCTTGCACATCCGGGCGCGCGACGCATGGTCTTCGGTACCGGTCCCGCCCGTTGGTCGCCCGGGCGGGTTCGCAGCATGGAAGACCGCATGCGCAGCACGCCTCCTGATCCGCCCGCACCGCCCGGACCACCAGCCGCCAGCGCGGCTCCGCCGGCATTGCGCATCGCCGGCGGGCGCAGCCTGGATCTCCGCGCGTTCGAAGGGCAGCCGGTGGTGCTGGCGTTTCTGGATCTACGCGACGGCGCCGCCGCCGGACCGGCGCTGCCCGGGCAAGCTCTGCATCGGGCGCGGGCCGAGCTGCGGGGCCTGGGCGCCATCCTGATCGTCATCGGCCACGGCGGCCTCTGGTGCTTCAGCCCCGACGACGAGGTGGAGCTGTTCGCCGCGCCGGGGACGCTGGACGCGGGCGAAGTGGCGGCGCTGCGGGCGTGGCTGCGCCCGGAGGGGAGCGCGGATGGCGACATGCTGCTCGTTCTCGACGGGCAGCGGGCGGTGCGCTTCGCGCGCGCGATCGCCGCCGACGGCGCGACGCTGGACGCGCTGGTCGACGCGCTGGCGCTGGCGGGCGGCGAGATGGCGGCTGCGCCGGCGCCGTGGACGATGGCCCGACGGCAGTTCCTGGTCACGGCGCTGGTGGGCGCGCTGGCGGCGGCGTTCGCCGACGGCTGTCGATCGCCACGGGCGCCCGTCGTCGCGCCCCGCGGGCCCGTCGCCACCGACGACGAGCTGACGATGACCCTGGAGGTGAACGGCGCCCGGCGCACGCTGCGCGCCGACCCGCGCCTGACGCTGCTGGATGCCCTGCGCGAGCGCCTGGGCATGACGGGCACGAAGAAGGGGTGCGACCAGGGGCAGTGCGGGGCCTGCACGGTCCTCGTCGACGGGCGGCGCGTGAACGCCTGCCTGACGCTGGCGGTGATGGCGCAGAACGTCCCCATCATGACCATCGAAGGGGTCGGCCCCGACGGCGGGATGCACCCGCTGCAGGAGGCGTTCGTCGCCGAGGACGGCTTCCAGTGCGGCTATTGCACGTCGGGCCAGATCATGAGCGCCCTGGGCCTGCGCGCCGAGTGCCGGGCCCGCCACGCCAGCGCCGCGGCCATCGACGCCGCCGAGCTGCGCGAGGAGCTGTCCGGCAACATCTGCCGCTGCGGCGCCTATCCCAACATCGTCGCCGCCGTGACGCGGGCCTGGAAGGCGATGTAGATGCGCCCGTTCCGCTACCTGCGCCCCGCCGACGAGGCGGCCGCCATCGAGGCCGTCGCGACGGAGCCGGGGGCGGCGTTCATCGGCGGTGGAACCGGCCTGGTCGATCTGATGAAGCTGGACGTGCAATCGCCGGCGCTGCTGGTCGACGTGCGCGCCCTGGGTGGCGCGCGCGGCGACAGCGGCGACAGCGGCGAGAGCGTCGTCGAGACCGCCGATGGATTGCGCATCGACGCCCGCGCCCGCAACAGCGACGTCGCTCGCCATCCGCTGATCGCCGCCGGCTATCCGGCGCTGAGCGAGGCGCTGCTGGCGGGCGCGTCGCCGCAGCTGCGCAACATGGCCACCGTCGGCGGCAACCTGATGCAGCG
>DATKEU010000362.1:0-6274 GCA_035544495.1 Polyangia bacterium | reverse complement strand
GGGGGTGCTGGTGAATGTTCCCCGACCGGGTCGCTTCGCGCTTCACAAGCTCATCATCGCCGCCCGGCGCGCGCACAGTCGTGCGAGCGGCGCCAAGGCCGCGAAAGATCGCGCTCAGGCTTCGGCGCTCCTCCGTGTCCTGCTCTCCGACCTGCCGGGAGAGATCACGCTTGCGTGGCGCGAGCTGGCCCGACGCGGAAAATCCTGGACGGCGGCCGCCCGTCAATCCATCAGCAAACTGGACGAGGAGATCGCAGCGGGGCTGCGGAGCCTGGGACTCAGGATGTAAATCCGAGAGTGCCCCATGACTGGCAGTCCGAGATCCTACCGCCCCAGCCAGCCGCCGTCGATCGGCAGCAGCGCGCCGTGGACATACTTCGCGGCGTCGCTGGCGAGGTAGACGGCCGCGCCCTTGAAGTCGTCGGGGTCGCCCCAGCGGCCGGCGGGGATGCGGGCCAGGATCTGGGCGTTGCGCGCCGGGTCGTCGCGCAGGGCCTGGGTGTTGTCGGTGGCGATGTAGCCGGGGACGATGGCGTTGACGTTGACGCCGCGGCCGGCCCACTCGTTCGCCAGGGCCATGGTCAGGCGGGCGATGCCGCCCTTGCTGGCGGCGTAGCCGGGGACGGTGATGCCGCCCTGGAAGGACAGCAGCGAGGCGGTGAAGATGATCTTGCCGTGCCCGCGCGCGATCATGGTCTTGCCGATCTCGCGCGCCAGGATGAACGGCGCGGTCAGGTTGACGTCGATGACCTCGTCCCACATCTCGTCGGGGTGCTCGGCGGCCGGCTTGCGCAGGATGGTGCCGGCGTTGCAAAGCAGGATGTCGACGGGCGGGCTGTCATTCCGCACGCGCTCGACCAGCGCATAGATAGCCCGGCGGTCGCGCATGTCGCAGGGCAGGCCGCGAAAGCGCCGCCCCAGCTTCGTCACCGCTCGTCCGACGGCGCTGGCGGCCGCGTCCTCCGGCATGGTGGCGCTGACGCCGATGATGTCGGCGCCCGCCTCGGCCAGGCCCAGCGCCAGGCCCAGGCCGATGCCACGGCTGGCGCCCGTCACCAGCGCCGTCTTTCCGTCGAGGCGAAAGCGGTCGAGGATCGACATCCCGCCCGTCACCGCAGCTTGGTGACCGGGACGCCGTCCATGTCGTCGAAGGCCTGGTTCTCGCCGCCCATGGCCCAGATGAAGCGATAGTTGTGCGTGCCGGCGCCGAAGTGCATCGACCAGGCGGGCGACGCCACCACCTGGCCGTCGGCCACCACCAGCGGGCGCATCTCCTCGGGCGTGCCCATGAAGTGCATGATCCGCTCGTTCGCCGGCAGGTCGAAGTACGTGTAGATCTCGCAGCGGCGCGTGTGCGTGTGCGGCGGCATGGTGTTCCAGACGCTGCCCGATTCCAGCTCCGTGAAGCCCATGACCAGCTGGCAGCTCTTCACGCCCTCCTGGTGGATGTACTGGTAGATGCGCCGCCGGTTCGCCTGCTCGGTGGTGCCGACCTCTTTCGTGCGCGCCTTGTCCAGGCCGACGTGCGTGGTCGGGAAGGTGGCGTGCGCGCCGAAGCTGATGAGGTAGAAGGCGGCCGGGTTCGCGCGATCGTCGCTCTCGAAGGCGACCGTCTTGGTGCCGCGCCCGACGTAGACGCACTCGCGCGCCTTGACGGCGAACGTCTGCTCGTCGGCGCGCACCTTGCCCGGGCCGCCGATGTTGATGATCCCCAGCTCGCGCCGGTCGCAGAAGCTCGCCGCGCGCAGCTCGGGCGGGGCCTGCAGCGTCAGCGGCTCCGTCGTCGGCACCGCGCCGCCGAACACCGCGCGATCGGAGTCGACGCTGTAGAGCTCCACCTTGCCGGGAACGAAGACCGACTCGAACAGGTACGCCGCCCGCAGCGCAGCCGAGTCCATGGACTTGTAGCGGACGATGTCGGGCAGAAAGCGGCTTTGCATGGCGGCTCCTCGTGGCGGTGGAAGGAAACTATAGTGCGCGCCGCCGCCAACCGACAACGGCGGCGTTTCCGGGCCGCCGCTTTCGTCAGCGTTGTTTGGCGATGTCCCCGTAATACCGCCGCAACACGAAGTACGCCTTCTTCTTGACGCCGCTCTCCGAGAGCAGGCCCTTGCGGTTCCAGTAGTCCTGCACGCCCGGCAGCGGGCGCCGCGGCGAGCGGAAGTCGTAAAGGATCCAGGGCGACGTGCCGGCGAGGAAGGGGATGCGGCGGAGCATGGCGATCGTCTGCTGGTACAGGTTCTCCTGGTATTCCTCGCTGAAGCGGGTCAGGGGGTCGCCGTGCTTGCCGGCGCGGGCGTCGCCGCCGAACTCGGTCATCACCATCGGCTTGTCGAAGGCGGTGGTCCAGGTGATGGTGGCGCACTTGTCGGGTAGGCCGTCGTACCAGCCGATGTATTCGTTGCAGCCGATGACGTCCAGGTCGTGGCCGAGGGGATCGTCGATGCGCACGGTGGTGGCGTCGGCGTAATCCTTCTCCAGCGCGGCGCTGACCAGGCGCGTGGGGTCCAGGGCGCGCGCGTCGGCGATCAGCGTGCGCAGGAACGTGGTGCGGGGCGGGCCGATGGGCGTCTCGTTGGCGACGGACCAGATGGCGATCGAGGCGCGGTTGCGATCGCGGGTGATGTTCTCGCGCAGCTGCTGGCGGGCGTTGGCCAGCGTGGCGGGGTTCTGCCAGTCGATGGTCCAGTAGACCGGGATCTCCGACCAGACCAGCAGCCCCAGGCGATCGGCGGCGCGGGTCATCTCCTCGCTGTGCGGGTAGTGCGCCAGGCGGACGAAGTTGCAGCCCAGCGCCTGGGCCGACGCCAGCAG
This sequence comes from Polyangia bacterium, assembly GCA_035544495.1. Lineage (GTDB taxonomy): Bacteria > Myxococcota_A > Polyangia > Fen-1088 > Fen-1088 > DATKEU01. The sequence goes on along the minus strand of DATKEU010000362.1, from coordinate 3,460 downwards.
CCGGCGGCACTCGGTCTCGTTGCGGACGCGGCCGCCGCGCCAGGGCGCCTCCTCGTGAATCGAGATGCCGCGCAGGAACAGCGGCGCGCCGTTGAGGAGGATCTCGGTGCCGCGCGTGGCGATGGTGCGAAAGCCGATGCGCTCGCGCAGGCGATCGCCGCCGCCCGCGAACACCACGTCGTAAAGGCGCGGGTGCTCCGGCGACCAGCGCTTCAGCTTGGCGGCGCTGGCGCGGAAGGCGGCGCGGCCCTGTCCGTCGGTGACGGCGGCGACCTTGAGCTTCGCCCCCGGGATCTCCAGCGTCACGGGCGCGCCTGCCGCCTCTGGACCATCGAGCTGGAGCCACCCGCTCACCTCGTCGGGCGCGGCGGGGTCGACCTGCGCGAACGCCTCGCGCACGAAGGTGGCCGGCGTCTCCACCACCCAGACGTCGCGGGTCAGGCCGCCATAGTTCCACCAGTCGGTGTTCCAGGTCGGGATGGCGTCGCGGCGGCGGGTGTTGTCGACCTTGACCACGACGAAGTTGCCGCGCGGGAGCAGCCGGCCCGTGATCTCGAAGCAGAACGGCGTGAACCCACCCTCGTGCGTGCCCAGCTCGTCGCCGTTCAGCCAGACGCGGGCGCGCGCCGCCGCGGCGGAGAAGTAGAGGAATTGCCGCGCGCCGGCGGCAGCGGACTGTGACTGTGACTGTGAAAAATTGAATGTCTTTTCGTACCAGATGGTTCCTTCGTACCAGTGCAGGTCCGTGCGCTGCGAATTCCAGTCGCCGGGCACGCGCAGGATCGGCGACTTGTCGAAGTCGTACTCGATCAGGTCCCACCGCTCGGTCGCGCGCAGCCGCTTGCCGAAGGTCTTCGCGCGCGGCTCGTAGCGATAGTCGATGTAGCCGGTTTCGTAGGGATCGACGATGGTGTGCCAGGCGCCCGCCAGGCGCCGCGCCTGCCGCTGCGCCACCGCGGTCAGCAGCGGCGGCGGTTGCGTCGCGCCGGCCGCTTCGGTGGAGAGATCAGGCGTCATGCGAGATGTGTGCGCGTGTATCACGGGCATGGGAAGACGGCAATCGTCCGTCGTTGATCACCTCGGGCTCGGCGGCCGGGGCGATGGGTTATGCTGCCGACCCGGAGGCAGTTCATGCGGCGATCGTGGTTGGTCGGCTTGGGGATTGCGTGCGGATCGCTGGCGGCTGCGGGCGCTGGTTGCGGCGGCAGCGGCGGTGCCACCGGCGGAGGAGCGGGCGGCGCGGGCGGCATCGGCGGCTCCGGTGGCGGGTCTGGCGGCCACGGCTCCGGCGGCGACGCCGGCGCGACCGGCGGGGCGGCGGATGCAGAGGACGCGGCGGATGCGGCGGATGCGGCGGATGCAGCGGCCGACATGCCATGGCCCGACGGTTCGGAAGCAGGCCCCGGACCCGACGCCGGCGCGGAGGTTCCGGGCGACGCGCCTGACGAGGTCGCCCCCGACGCGGCCGCCGATCTACCGGGCGACGCGCCCGCCGGCGCTCCCGCCGCCCGCCGCCTCGTCGGCGGCCGCGCGCGTCTGGTCGGAACGCCGCTGACCGCGTGCAGCGCGACGCCCAAAGGAGCGGTGACAGCCCCGGATCGGTGGTGCGCCTTTTCGCTGCCGGGCCAGGCGCTGGGCAGCACGGAGCTCTGGGTCCTCGACGTCAGCAAGGCGATCGGCGCCAGCGTTCCCTGCGACGGCACCAGCCCGTCGTGCGTGCGGCTGTCGACGGCGCTGTGGACCGGACAGCCGGACACGGGTCCGGTGCATCCCTTCGCGCACCATTTCTACGGGCAGACGCTGGTCTTCTATGCGGCGCCGGTGGCGGGCGCGGCGGCCTATGACGGGCCGGTCTTCGCCTGGCGCCCCGAGCTCTCGGCGCCGGTGCAGATCAGCGGCGCGCACGCGGCGGCCTGCGACGCCCAGCCGCGCTCCGACGCCGCCGCCTGCATCGAGAACGCCGCGCTGGACACGGTCCCCGTTCACTTCGACGCGCACGCCGGGCGCGTGGGCGGCAGCCCCCTTCCGCTGGCGGCCACGATCTATCCCAGCACCGCCACCGGGGCCAGCCAGTGGTCGCTGGCGTTCTCGCCGGCGGGTGACTACGTGGCGTATTCGACGGGCGGACCGCTGCCCGCCGACGTCGAGACGCTGTACGCGAGCAAGATCGACGAGGCGGGCATGCCCGCCAATCGCCTCTCGGTCGCCACCGACGTTTCGCGCTGGGACGTCACCGCCGACGGCAAACACTGGCTGTACCTGCGCGGGTTCAACTATCCGCCCCGTAACAGCGTGGTCGATCCGTCGGGCACGCTGGTGACGGCGGATTTTCCCGCCGGCGGGAACGAGACGACCATCGCCACGAAGGTCGGCGCCTACCTCGCCCTCGGCGACGAATCGACCGATCGCGGCCTGGCGTTCCTGACCAACGTGACGGGCGGGCTGGGGGCGTACAAGATCGCCGCCGACCCCGCTCACCCGGCTGCGGCGATCACCGTCGCCACCGAGGTGATGAACGCGGTCGTCTCGACCGACGGCCGGTTCAGCTTTCTGCAGACCGCCTTCGATCCGGTGAGCGAGCGCAGCGACGCCCGCGCCGTGAAGAACGACGGCACCGGCAACTGCGCGCTGGCCGGAGACACGACGGCCGACTATTTCGGCGATCCGTTCCTGCCCGACGCGGCTCGCGTCTTCTGGACCGACAACATCGACCGCTCGACCGGGATCGGCGAAGGCTGGATCGCCAACCCCGACGGCTGCGCGGCCAAGCAGAAGTTCGCCGACAACATCGACCTCTGGTTCATCGCCGGGGCGCGCGGTCTCATCTACAGCGACAGCGTGGCCGACGACGGCACGGTCACGCTGCGCTTCGCGAAGCTGGGCGCCGACGGGGCCTGGCCGGCGGCCGGCTCCACGGTCGTCCGCGCCGGCGTGGGCCGCGTCTACGCCGTGCTGGAGCCCGAGCGCCAGTACGTCGTCTACCAGATCGACAGCGGCGGCGCCGGCACCGACGACGGCCTGTGGATCTACGGGCCGATCGGGTTCTGACGGTTCGTCGACGGGAGGCAGCGATGCTGGGCAGCTACAAGGTCATGGCGTTCCTGGCCACGCGCGACGGGCGGCGCGCGCGGGCGTTCTACGAGACGACGCTGGGGCTGCGCGTGGTCGCCGACGACGACTTCGCCCTGGCGCTGGACGCGGGCGGGACGATGGTGCGCGTGCAAAAGGTGCCGTCGTTCGCGCCCCATCCGTTCACGGCGCTGGGGTGGGAGGTGCCGGACATCGACGGCGCCGTGGCGGCGCTGGTCGCGCGCGGCGTGGCGTTCGCCCGCTTCGACGGGATGGGCCAGGACGAACGCGGGATCTGGCGTTCTCCCTCGGGCGCGCGGGTGGTCTGGTTCCGCGACCCCGACGGCAACACGCTGTCGCTGACGCAGCTGTGATCCGGGCCGGCGACCGC
>DATKEU010000361.1:0-5417 GCA_035544495.1 Polyangia bacterium | reverse complement strand
GGGGGACACATCGCGACCGCAGGGGTAGGCCAGGGACGCGTCAGCCGATGATGAGCACGACAGGAATGCGAAACGGTCGCCGCCGCAGGCTCGCGGCGCCGGGGCCAGCCAAGACCAAAGCGCAACCAACACGCCGGTCGGGTTCCCGCAAACGCCCCTCCGTCGCCGCCGACGAAATGGCGACGTCACCATCGGTGCGCCAGCTGGCGCACGATCTGGCGAACGCGCTCGGCGGCGCGCGCCTGCACGTCGCGCTCATCCGGACCGGAGGGGACAGCTCGCGGCTCGACGTGAACAACCTGGATGCGCTCGAGCGCCTGCTCAATCAAGCGTGCGACATCGAGGAGGCGCTTCACGCGCAGATCCGGCGGCAATACCCCCAGGGCGGGCGCGTCGCCGCCGACAAACCCGCGCTCAAATCGAAGCCCGCGCGCGCGGGGCGCGTGCGCTGAGCGGGACCGATCACCGCGGCGTCAGCGCCGCCACCGCCTTCGATCGACAGCGCTGCAGGAAGGCCACGACGGCCGCGCCGCCGGCCGGCTTCGGCAGGAAATCGACGTCGCCGAACAGCCCCGCGATCTGCTGGCGCGACAGTCCCGACGCCGACGTCACCGCGACCGGTATCGATCGCGCGCTCTCCATCGCCAGCTGTTCCTTGCGGAACGCCGGCCCGTCCATCACCGGCATCATCATGTCGAGCAGGATGGCGATGGGACGCAGCCCCGACACCAGCAGCTCCAGAGCTTGCCGGCCGTTGGCTGCCGCCACGGGCGCCAGGCCTTCCTCGACGACCAGCTCGGCCACCACTTCCCTGAATGCCTCATCGTCATCGACGATCAGCACGACGTCCGTGGGCTCGCCCGGCTCCCCGCGCGGCGCGGACGCATGACCCTCGGCACCGTTCGGCGGGGCTCGCATGGCCTTTCCATTGTCACCGTTTTTCGTGTCTCCTGGATCAGTCAAAGAACGAATTACAGAGGACCCCCGTGTGCGCCTCAGGGCGCGTCACTACGCTCGACTGCGCCCGGCGGCGACACGGCCGGTCGAGGCGCGTGGTGTGGCTACACCCAAACCGGAAGGTGGCCCGAGCGCGATCCCCGTCAAGGGCTGGCGGGCATGTCACCCGACGACGAAGCCGTGCCGGTGTCCGCGGACATCACCGGCGGCAGCAGGAAAACGTCGACGTCGAGGATCCGTTGCGACTCGACCGTCACCTCGGCCGCCCCGCTGGCGATCATCACGCCCCCCGCCAGCGCCGTCGCCCCGCAATTGATCATCTGAGCAGCCACGTCGTCGCCGAGATAGATGATCACGTCCTGGTCGGTTCCGCCGAACGACCCTTGATAACGGCCCGTCGTCGCGGGATCGACGATCGTGCGGGCCGGTCGCATCGATTCCGGGGTCGGCACCAGCACCACGCTGAAGCGAAGCTCGTCGTAAGCCTCGCCCGGCATGTGCGCGTGCACGTGCACGCCGGTCGGCTGATCCGCACAACCGAGCATCATCGCCAACGCGGCGATCGACAGCACCGCCCACGCACGACCCATGCGGAAAAAATAAGTCCGATCCGGCGGCCGCACAGGGCCTATGGACCGGCGCCCGCGGCGTTGATCGGCGGCAGCGAGCCTTCGGGGTTCTGGTGGTTGCCGATGATGATCGCCGTCGCGACGCCGCCGGCGATCGCGCCACCCACCAGCGTCCAGAACCACCAGCGCTGGTAGAACGCTGGTGTCTCCGCCACCGGGCGCGGAGCCTCGCGCACGACCAGGCTGCGCGCCGGGACCACCAGGCTCCTGGGCGGCAGCGGTTCGGAATCGACGGCGGCCAACATCGGCGCGGGGGCCGACGTCGCATCCGGGAGGCTGAACGAGAGGTCGGCGCCCGGACCCTCCGCGACGTCCCGCTGCGCCGCCAGCCGATCCATGTCGTCGATCAGCTCCTGCGCCACCCGACGCTGCGCCGGCGGCGGATTCTGCTTGATGAAGCGACGGTAGAAGACGCGCGCCTGCTGGTAAAGCCCGACACGCCGATAGCATTGCCCGATGTCGAACAGGAAACCGGGCAACGGTTTGCGCTGATACGCCGACTGGTAATCCTTCAGCGCGTCGCCAAATCGCCCCGCGCGAAATGAGGCCTCCGCGCGAACAAAAAACGCGCGCGCCGCCTGGTCATCGTCGCCGGCGCGCGCGCGATCGGGCAGCGCCGCGACCGCCGCCGCCACCGAGACCACCAGCGCCATCGATCGAGTCATGACCGCCCTCAATGAGGAAATGTGGTCACGAATGCCACGATCCACCAGCCCCACCCGCGCAGTGGCCTCCGGCGCGCGGCGCCAAGAGCTCCGGCGGCGCTCGCGCACCCCAGGTCGACGTGTCCGCCGCCTCCAGCCCCAGCGGCTTCCCGCCCACGGTCAGATCCTCACGAATCGACAGGAGCCGATGTTTCCAATCAGCAAACGTAGGCCAAATCACGACGAAAGTTCAGCAAACAGAGTCAATGACCACAATCGCGAGTGTGATCTTTGGAAAATCAATGGCCAGCCGATTTCTTGGTTTGAGCTATTTGGCACCGTCACCGCCACTAATACGGGGAGGATCGCAGGCGATGACCGGAAAAGCGCGCGCACCGTTGTCCGAAATCGCGGGGCAGCTGCGCGCCCAACCGACGCCCGCGATCCCGCGGGCGGATCGCCTGGCGGACATGGGCCGGGCGGCCGCCGCCGGTCAGGAAGGCGCCCTCGAGAAATTGCTGCGCGCGCTGGCGCCCGACATGTTGCGGATCCTGCGCGCCGTGCTGGGACCGCGCCAGGGCGGCATCGACGAGCTCCTGCGCCAGTCCGTGCTGGTGTTCGTGAGCGCGATCGCCCAGCTGCCCGACGACGGTGCGGTCTCGACAGCGGCGCTGGTGATCGCCTTTCGTCAGGCGCTGGCTGTTAGAGGGAGATGGCCGGGAAGCGGCCTCGAAGCCGGCGCCGCGGCGGTGCCGGAGCCGTTTCCGGAGCTCGAACATCGCCGCGCCGTGATCGCCGATCTGCTGCTCACGCTTCCGCCGCCGCAGGCGGAAGCGCTGGGCCTGCGCGCCGTCGTCGGGCTGACCGTCGACGAGATCGCGCGCGCGACCGGCGTGGGTGCCATCACCGTGCGCGGCCGCCTGCGCGTGGCCAAGGAATCGCTGGACGCGGCGCTGGCCCGCGACCCGGCGCTGCGAGCGCTCGTTCACCTGGAGCCGGCGGCGTGATCGCCGCCCGGATTCATCCCGAGGACTTGATCGATCAGGCCAAGCACGGCGCGCTGCGGACCGATCAAGAACGGCTTCTCAAGAGTCACCTCGATGGATGCGCCGCCTGCCGTTTCGAGCTGTCGCTGGCACCAGCGCTATATCAAAGCATCGAGCTGCGCGCCCAGGACCAGGCGGTGATCGCGCGCGCGATCGCCAACGTCAGCCGCGCGCCCCGGCACGACGGTCGCGGCAAACTGGGCCGGAAGACGGCGTCCGCCTTGACGCTGCTGGTGTCGCTGCTGGCGGGCGTGGCGATGGCGTCGGCGGGCGCCTATCTCTGGCAGCGCCACAACGCCGCGCCCGTCGGCGAGCCGGCTTCCGAGGGCGTGCCGACGGCGCCGGCCCGCTGAACGCCGGCCGGGCTGACCGAGCTCACGCCGGCTTGCCGAGCGACGCCGTTTCCAGCCACCAGGGGTGCTGGGCCGTGCCGTCGAACATGTCGCTGGTCTTGTATTTTTCCCAGGCGCCCGCCGTCGCCGCCGCCTTCGTGCGATCGAGCAGCGCCTGGCGCGCCGCCTGATCCAGCGGCGGCCGCAGGGCCGCGTCGATCGCTTGTTGCAGGATCCCCATCGTCTCGCAGCCGGTGATCACCACGCTGGTCGGCAGCGACAGCGCATATTGCAGGCACTCGATGGGCGCCACCGTCCCTTGCGCCAGGGGCGCGCTCTGCAGGAAAAGTCCCGATCCCAGGGGCTTCATCCCCAGCACGCCGATGTCATGCTGGAGCAGCACGGGCAACACGCGCCGCTCGAAGCTGTCGAAGTGCGCGTCCATCACGTTGAGCGGCATCTGCACGGTGTCGAACGTGAACCCGTGGTCGAAGCCGGCGTTCAACATCCCGAGGTGGATCGCCGGGCTCTTGTGGCCGGTGAAGCCGATGAAACGGATCTTGCCCGCCTGCTTCGCCGCCCGCAGCGCCTCCATCGCGCCATCGGCGCCGAACACGCGCCCAGCGTCGGACGGCCGGATCACCTCGTGGAGCTGCATCAGATCGATGACGTCCGTCGCCAGCGCGCGCAGCGACTGTTCGATCTGCTCGGCCGCGGCCTTCTTCGTGCGGCCGTCGATCTTCGTCATCAGAAACGCGCGCTGCCGGTATCCGTCGCCGAGGGCCCGCCCCATCCAGCGCTCGCTGCGCCCGTCGTTATAGTCCCAGCAGTTGTCGAGAAAGTTCACGCCGTGATCCAGCGCGGCGCGGACGATCCGGACCGCGGTCTGTTCGTCGGCGGCGTTGCCGATGTGAAACCCGCCGACACCCACGGCCGAGACCTGCGCGCCCGTGCGCCCGAGGCGGCGCACCGGCACCTTGGCGCCCGCCGGCAGCTTGATCTCCGTCGCCCGCGGCGCCCCCGGCTGCGGCTTCTTCGGCACCTCGGCGGCCGCGTCGGCACCTCCACCGCCCGTCCCGGTACCCATGCCCGTCGCCGCCAGCCCGGCCCCCGCCGTCAAGATCGCGCGCCGCTCGAACATTCGCCTGCCGTGCATGACATGCCCACAAGCAAATTGGGCCGCGGCGCTTTCGAGTCAAGACCGCGCGGGCCCGCGGCGCGCCCCCAGCGATCGGCGCAGCTGGCGCGCCAGACGATCGCCGCGGCGATCCTCGTGCAGCCGCTGTTCCAGCATCGCCAGCACCGCTGCCTCGTCGGCCGACAAGCCGGCGATCGAGCGCCCGCGCCCGGCGCCCCGCCAACCGCTGCGGCCCGAACCATCGCATGAGCTCGCCCTCGGCGTAGCAGTCCAGGATGGCCGGATGGACGTACGACTTGCGGCAAACCACCTTGGTGTTTCCCAGCCGGCGCGCCACCGCCTCCAGCGCCGCCCCGATGTTCTGGCTGGCCCGGGCCCGCGACGGCGCGCGCGGGAACCGCCGCAACGACAGCGCCGCCAGCACCGTGCCCGCCCAGGTGCGAAAATCCTTGGCGGTGAACGCCTCGCCGCCGATGGCGTGGATGTACTGATTCACGTCGGCCGAATCGATCAGCTGCGGCCGCCCCTGCTGGTCGACGTACTGGAACAGCTCAAAGCCCGGAATGTCGCGACAGCGCTTGACGATGCGGGCGACGCGCGGATCGTCGATGGTCACCTGGTGCTCCTTGCCGCTCTTGCCGCGAAAGTGGAAGCGCACCTCGGAGCCGCGG
>DATKEU010000360.1:0-9316 GCA_035544495.1 Polyangia bacterium | reverse complement strand
TTCGTAAGGCGCGCCGGTTACCGCTGCTCCAAGCACCCCTCAAGCCGCGCGCGCCGGACCCGATGTCTGAGCCCGACAGGGAAACCCATCCCTCTTGCCGCCCCAACGAAGCGAATGGGGCCCGCCCTCACACCCGCCGCCCTTCGCGGCCCCTACCGCCGTCCCGGTGCGCCCTCCGTCACCCCCCGCGTTCGACGATCGGCGCCTTGCGGAAGCGCCCCCAGGCGACGACCGCCGACGCGACCGCCAGGATCGAAGGAACGACGATCATGCTGTCGTCGCCCCGATAGAGGTGAAAGGCCACCGCCAGCGTCATCACGGTCGTCAGGCCCGTGGCCGCGATCGGCGTCAATCGAGGCCGGATGCGCGTCGCGGCTGGCAGAATCAGGCCGATCGCGCCGAGGAACTCGCAGATCCCGATCCCGCGAACCATCGGGGAGGCGACGTCGGTGATCCAGGGGATCGTCGCTCTCAGCTCGGCGCCCGTCTTCACCATCTTCGTCCATCCGGCGTAGGCGAACACGAAGGCCAGCAGGATCTGCACCACCCACAGCGCGCCCGAGATCGCCTTGCCGGAGGCGGTGCTGGTTCCATCGCCCGTTCCCGGCATTCTCACGCTCGTGGTGCCCATTGGGAGCTGTCCTTTCCGGAGCGTCGCCGCCGGACCATCACGATGATGGCGACCGCCAGCGCGGCGACCGCGAACCACAGCGCGCCGCCGCTGAGCGCCTGAAGGAGCGTTTCGGCCTGATGATGAAACAGCATCCCGCCCGTCACGGGCACTGAAGCCCACAACACGATACCCGTCAAATCATAGAAGAGAAAGCTGCCCAGCTTGACGTGGCGCGCGCCGGCCAGCGGAACGATCAGCTGGACCGCGCCCGGGAGAAAACGGGCCAGAAGCAGCGAGCGAACCCCCCACCTTGCAAAGCGCGATTCGCCCTGTGCTTGGTTCGACTTCGGGCAAGACAGCACGCGGGTCACCTTGCGATCGTAGCGCCTCCCGAGCAGGAACCAGACGGCGTCGGCGATCGCGGTGGCGGCGACGGTGGCGGCGACCACGCGAACCGGCGACAGCATCCCCCTGGCCGCGAGCGCGCCCGCCAGCACCAGCGTCGGCTCCGCGGGAACCGGAACGCCGAGCTGCTGGGCGAGGACGTTCGCGAAGACCAGGCCCGCACCGTGCTGCGCGAGAGACTGCGTGATTTCCATGATGGTAGCCACAGCAACCGCGATGCCGATCGTTTCGCCGGACCGGCGCCCGCTGGAGATCATTGTCTGGGCGGCGTCGTTCGCGATTTCGCCGCCGCACCGGCGGCACCCGCCGTCTCTCCGGCAGCAGAACGCACGTTTCCGCCGGCCGCGAAGGCAGACGATCGCGGCTTTCGTCTCGCTCTCGTTCGGCACGGCGTTCGCAATCTCGGATCGCCAGACGACGTCGCCCGCGAAGTGGCGACGTGGGTAACCGCAGCGAAAGGAACGAACCATGAAAACGCAGACCATTTTCGCCATCGCCACTGTCACTGTCCTCGCCGGCCGAGTCGCTGTCGCCGAGGAGAGCGCCCGATCCCAGGGCGAGGAAACCATCCGGACAACTCCAGCGTCGAATCCCTTCTCCGGCGTGCCCGTCATGCCGACGGGCTTCGGGCTGCAGCTGGGCGGCGGCGTGACCGGGTTCAGCCGTCAAGGCGCGCGCGACACGTTCGGCGTGGGTGGGTACTGGGACGCGCGCGCCATCTGGGGCACCCGCAGCTTCCTCGGCGCCGAGGTGGCGTACGTGGGCAGCGCGCGCGACATCAAGTCGTCGGGCGTGGCCAGCAACGCGGCGCTGCTGGGCAACGGCGCCGAGGCTGTCGCGCGCGGCAATCTGCCGATGCACCTCCGCTCGACGATGATCACGCCGTACCTGTTCGGCGGCGTCGGCTGGACGCGTTACCAGATCGTCAACAACGACGGCCCCAACATGAGCGGCATCAAGGACAACGCCAACGCGCTCACTGTCCCCTTCGGCACCGGCGTGAGCCTCTCGTACAATCACATCCTCGCCGACGCGCGCTTCACTTATCGCGCCGTCGTTGACGACAAGCTGGTGCCGACGACCGGCGGCGACGACCACCTGGATCTGCAGAACTGGTCGGCCGGCGCCACCGTCGGGTACGAGTTCTGAATCGACCCCGACGCGCCTCGACGCAACCCCCAAGGCCCGCACGGCGACCCGGTCGCCGCGCGGGCCTTCGTGCATTTGCACACCGCCACCGCCACAACCGCCGCCGACGCCGTCGCCCGGTCGAGCGCGCGGATGGCCGCCGCCGCGGCGGCGTCACCGCCGGCAAATCGGCACAGCGGTCGATAACCACCGCGGAAAATCGCGGATGAACCGCATCCATCGCCGGCACGTCGGTTGCTGTCTTCTCGCTCGCGCCAGGGGCTCTCGGGATCGCGGGCCCTGGCGCGCCAACACAACCGGAGGACCGTGTCATGCTGAGCAATCGCCGCATTCTTTATCTTCAGCCGTCCGAGCTGTTCGGCGGCGCCGAGCGCCAGATCGCCGCCGTGCTGCCCCAGTTCCAGAAGCAGGGCGTGGCCGTGACCGCGCTGGTCGGCCCCGGACAGACGATCGTCGACTGGCTGCGAGGCGCCGGCGTGAAGGACATCGTGCGCTCGCCCAGCTTCCCGCGCGATCAATCAGAGGCGCGCGGGCTCGGGCACATCGTCGTCGCCAGCGAGTTCGTCGCGCAGGCGCACGTCGTCGAGCGCGAGGTCGAGCAGCTGATCGAGGATCGCGGCATCGAGGCGATCGTCGCCGGCATGGCGTTCTCGTGGGTGGCCTCGACGCCTGCCGCCCGCCGCAAAGGGATCCCGGTGCTCTGGCGTGTGGGCGGCATGGAGCTGTCGACGATCGAGCGGGTGGCCCTGAAGATCTGGGCGCGGCGAAATCCGCCCGACGGGCTGATCAGCAACGGGCAGTCGGTGCGCGATCTGTTCGCGCCGCTGGTGCCGGCGCCGTCGTACATCGTGCGCAACGGCGTCGACACGGATCTGTTCCAGCCGGTGGGCGCCTCGGCTTCCATGCGGCCGCGCGACGCCCGGGTGGTCGTCGGCTTCGCCGGCCGGCTGTCGCCGCAAAAGCGCCCCCAGGATTTTCTGCAGATGGTCGCGCGCATCGCGCCCCGCCACCCGGAGGTTCGTTTCCTCGTCGCCGGCGACGGCAGCCGCCGCTCGCGCTATGAAGCGCTGGCCGCCCGCCTGGGGATCTTGGACCGCGTTCAGTTTCTGGGTCAGGTGCGCGACATCCGTTCGTTCTATGCCTCGTGCGATCTGCTGGTGCTGCCGTCGCGCTCGGAGGGATCGCCCAATGTGGTGCTGGAGGCGATGGCCATGAGGCTGCCGGTCGCCGCGTCCGACACGCCGGCGACGCGCGAGGTGATCACGCACCTGCGCGACGGTTTCCTGTTTCCAGTGGGCGACCTCGATCGCATGACGGATACCATCGAGATGGCGCTGCGCGAGCCCGAGCTGCGCGCCAGCGTCACGGCGCGGGCGTTCCGCAAGGCGCAGGGGCCGCTCAGCGCCGCGGCCAGCGCGGCCACGCTGGCCGGGATCATCGAAGGTGTACTGGGCGGCACGCGCGAGCGCGAGGTGGCGCGCGCGGCGAGCACCGCGGGCGCGGCGGCTCTGGCGGCGGCATGATCCAGTCGGGTTGGAGATGGTGATGGAAACGGGCGCTCGTCTTCCTCTTGCGGTCAGCAGGCCTCGCGCGGTCCTGCTGGCCGGCGCGGTGGTGGTGCTGGTCGGCGGCGTGCTGGCGGCCGGCCTGACGGTCAAGGCGGACCTGTCGCACCTGCTGCCGCCGGGCGCGGCGTCGGTGCGCGATCTGGAAGAGGTCCAGCGCCGCGCCCAGGCCTTCGGCAACCTGCTGGTGGGCATCACCGCCGACGACCCGGCGGCGCGCGCCGTGGCGGCCGGCGCGCTGATCCCGCGGCTGCGGGCGCTGGATCCGGCGCTGGTGTCGGGCGTGATCTCCGACGACGGCAGCCTGCGCCGGCACGTCTGGATGTATCGCTACCAGTACGCGCCCATCGACGAGCTGGAGCGCGTGCGCGACGAGCTTCGGCGCGCCGTCTCCAAGGCCAACCCCTTGTTCGTCGATCTGTCCGACGAACGCGACGGCGGCGCGGAGCCGGATCGCCTGGCGCAGCTGTGGGCGCGCATGGACGACGCCGAGGCGCGCGCCCGCGCGCCGTCGCCGCTTCTGTCCAAGGATCAGCGCACGCAGATGATCATCATCCGCGCGACGTTTCCTTCCACCGACGCGGGCAAGTCGCGCCGCGTGTTCGACGGCGTGCAGGCGGCCATCGCCGCCACGCTGGCCGGCGCGCCCGCCGGCGTGCGTATCGGCGCCACGGGCGACATCGCCACCGTGATGATCGAGCAGGACGCCATCGTGCGCGGCATGGCGCTGGCCACGGTGGTCACCACGCTGCTGGTGGCGCTGGCGCTGCTGCTCTATTACCGGTCGCTGCCGGCGCTGGCGGTGATCTTCACGGCGCTGGGGGTGGGGACCATCGCCACGCTGGGCTTCGCGCGCCTCGCGGTCGGGTACTTGAACAGCGCGACCGCGTTTTTGATCTCGATCGTGATCGGCAACGGCATCAACTTCCCGATGCTGGTGGTGGCGCGATACCTGGAAGAGCGCCGCGCCGGCACCGCCGCCACCCTGGCGGTCACGCGCGCCTGGACCGGCACGCGGCGCGGGACGACGGCGGCGGCGCTGACCGCGTTCGTCGCCTACGGCTCGCTGATCGTCACCGACTTTCGCGGCTTCCGCGACTTCGGGATCATCGGCGCCGTCGGCATGCTGCTCTGCTGGGCGGCCGCCTACACCATCGCGCCGGCCGCGCTGACCATCCTGGGACGGCGCGGTCACTTCGCGCGCACGCCGGCCGAGCCGGCCCTCGGCCGCTGGCTGGCGGCGCTGTTGCCACGGCGGCCGGCACTGGCGCTGGCGGCGCTGGCGCTGGCGGCGCCGCTGCTGGCGACGGCGGCCGCCCGCTATCTGGCGTCCGATCCCTTCGAGTACAACCTGCGCAACCTGCGCGCCAGCGGCCGGCAAGCCCTGCAGGCGCGCCAGTGGCAGCGCACGCTGGACGATGCTTTCGGGCAGGGGATCTCGGGCGGGTTCGTCGTCGCTGTCGAGCGGCGGGAGGACGCGCCGGCCGTGGCAAGGAAGCTGCGCGAGCTCGGCGGCGCCACGGCGCCCGGCCAGCCGAGCGCGCTGCTTTTGACCAAGGTGTCCGGCCTCGACGACGCGCTGCCGGGCGAGCAACAGCAGCGACTGGCGTTGCTGGACGAGCTCCGGCGACTGATCGATCGCAACGCCGGCAAGATGGCCGACGACAAGGCGGACGAAGCGCGCCGGCTGCGCCCGCCCGACGGCCTGCGCGCGCTGGGCGACGACGACATCCCCGCCGATCTGGCGCTGCAGTACACGGAGAAGGACGGCCGGCGCGGGCGCCTGCTGTTCGCCAACACGTCGGCCGCCGTGAACGGCTGGGACGGGCGCCACCTGACCGCCCTGTCGCGCAGCGTGCGCGCCCTGGATCTGCCGCCCGGCACGCGCGTCGCCGGCAGCGCGTTCGTCTTCGCCGACATGGTCGAGGTCATCCGGCGCGACGGCCCGAAGGCGACGCTGGCGGCGTTCCTGGGCGTGCTGGTGGTGATCGGGTTGACGATGGGGCTCGGCCGCCATGGCCTGCTGACGGCGGTGGCGGCGACGCTGGGGACGACGGCGATGCTGGCGCTGTCGGCGGCGGCGGGCCTCAAGATCAACTTCCTCGACTTCGTCGCCCTGCCGCTGACGATGGGCATCGGCACCGACTACGCCGCCAACGTCCTGAGCCGCGCCCGCGAGGAGGAGGTCGGCGGCGCGAAGCGGGCGGTGCTGACGACGGGCGGCGTGGTGGTGCTCTGTTCGTTCACCACCATCGTCGGCTATGCATCGCTGCTGGCCGCCGACAACGCCGGCATCCGATCGTTTGGCATCGCCGCCACGCTGGGCGAGCTCTGCTGCATCAGCGCGGGCGTGTGGGTCGCGCCGCTGCTGCTGGGCGCGGTCGAGCGCGTGAGCCGCCGCCGGCGGGCCATCGGCGTTTTCAGCTTTTCCCGAGGAGAGGAGACACGATCATGAGCGTCGCGAGCATGGATGTTCCGCCGGTGGCGCGCCCGAATGGCGTCGAGCGGGCCCGGACGCAGGCGGCCCCGAGGAGTGCCTGGTGGCAGCGCGGCCTTCTGCTGGTGGGCGTGATCGGCGTCGGGCTCTTGATCCGCTCGCTGCCGGCCGCCGGCTGGCCGGCGCTGCTCGGGCGCGTGGGGCCAGCGCTGCCGCTGATGGTCGCGGTGGCGCTCGGCTGGGTGGCGCTCTATTCGCGGCAGTTTAGCGTCATCCTCGACGGATCAATCGGCTGGGGGCGCCTCATCTACAACCGCGTGGTGGGCGACGCCTACAACGCGATCATTCCCGTGGGCGATCTCGGCGGCGATCCGGTGCGCTTGATGGATCTCGCGGCGCAGGTGGGAACCGCGACCGCCGTGCGCGGCATGGTGATCGAGCACCTGGTCTCCCTGACGGGCAGCCTGACGTTCTCGTCGCTCAGCGTGCTGGTGGCGGTGCGCGTTTACGACTGGCCGGCGCGCCTGGCGCATCCGCTCACGGTCTACGCGGCGGGCGCGCTGGTGGTCGCGGGCGCCGTGTTCCTGCTGGCCACGGGCGGACAGTCGGCGCGCCTCATCGGGCGCCTGCTGCGGCTGTTCAAGCTGCGCGCTCCGGAGCTGCCGCCGGCGGTGTCGAAGCGCCTGTTCGCGCGCGCGCTGGGCTGGAACCTGCTCGGTCGCTTCGGCGTCCTGGCCGAGATCGCCGTCGTGCTGCTGGCGCTCGGCCAGCCCGTGCGTCTTGGCGCCCTGGTGGCCATCAACGCCATTCTATCGACCGCCACCAACGTCTTCACCTTCGTCCCCAACGGCGTCGGCATCAACGAAGGCGCCAGCGTCCTCGCGCTCTCGCTCACCGGCTACGGAGAGGCGATTGGCCTCACGGTCGGCCTCGCGCGCCGCGCCCGCCAGCTGCTGCTGGTGGCGGCGGGCGTTGCCTTGCACGCCTTGCGCCGCCCACGCTCCGCCGAGCGCGCGGCCGCGGACGCGAGGGTTCCGGAGACGCTTTAGTCAGCGCCGTCGCGCGCCGCGGGCCGTCGCTGTCAGTGGCGCAACGAGGCGGCGCGCGCCCGGCTCACTGTCACCAGAGATAGTTGGCGCCGACACCCATGAAGTTGATCTGCTGGCTCTCGCCGCCGTGCCAGTGCGAGATCCAGTGCATGAACTCCGCGCCCAGCACCAGGCCGCCGATGTAGCGGTAGACCACGGCGTGGATCTCGGTGTTGCTGGAGATGAGGCTGCGCATGGGCGTGGCCTTGTCGAAGGTGGTCTCGCTGACCAGCGAGCCACCGAAACCGGCGCCCACGTCCCAGTCGCCGAGCTTGTAGATGCCGTGGGCCATGTAGCCCTTGAACCCGCGCAGCTCGCCGTTGGGATCGACCGCCTGCCCCTGCTGCATCGGCACGCCGGTGCCCAGCCCCTGGCCGCCCCACAGACCGACGCCCACCCGCAGGTCGGCCACCTCGATCCGTCCCGCCAGGATTCCCCCCAGCACGTTCGCGCTGGTCGACCCCATCATCGCCGCGGACTTGGGGCGCCCGAGGTACTGCCACAGACCTTGACCGAGGAGCACCAGCTTGCCGGTCCCGGCGATCGGCATCTCGTACGTGACCTCGGCCTCGACGCGCGGGAGCGGCCGCAGCGTGTACGGGTAGGGGTTGTTGGGGTCCAGTCCCGGGTCCAGCGACGGCAGTGACGGATCATAGAGGGCCACCCGCATTCCAACGCCGTTGCGCGCCGGCATCACGTACTGCACCTGGGCGTTGAATCCGGGGAAGATCGCGCCCGCGTTCACCGGCCCGCAGGTGATGGCCTGGCCGTCGACGGTGCACGGATGGCCGACGCCGTTGCCGTAAGAGTACTGGTACACGCTGCCGGCCAGCGCGGTGCCGAAGATCGACAGCGCCCGCCCGAAGACGACAGTGCCGAACGATCCTTCGACCTGGGTGAACGCTTCGCGAATGTCGATGCCGTTGCCCTGGGTCTTTTCGCGATCGTTGGTGATGTCGTCGACGTTGAACGAAAAATACGTCTTCGTCTTCAGCTCGGGGCTGATGGGCGCGATGAGTCCGAAGTTCAGCTGCGCCCCCACCCAGCCGCTGCGGATGCGCGACGTCGCCACGGTGTTGCTGTCGTTGGTGTAGGCGTCGGTTCGAAACCCGGTCAGCGTCGCGCCCATCACTTTGGCCGTCGGCGTCCCGTCGCCATAGATGAACTGATAGTGCGCGGCCGATCGCCCGCTGGTGAAGAAAGAGATGCCGACTTTTTCAAAGAGGGTGATGTCCGCGCGAGCGACGGACGACACACCGACCAGCGCGGTCGCGACCAGAGAACAGAGAAGACCTGCCTTGACGACTTGACATAGACGCATGTTGCACGTGCCTCCTTTGATTCAGCGCCAGGAATGCCTGCTGCCTGCCATAAGGGGGGAAGACATATACGCGCCGCCCGAAAGGCGCGGGCGCGCCCGGAAATGCAAGGCTCGCGAACCGCCAACTCCGTCGCCTGAGCCGGTTCGCTTCATAACGCGATTCGCAGGCAAAGCGCAGAAAAATCGACGACGCCGCCAACGTGGCGGGCGCGCGACACAGACGGTGGTCGGGCCGCCCACCAGCGGCCTGTCCGTCAGAGCATGCCGATCGAAGCGGAGGAAACGGTCGAGCCGCTTACGGCAGCAGGATGCGGCCGGGCGCTTTCATTGCGCTGCCGGCGGGCATGACGCCCGTCTGCGTGTGGCAGTTGTTGCAGTCACCGGAGGTCTGCGCGGTGATCATCGCGCGCTCGCGGCCCATGTACACGACCTTGGCCCGGTACGGTTTGGCGATGATTCCGCGATAGCTGAAGTTGCCGGCCGCGTTGGGCAGCAACGTGACCGACTGGCCGTCGGCGCCGACGACCACGACCTCGGCGCCCGACGCGCTGCTGACGCCCATGCAGAGATCGGGCTCGTGCGCCGTGGGATAGAGCGTGCCCGCGAGGGAAAACAGCGGAGCCTCGCCCCTGGCGTGACAGGCCACGCACGCCTCGCCCGGATTCATCTGCTGACTGCCACGATTGCCGCCTGTCCACGTCCGCATGCTGGTGCAGGTCGGCGCCGCGCTGAAGGGAT
>DATKEU010000359.1:0-3759 GCA_035544495.1 Polyangia bacterium | reverse complement strand
TGCCGAACAGGTACAGGGCCGCGTAGAAGTGTTTCTCCAGCGCCTTGTCGGGGATCTCGACGAAAGACTGGCGATAAAAACGGTCCCACCAGGCTCGATGCGCGGCCTCCAGCGCCGTCACGTCGCCGGCGCCAAGCGCCGTCACGCTGTCCACGACGCGCGTCTCGAAGCCGGGATCGTCGAGGTTGCTCATCACGCCCGTGATCAACCAGACGGGCGCATCAGACGTCAGGGTGAAGCCGAGCGCGCCGTTGGCGACGGTTCCCGTCGCGCCCACGACGCGGGTCGCGACCCGCACCCGGCGCGCCGGCTGGTTGCCGACGGTGTCGCCGGCATCCGCCCGCGCGTCACGATAGAGCACATCAGCCGCTGATCCGGTCGCGCTCGGATACGTGTTGCCGTGTCCGATCGCCAGCGTCACGCTGGCGGCCAGCGCGCCGCCACCGGCCAACGTCAACTGGGTGATCACCCGGTTCTGGACGGTGTCGTCGGCCTGGACCCAGCTCTTCGTGGCGATCGTCCGCCCTCCGACGGTGAAAGTCCCCGTGACCTCGCCCAGGCCAAGCTCCTCGTTCATCGCGTACGACGCGCCCGCCATGCCCGGGATGGCCAGCGTCAGGCGCTCCATGGCCTTGACCCGGCCCTCGCCGAGAGACCAGAACTCGTTCTTGTTCAGATTGAACGTCATCGCGTCGATGCCGCCGAAGATCGCCACCCCAAGATCACCGTTGCCCATCAAGGGCGCGTCGGTCGTCTGATCGGTGTCCGTGATCGTGGGGGGTGACGTCAGCGCCGCGCGATAGCCAAGCGCCTGATTCGGAATCGCCGGCAACGGCGTCACAGTGCCACCGCCGGTGCCATCGGACGGCTGCAGCGGCCCCCCCACCAGGTTGCTCTGGCGACACGAGGCCAGGGCACCGCCGCCAAAGAACAGCGACGCGATCAGCAGACGTCGATACGAGCTCATGGCGCCCTCCCCATGATCATAGCGGGCATATGCAAACATGGGCGCCAAGCGGAAAACATTTCATGTTCAAACACCCGCGTCAGATTTGTGGCGGCGTCCGCGCCGCTCGAGGCAGGGCGCGCGATCGCGCGTTGTGGCGAATCCCACCCCTGGCTGCTCAGGAGAGAGTCGTTCGTCGTCTCAGAAAGCGAACGCGCCGCCGACCGAGAGCGAGGCCACCGGGCGGTTGGTGCGAGCGCCGTCCAGGCGGTAGGTCTCGATGCCGCCGTCCAGCGTGGCCGTGATCTGCGCGCCGCCGGCGACCGGCAGCATTCCCACCAGCGCGGCACCGGCGTGGAACGCCACCGAGTGGTGCACGCTGCCATCGTCGCCGCGCTGACGGACGAACGGCACGCCAAGCGACGGCCCCAGCGACAGCGCCAGCGGTCCCGGGGCGGCGACGGTGTAAAGCGCGTCCAGCACCGGCGCTACACGAAGCAGCGTGGAACGAAACCCGGCCACGTTGGCGGAGAACGACGCAAGATCGGCGCGCAGCCGCCCGGCCACACGGCCGCGGCGCAGCGTGTACACCATCCCGGCGCCGGGGAGAAACGCGCTGGTCCCGTCGACCGCGCTGGTGGCGATGCCGATGTGCGCCTCCAACGACTGCACGGAGTAGATCTGTTCGGCATCGCCTTTGTGGCGCTGCGCTGGCCCGGCGTTCGGAACCACGGCGATCATCTCGCGCGGATCCAGGGTCACGCTGCCGCCCGCCGGCAAGTCCACCACCGTCTCGGAAACGCCACCGAGCACGCGGCGCAAGACACGATAGCGGCCCGCCGGCATGCCCAGGTACAGGTCGGATGACGGCACGGTGGCTAACTCGGCCGCCACCTCGGCGCCGGCAAAGACGCTGTACGTGGCCCCTGCCTCGCGCGGGAAGCGCAGGTGGCCGTCGCTGGGCCGCGTGCGGGTCAGGACGACGTCGCCGGTCCCCGCCATGCGGAAGTCGTACGTCGGGTGCTGGCCGCCGGCCAAATTAGCGGCCGTGCTGGCGAGCGTTCGGCGGAACGAAAAATCGTACAGCTCCCCAAGCGTCACCTGCCCGTCTCCCGACGCGTCGGCCAGCCCTTGCAGCCCGGTCATCAGATTGTGAGAGAAGTACGAGCCGCGCAGATCGTCCGACTCTTGCGAAAGCTCGTTGGCGGTCGACGACGTCACGAGGGCCAGGCCGCGCACGTTGCCGGTGTCAGCCAGGCGCACCTCGTACGCCGGCGCGCGGTGCCCGCCCTTGACACCGGTTAGCGCCCCCGATTGGCAGGCGTCCACGAAGGCGACACGCACATCGGCGGGCAGCAGCTCCAAATAGCCGCGTAGATCGCGCAGCGGCAGGCGCGTGCCGCCCAGCTCCAGCGCCTCGTTGTCGCCGTGGCCGGTGTAATAGAACAGAAACAGCGTCGGGCGCCCGGTCTGGTGCGCGGCGGCCAGGCGATCGGCGGCGCCGTGCAGCGCCTGCTCGACGGCGGCGCGATCGGCGCCGCGCAGTATCTCGACCGTATCGAAGTCGCCCACGCGGCGAAGCACCTCGCCGAGGCGTCCGACCTCCGTCTCGGCGTAGCGCAGGGCCTGGTCGGGTCGGTTCCCCACGTTGTTTCCGAGCAGAAGGGCGTGGCGAATCTGCCGCTGTGGCGCCTGCGCGCGCGCGACGCCCGCCAGCGCAAGCCAGCCGAGCAACACGACCGCGAGCCGCCCACCGGTTGTCATCGTGTTCTCATCAGGGTCGCTGCAAAAGGAACGATACCTGATCGATTCCCACCGGCAGCTTGGCCGCACGCGCGATGTCGCCGCCGCCCGCCGACAGCGCATCCGCCACGGCGCGCTCGACCGCGCCCCCGTCGATGGGGGCCTTCGCCCACAGCGCGAACACGCGCTCGGCGCCGTGGTGGTCATCCAGCTCCACCGAGCCCGGCAGCATAATGCCGGCCCCGGCGACCGCCGGGACGCTCGCCAGGCGGCCCTCGCCGTAGTACGGGAAGATCCGGCCGCGATCGTCAACGCCCAAGACCATCAGGTGCCCGGCCGTGACCGTACTGTATGCGAAGCGCAGGCGGTCGCCGCGATAGAACGCGCCGCCATCCTCTACGGGAAACACCGCATCCGCGCGCTTGCAGAAGACCTGGACCAGCAGCTGGCCCTTGGCCCGCTGGGCGTTCACCCGCTCGGACGACGCGATCGATACCGGCGTCCGCGGGTCGTGTCGCATGGCCGGCGCCAGTAACACCGCCCCAAAAGCCAGCGCCGACAGCCTGGCCAGCGCCAGCCAGGGCCGCGGCCGCGGCGGTGCCGATCTCGCTGCGCGCGCCGCCGCGGTCACGAACAACGTGTGCGCCGCCCGTGCCGCCTCGGCCGCGCCGTCGCCGGACAGCAGCGCTTCGCGCGCGGCCGCGATGTCGGCGACCAGATCCGCGCAGCGGGCGCAGACGCGCGCGTGAGCGCCCACGCGGTGGCGCTCGGCGCCGTCGGTGATCCGGCCCGCCTCCCAGCGGGCGATGAGCAAGCTGGACGGACACGCCGCGATCATTCGCTCCCCTCCCCGCGTCCCCGCCGGTCGGGCCGCAACAGCCGTTCCGCCAACGACTCCAGCCTGCGCAAACGATTGAAGACCGTGCGCCGGGTGATGGACAGGACGTCCGCCACCTCGACCTGGGTCATGCCGTCGATGTAATGCAAGACCGCGATGGCCGCGCCGACGTCGTCGCAGCGATCGAGCAGCGCGGCCGCGAACTGGCGATCGGCATGGCCGCGTTCTGGCG
>DATKEU010000358.1:0-6098 GCA_035544495.1 Polyangia bacterium | reverse complement strand
CCGGCAAGGAGCTCATTGCCGCCGCGATCCACGAGAGGAGCCCGCGCAACAAAGGACCCTTCGTCAAGCTTCACTGTGCGGCGCTGGCCGAGTCGCTGCTGGAGAGTGAGCTGTTCGGACACGAGCGAGGCGCCTTCACCGGCGCGCAGTCGCGGCGCGATGGCCGTTTCTTTCAGGCCGACGGTGGCTCGCTGTTCCTCGACGAGATCGGAGAGATCTCGCCCGCCGTGCAGATCAAGCTGCTGCGGTTCCTGCAGGAGCGCGAGTTCGAGCGGGTGGGCGGCAACGAGACCATCAGCGTCGACGTGCGGGTGATTGCGGCGACCAATCGCAACCTCACGCAGCTGGTTGCCGCCGGCAAGTTCAGAGAGGATCTCTACTACCGGTTGAACGTGATCAACGTGGTGATGCCGCCCCTGCGCGAGCGGCCATCGGACGTTCCTCTGCTGGCTGCCCATTTCCTGCGCAAGTACGCGACCGAGAATGACAAGGCGATCGGCGGGTTTTCCAGCGATGCGCTGGAGCGCCTGTCGGGCTACACGTGGCCCGGCAACGTGCGGGAGCTCGAGAACGTGATCGAGCGGGGCGTGGTCCTGGCGAACGGCCCGGAGATCACCCTGGCCGAGCTGCCCCCCCACCTGGTCTCCGCCAAGGATAGACGGAGCATCCAGATCCCGGGCGCCACTCTGGGAGAGATCGAGCGCTTCGCCATCACCAAGACCTTGGAGTCGACCGGAGGAGCGACCGGGGCCGCCGCCGAGATCCTGAACATCAGTGTCCGGAAGATCCAGTACAAGCTGCACCAGTACCGGAGCGCTCCAAAGTCGGCGCGACGCTCCGTCGCTTACCGCAAGCTCTGACCGCGGGCCGCCGCAATGACCCCGCGTCCACCCCGCGGGTCAGGCGCGCGGCAACGTCAGGGTGAAGCAGGTCGAGCCCGACTCCGAGTGGACGCGAATCGCCCCTCCGTGGTCCGTGACGATGCGGTGGACGAGCGACAGGCCAAGGCCCGTGCCGTGCGGCTTGGTCGTGAAGAACGCATCGAACACCGGCAAATCGTCGGCGAAGCCGGGACCATCGTCCTCGACATCGATCTCGACCGCGGCCGGGGCGGTGCGCGTGCGGATGGTGAGCGCGCCGCCCCCCTTGGGATGAACCGCCTCGCAGGCGTTCCGGGTCAAGTTCAAGAACACCTGGCGCAGGCGTTCGGAGTCTCCGATCACGGAAGGCAGCTCCGGATCCAATTCCAGCGACACCCGCACGTTGGCAGCGTCGGTCTCCGGCTGGATCAGCGTCACGACGGCCGCCAGGAGCTGGCGCATGTCGACCGGGCGCTGTTCGATGGGCCTTGGCTGGGCGAACGCCAGGAAGTCCCTGACCAGTCTTTCCAGGCGCTCGATCTCGCTCTTGATGATGTGCGCGATCGGCAGGGTCGACTCGACGCCCTCGCCGCGGCCCAGGCGCCGCTCGAGCAGCGTGAGCTGCAGCGAGGCCGAGTTGAGAGGGTTGCGAACCTCGTGCGCCAGCCCCGCCGCCATGGTGCCGACCGCGGCCAGGCGTTCGGCGCGCAACGTGCGGCGCAACATCTCCTGCTCGTCGGTGACGTCGATGCCGACGGCATAGGTCATGGGCGCGCCGCTCGGTCCCTGAACCTCGGCGTGGCGCCAGCGCACCTGGCGCTCAGCGCCTCCTGTCACCGGCAGCGCCTCCGTTCCGTCCCCGGAACCGACCAAGGCGGCGCCCGGTGTACCCAGCATCTCCTCTCGAGAGAGGCCGGTCACCTGTTCCAGCTGACGATTCCAGGTGGTGATTCGTCCCATTTCGTCCAGCGCCAGCAAGAACAACGGCATTGATTCGACCAGCTCGCGGTGGCGGCGCTCGGACAGCTCGAGCTCGAGACGCAGGCGCTCGCCTTCCCGGTGCAGCGCCGCCTGGTCGCAGGCGCGGCGGACGATCTCCAGCAGATCGGGCGGGGAAAACGGCTTCTGAACGTAGGCCAGTGCGCCGCCCCGGACCGCGGCCATCGCCCCTTCCAGGCTGGTGTCGCCGGTCAGAAGGACCACCTGCGTGGACGCGGAGAGCGCGCGCAGCGGCTCCAGCAAGGCGATGCCACCGCCGCCGGGCAGCTCGACTTCGATCATGGCGACGTCGAACTGGATCTGCGCGGCGCGGGCCAGCGCGTTCTGCCCGTCTGGCACGATGGTGGTCTCGGCGCCCAGCGTTTGGACGATTGCGGCGAGGTTCTCCGCCATCGCCTTGTCCCCGTCCGCGATGAGGACCTGCGCGGTCATGTCGAGACGCGGGTCTGCGCTATCCGCCCGCCATCTGCAGCAGCTTCGACAGCTTGGTCGCCAGGTTGGGATCGCCGGTGACCTTCAGCTTGCCGGTGAAGAACAGGTTCATGGCGGCCTGCATGCCGCCGTCGATCATGGTCCGGAAGTCGGCGTCGCTGGCTTCGATGGTGCACTGAGGGGTGCCGTGGGCGCCGGGCAGGCAGGTGGGCGGGTTCGACAGCAGGTCGGCGGTCCAGGTGCCCCCGTCGGCGCCGTTGATCTTGAAGAGGTAGACGGCGGCCACGTCCT
Source organism: Polyangia bacterium (assembly GCA_035544495.1). Taxonomy (GTDB): domain Bacteria; phylum Myxococcota_A; class Polyangia; order Fen-1088; family Fen-1088; genus DATKEU01. Next base: position 3,516 of record DATKEU010000358.1, on the reverse strand, counting down.
TCGCTTTCTCGGGGCTGATCTGCAGAACGGCGGGCACCTTCTGATCAAAGAACGCCTTCACGGACGTGGCCATCGGAACCTCCGCTTCGGGTGATGATTACTTCTTCGGTCGATCGGCATAGCGCTTCGCGACCTTGTCAGCGTATCCCGCTTTGTCGACCTGCGCGACGCGCGAGATGGACAGGGCCCCCGCCGGCACGTCGCCGGTGACGGTGGTGCCGGCGGCCACCACGGCGCGCGCGCCCACCCGCACGGGCGCAACCAGCTGCGTGTCCGAGCCGATGAAGGCGCCGTCCTCGATCACCGTCTGGAATTTTTCGTAACCGTTGTAGTTGCAGGTGATGGTGCCGGCGCCCACGTTCACCTTCTCGCCGATGATCGAATCGCCGAGATAGCTGAGGTGGTTGGCCTTGCTGCCCCGCCCGAGGACGGTCTTCTTGGTCTCGACGAAGTTGCCCAGGTGCACGTCGGGACCGAGCTTGGTCCCGGGCCGCATGTGGGCGAACGGCCCGATGACGGCGCCCGGCCCGATCACCGTCTCGGTGGCGATGCAGTAGGGTTTGATCTGCGCCCCGGCGCCCACCTCGGTGTCGGTGAGCACGACGCCGTCGTCGATGCGCGCGCCCGCGCCCACGCGCGTGCGCCCGCGCAGCGAGACGTTGCGGCCGAGCTCCACGTCCTCGCCCAGCGTGACGTCGGGCTCGACCACCGTCGAGGCCGGGTCACGAAACGTAGCGTGGGCCATCCAGGCCCGGTTGATGCGCGCGCGCATCATCGCCTCCGCCTCCGCCAGCTGGGCCCGATCGTTGATGCCGGCCACGTCGTCGGCGGCGGCCTCGATGGCGACGACGCCGATGCCGCGCGCCGCCTGGGCCACGATGTCGGTCAGGTACAGCTCGCCCTGGGCGTTGCGGGCGTCCAGCTTGGCCGTCGCCGCGCGCAGAAAGTCGGCCGGCGCGGCGTAGATGCCGGCGTTGATCTCGCCGATGCGGCGCTGCTTCTCCGACGCGTCCTTCTGCTCGATGACGGCGGTGATCCGGCCGCGGCGGTCGCGCAGGATGCGGCCGTAACCGGTCGGGTCGGGGGGGCGCGCCGTGACGATGGCCAGGCAGCCGCCGGCCCGCGCGGCGCCCACCAGCGCGTCCAGCGTTTCGCGGCGCAGAAGCGGCACGTCGCCGTAGACGATGGTGACGATCCCAGCGAAGTCGCCCAGCGCCGGCAGCGCCAGCGCGACGGCGTGTCCGGTGCCGCGCTGGTCCGCCTGCTCGACAACGCGCAGGGAGCCGGCGCCGAAGCGCGCCGACAATTCGGCCTCGACCGCGTCACGCTGGTGCCCGAGCACCGGCACGATGGGGTCGGCGCCCATCTCGCGCGCGAGCGCGATGGGATACGCCGCCAGCGGGCGGCCGAGCAGCGGGTGCAGCACCTTGGCCCGCCGCGATTTCATCCGCGTGCCCTTGCCCGCCGCCAGCACGATGACGGCCAGCCCGTCGGCGATCTTCGTCTTGCGCTGCGCTTTGGTTCGTCGCTTCCCCTTGGCGGCCATGCGTCAGAACGGGTAATAAATCACGACCGCTCGCAAAGTCCACTCGCCGGGCCCCGCGCAACGTGAGGTATAAATCCGGAAAATCCAGGGGCCATGGGCGGCTACGTCCTCATCGTGGAGCGCGATCCCGATCTGCAGCGCCAGATGGTCGAGACGCTGCTGGAGGCCGGCTACGAATGCGGCTCGGAGGCGGACGTCGCGTGGGCAGCGCGCAGCGTGGCCGCGCGTCCGCCCGACGCCATCATCATCGGCGATCCCGCGGGCGCGGGCGCGGACGCGGGGAACGACAACGACGCGTCGCCGTTCCGTCTGGCCAGCGATCTGCGCCGCCACGCCGCCGCGCGCGAGGTCCCGATCGTCTTCGTGGCCAGCCGCCTGCGCGGCGCCAGCCACCGCGCGGAGGCCCGGCGGCGCTTTGTCCCCGCCGCCTACCTCGATCCGCCCCTGGACCGCGCCGAGCTGCTGGCGGTGCTGGACCGGCTGAGCGCGCCGCTGCGCGCGCCGCCCGCGGCCGCGATCCCGCGCGCCGCCCTCCCGCCCGATCCCGAGCAGCAGCGCGAGGGGCGCGACGTCGAACGCCAGGCCCGGCAACTTCACACCGGGCCCGGGCTGCGGGGCACGCTCCGGCGCACGCCGCTGGCCCACCTCTTACAGCGTCTTTACGCCGAGCGCGCCTCCGGCTCGCTGCTGCTCTCGCGCGACGAGACCAAGAAGATCGTCGGCTTCGTCGACGGCTATCCGGTGGCGGTGCGGTCGAACGTGCGCGCCGAGTGCCTGGGCCAGATCCTGCTGTCGCAGCAGATGATCTCGCCGGCCGCGCTGGCGGCGTCGGTGACCCGCATGCGCCAGGAGCGGCGGCGCCAGGGCGAGATCCTGGTCGAGATGGGCGCCTTGTCGCCCTACAACCTGGAACGCGCTCTCGCCGAGCAGGTGGTGGCGAAGCTGTACGAGATCTTCTCGTGGACCGACGGGAACTTCATGTTCAAGGAGGGACTGCCAGCCGGCGACGACCAGCCGATCATCGATCGCCCCCCGGCGGCCCTGATCCTGGAAGGCATCCGGCGGCACTATGACGGCGCCCGGCTGGACGCGGTGCTGGCGACGCTGGCCCATCATCGGTTGCGCCTGAGCCCGGATCCGGTCCTGCGCCTGCAGGAGATGACGTCGGATCCGCTGGAACGCGCGTTCATTCGCGCGATCGACGAGCAGGCACGGAAAAGCGGCGCGCGGCTGCCGGCGATCCTGAACGACGCCGCCCTGGGGCGCGACAAGGCGCGGGTGCTGGTGGTGGCGCTGGCCGAGGCGGGCATGCTGGAGGCGATGGACGGATCGACACGCGGGCGCACCGCGCCGGGCGGCTGGCGCGTGGCCCCGACCCCGGCGCCAGCGGCGGTGGAGAACGTCGGCAGCGGACCCTATGAGGGCGTTCAGCTGGGGCTGGTGGCCATGGCCCTGCGCACCCAGAGCCCGGCCTGGGCGTTGGGCGTCGAAACCGGCGCCTCGCCCGCCGAGATCGACAGAGCCTACGAGACGCTGGCGCGCCGGTTTCACGCCGATCGCTACCGGCACGCCAGCGAAGACGATCGGCGGACGGCGCGCGAGATCTTCGATCGCCTGGCGGAGGCCTATCACTCGCTGCGCGGTCCGGGCCGGCGGGGCGGTCCCTCCTCGCGGGCGGCGCCGGGCACCGAGGCCAGCGACAAGGCCCGGTCACCTTCAGCCCGCCGCGACGGCAGCGACAGCCCGCCCAGCGGGGCGGGTTCGGGCAACCCAGCCGGCGCACCATCACCGGCGGCGGCGGCCGTGCGGGCCATCTACGACGCCGGGATGGAGCATCTGCGCGCCCGCCGCCACCACGAAGCGGTGGAAGCTTTCCGCCAGGCGGCGCGCCTCTTGCCCGGCGAAGCCGACTATCGCGCGGCCCTGGGCTGGGCGCTGTTTCGCGAGGCGCCGGCCGACGCCCGGGCCGG
>DATKEU010000357.1:0-4804 GCA_035544495.1 Polyangia bacterium | reverse complement strand
CGCCTTCCAGATCGGCGCCAGCAGCGCCATGCGCACCAGGTCGACCCGGCGGCCGTCGACCACCGCGTCCTCCAGCAGCGCCCCCTCCAGCTCGAACCCGAAACCGCTGTTCAGGTTGATGTTGCGGACGTTGATGTCGCGCGAGTGCACGTACACCTTGTGCATGCCGCTGACCGTGAACGCCCAGTACAGAAAAAGAAACGTCGCCCGCTTCCCGATCCCCTTGCCTCGCAGATTGGCGTCGCCGATCAGCTTCTTCATCTCCAGCTTCCCCGACGCCCGGTCGATGTTCTCGCCGCCGATGATTCCCACCGCGTCGCCGTCGTGATGGATCGCGAAGTACTCCTGATCGGCCCGCGCGAAGTAGACACGCAGGTCGGCCTCCGCGGCGGGGAACGGCGGGACGAAGCTGTCGCGGACCGCCGGGACGCGCAGCCAGTCGGCCACGCGCGGGATCAGCGCGCCCTCGAGCGGGCTCAGCGAGACGCCTTCCAGGCTCAGGCGCTCGCGTTCCCGCCACTGATCCTGGACGGCGTCGGTGAGAAACGGAATGGCGTCGGGTGCACTGGAGGCGCCGGCGCCGGCGCCGCGGCCGCGAGCCTGCTGGCTCATCACGTTGTCCAGCAGATGGGAGGCGACGCGCAGAACCTCCTCCTTCCGGATCCCGTACTTGGTCAGCTCGTTGAAGAACGCCTTGGTGACCAGCTTCAGGATCTGCTCGCGCTGCTGGTAGGCCAGCTCCTCCTCGCCGCGCGCTTCGTCCTTCGCCTCGCCGGCGGGCGGCTTCGTCGCGCGCGTCACGGCCGGTTCAGGATGCGGGCGCCCGCGCCGGCGATCTCGGCCGCGTCGAGGGCGTCCTTGTGGATCGCGGCGTAGTAAATCTTGCCGCGGAAGCCGCCGGTGCCGGCGTAATAGTTGGTGTAGCCGCCCAGCGCCATCTGCTGGTAATGGTTCCGGCCGGTGATCGGGCCGTTCGACTGTCCGGGCCGCGGCAGGTTGATGACGGTGTTGAGCGGGATGTCGTGCCCGCCCTCGTTCGGCGTGGTGTTCGCCATCCGCACGCCGTCGAGGAAAATGCGGAGCCGGTCGGCGGCGACGGGCGCGGTCGTGTCGAGGACGACGTGGAAGGTGTGCACGCCGGCCGACACCTTGCTCATGTCGGCGCTGCGCTTGTAATAGCCGTTCGGGTAACCGACCGGGCTGGTGAAGCTCGCCTCCAGGTGATCGTCGTTGGTCCCATATCGCCAGCGCCACAGCATGAAGCCATCGTTCTCCCCGTCCTCCTGCGATACGCCAAAGATCTGGAAAATGTAGGCGGCATTATTGCGCCAGTCCACGTCGGCCACCACTTCGAGCGTGGCCTTGGCGGCGCCGTTGACGGCATCGTAGATCTTGTTGCCGGTGTCGAGCTGCGGGGAGAACGCGCCCGACGTCTTGATGTTGCCGGCCGGGAACAGGAGGCTCCGGCCGGTCGCGTCCTCCGCGTATGACGGCGTCGCGCCGACGAAGGTGATGTTCAGGTTGACGGGGCTCGGCTGCGCGTCGTGCAGCGTGGACGGCGTCTGACCGCTGGCCGCTTCATTGATCGGCCACTCCGCCAGGGGTTGCTGCCGAAGGAAGCCCATCCCGCCGTCGCCGTTGGCGCCGCCGGTCGCTGCAGCGCCGCCCGTGCCCATCGCGCCGACGGCGCCGCCGCTGCCGTGCCCCGTCGAAGCGCCCGCGTCGCCGCTGCTGTGGCCCGTCGAGGCGCCCGCGCCACCGCTGCCGTGCCCGGCCGAGCCGCCGGCGCCGCCACCTGTTCCCGCGCCGCCCGCGCCATTCTCGCCGGTCCCCCCGGTGCCGACCTCGCTCGCTCCTCCCGTGCCGAGCTCGCCAGTCCCGCCGGTGGCGCTCTCGCCGGCTCCGTCGCTGCCGACCACGCTGGTTCCATCGGCGCCGCCCGAGCTCGTTGCCGGATCCGCGTGCGTGCCGTGCGTGTCGCAGGCGGCGGCCATCATCACCGCCGCGATCCCGATCAGGCCGCCGCCGCCGCCGCCGAACAGTCGAACCACGAGACTCCGATCATAGCGCGCGACCGAGGCAATACCACCAAAACAATCAGTGGTGGCGCTTACTACTTGTCGTCGTCCGATTGACATGTAGCCGTCGCGGATCCGAACGCGCAGGCCGTCGAGATGTTCCATCTCGAGGCACGCGACGTTCCGCGGGCGAACACGTCAGCCCTGGATGCGGGCCACGATCGCTTCCAGCACGTCCATCGGGATCAAGGCCGCGTTCATCGCTTCCTCGGAGTTCCACGGCGAGCTGGTCGTGATCTCCAGCCAGCGCGACGGGACATCCCAGCCGGCGATCGCTTTCTTGAAACGATCCTGCTCCGCGCTGGGACGCGACGCGACCACCGTGAGCTGGCGCGCGCGCGGCCGCCGGGCGGGCGCCGCCGCGAGATCGACGCTGCTCATCTCCGTGCGCAGCTCGAGGCTGAGGGGAAATCCGAGGGTCTCCGTCACGCCGTCCGGGGGCGGGTTCCAGTTCTGGAGATCCCCGCGCATGAACGTCGCGTGCACGTCGCGCAGCTCGGCGATGTACGCTCCGCCGCTCACCACCGGATCCCAGAGGATGATGTCGGTCAGCGGGCGCGTCAGCCTCTCCGCCGCCAGCACCGCCAGCGTGGCGCCATAGCGCAGGCCGACCCACGCCACCCGGTTCACCTCGGCGGCGGCGGTCAGCTCCTCGTGCGCCTCGACGATGTCGTCGATCCACTGCGCCTGGGTGCCGTCCTCGACGTCGCCGCTCGAGTCTCCCGTGCCGGTGTAGTCGAACCGAAGCACGTGCAGGCCGAGGCGGCTGAGCTTGCCGGCCAGCACCGCGTAGATCCGGTGCGCGCGGATCGCCTCCTGGCCGAATGGATTGCACAGCAGCACCGCTCCCGGTCGGCCCGCGCCCGCCACCGGTGTCGACGCGGATGCCGGCGGATGATGCATACCGAAGAGCGGCGACTGAGATTTTCCGAAATGGATTGGCCTCATGGACGTGGACAACGCCGGGGGGGCCTGCAATTATCGACGCCCGCCCGTCGGGCGGCAAGCCACGCGCGCGAGAATTGATGGGTCACGCCAAGACGATTGCACGCAACTCGCTGTGGTCGCTCGCGGACAGCGTGCTCGGCTTGATCAGCTCGTTCGGCTGCTCGATCGCCGTCGCACGCGTGATGGGGCCGGACCAGCTCGGCTATTACAACATCGTCACCTGGATGGCGAACATGGCCGGCTGGATCGCGGCGTTCGGGATCCCGGCGGCGACGCGCACCTTCGCGGCGGAAGCGATCGGCAAGGGCGATTACGGTTTGGCGCGCGCGATCGTCAAGATCACCTTCCGCATCCAGCTGTACCTGGCGCTGGCGGCGGTGGCGGTCGGTCTCGCGGTGGTGTTCTGGAAGGTGCCGCCCGAGCAGCGGACGTTCGCCATCCTGGCGGTGGTCAGCATCCTGCCGTTTCTCATGTTCACGATCCCCAGCGCCGGGATCATCGCCACCGAGGATCTCGCGCCCAACGTCCGCGCTTCGCTGGTCTCGACGGTGGTCGTGGGTGGCGGCACGGCGCTGTCGCTGGTGGCGGGCTGGGGTCTGGCGGGGCTGGCCGGCGCGATGCTGGCGTCGCGCGCGGTCGACTTCGTGCTGCGGCAGATCTTCTACACGCGCATCTACTCGCGCTTTCCGATCCCGGCGCAGCACCAGAAGCTGCCGCCGGAGCTCAGGCGCCGCGTCATCCAGTTCTGCAAGCAGGCCACTTTCATGACCGCGCTCGAGATCGTGGTCTGGGAACGATCAGAGGTGATGTTCCTGCAGAAGTTTTCGACGATGGCCCAGGTGTCGTTCTTCAGCCAGCCGTTCAACTGGGTCTCGCAGTGGCTGCTGCTGCTGCCGCGGATCGTGTCGGCGGCGGCGGGCGCCTCGATCGCCGTGCAGCAGGGGCGCGATCCGGAGCAGACCGCGGGGCTGGCGATCGGGTCGACGCGCGTGATCACGCTGATCACCCTGCCGGCGGCTTTCGGGTTGAGCGCGCTGGCGTCGCCGGTCATCCGGGTGCTGCTGGGCGCGAGGTACCTGCCGTGCATCAGCATCTTCGCCGTGCTGGCGGTGGTGACGCTGGGCAAGGCGATCCAGCTTCCCGCGCGCCAGCTGCTGACCTCGACGGGGCGGCAGCACCTGCTGGTCTGGTGGGGCCTGGCGTTCTGCGTGATCAACCTGGGCCTCGACTTCGCGCTGATTCCCCGTTACGGCGCCATGGGCGCGACGATCGCCAAGGGGATCATTCTTCTTGGCGGCGGGCTGTCCATCTGGTGGATCGTCGCCGCCAGCTTCCGCGTTCGCCTGCCGCTGGCGCACGTCGCGCGCATGACGCTGGCGTCGATCGGGATGTTCGTGCTGGTGCGGATGATGACCGCGCTGGTGCCGCCGCTGGTGGCGCTGATCGTGGGCCCGCCGATCGGGATCGTGGCGATCATCGTGCTTTATCGCGTGCTGCGCTGCCTGGATCCGGCCGATCGCGAGATCCTGGCGGCGCTGGGGCGCAAGCTGCCGGCGCGGACGCGAGGCGCGTGGGTCGCGCTGGTCGAATTCATGTTCCCGCGCGGGGCGGCGCCGGGACAGGCGTCCGGCACCGCGGCGTAGGGCCGGCGCGCGTCAGTTCGCGCCGTCCGGCGCTTCGGCGGCAAGCTCGCGCGCGACCAGCTCCAGCTGCATCTTCATCAGCGCGAGCTGCCGGGCGACCACCGCCTCCGCCGGATCGCCCTCCGGGGCCGCCGG
>DATKEU010000356.1:0-7683 GCA_035544495.1 Polyangia bacterium | reverse complement strand
CTTGGTTCGCGTCGTGTAACGGCGAATGAAAGCTTCGAGACGGGCGCGCTGCTGCGGGGTCACCCCGTCCTGCGACGAGTGAATGCGGGCGATGGCGCCGAACGCCTTCTTGACGTCGTACTTCACCATGCCCGCCGGCTCCTCCTCGGACGCGGCGGGCGCGGCGGCGGGCGCGGAAGACGCGGGGGGGGGCGTCGCCACGGCGGCGGGTGCCGCCACTGCCACTGCCGCCGGTGCCGGCGCCGCCGCGGCCGGCGCGACCTCCATCGCCGCCGGCGCGGGCAGCGCGAGGCGCGCGCCCGACAGGAGGGCCAGCTGCTGCGCCATGATCGCGAGCTGCTGATCGACGACCGATTGCAACAACGACGCGGGCGCGCCCGCGCCTAGGCGGGCGGCCGCGGGCATCGAGATGAAGGCCGGCAGCGGCGACGCCACCGGCACGGAGACGACCGCCCTCGGCTGCGCCGGGGCGGGCGCGGCGGCGACGGCGGCCGCCGGGGCGGGTGTGGCTTGCGGGGCGGGTAGCGCTTCCGGTGGCGAGGTCTTGTCCATGTGCTCTGCCAAGATGTCGAGAGTGGAATAGGTCTCCATCAGTTGACGGAAGGTGACCTTCACGGAAAAAGTCTTTTGAATCTGGAGAGCGACCTGGGTCAGCGCCAGGGAGTCGAGCCCGAGCTCGAGGAACGACGTCGCTCCGTCCTGGTCACTGACCTCGACGCCCGAGACGTCGTCGATCAGTCGGCGCAGCTCGGATGAGATGCGCGCGCGCCTGTCGCCGCCGGTGCCGGCGGATGCGGAAGACATGCTTGAGATGGCAGGTGATGTCGACATGGCCTTTCACGAATAAAGAGAGAGAGCGTAGCGACTGTACGACGCCGTCACTGTACGTCCCAACGCTTTGCGCAACAGATTCTTCCCGCGCTCGATGCCGCCAAGCGCGGTGTCGATCGCCGCATCCAGTGGCGGGACGGCGCCGATCGGCGGCGGTGACACGCCCAGCTCCCGCAGGCGCGCGCGCACCCGGTGAAGGTTCGCCAGCTTTCGCGTCCAGTCGGTGTAGTACGTGAAGCTCGCGGTGATGGACGAGTTGTCGCCGTTCTCGACCATGTGCGGGCTGGTGGTGGGCATGAACGCGCCCTGCCCGGGTTCGAGGTCGAAGACGTGGGCGCGCTCGCGCAGCTCCTCGCGCCACACGATGAGATCGCGCGACTTTCGATAGTGGAACAGCTCCCGCGCGTGCGTGGTGACCGCCACCGTATCGTCCGGCTCCCAGACGTAGATGCGTTTCTTCCCTTGGATCTGCAGGATGAAGTTGTGCTCGAAGTCCATGTGGAACGGCGTCACCGTGTTCGGCGAGGTGATGAAAATCCAGCCGCCGCGGTAGCACATGCCGGGATCGACGCGGTCGATCTCGGGCTTGATCGAGTCGAGGACCTCGTCGACCAGCGTCCGGTAGACGTCGTCCGTCTGCACGTTCAAGAGCGACATCCAGGCGGCGGCGCCCTCGATGTTGCGCAGGGTCTCGTCCGCCGATTTCTGGTTCGGGTGCATCGACGGCGCATAGTTGAACGGCGTCCCCGCGGTGGCCTCGTTGCTGTGCGTCCGCACCCGGCCGATCGCGTCCAGGCGCTTGCCGAGCTCGATGAGCGGGGGCCTGGTCAGCAGCGGATGGGTGGTGAGCCGGTGCCTGACCGCCTGGACGCGCCCGCGATCGAACGACGCCCAGTCGACGTCTATGAGCGGGCCAGTCTGGGAGGGCGATTCAGCCATGGATGGGTTCCACCAGTCGCTCAGCGCAAGAAGATCAATTGATCAGCTTCGACTCTTCGCCGTCAAACGTCAATAGTGTTCCCGGCGGCGGCCGGCGTCCCCACAGCTCCAGGATGCATCGCCAGCGCCGCGGCCCAATCGACCAGGGCGTCGCCGAGCTGGCGCTGGGCCGCCAGCTCGGTGTAGGTGTGGTTCACTGTCGGTTCAAACGTGCACCGGAGGTCACTATTCCCGATGCCGTAAGCGCGAAACGCATCACTGAATTGGTTGGCGTAGTTATAGACGGCGTTCAGGCTGCCCGAGTAGGCGATGTAGATCCCGACGCCGCGGTCGATCAGCTGTCGCAACTGGGCGGCGAACAGCTGGCGCGGCGGGTGATAGCGCGCGTATTGCGGCCCGCTCGGGACCTGGATGGTGTCCGCCCCGTCGCCGTTCGCGCCTCCGGTGCCGCGCCTCCGGAGGCGCGCTCGGGCCGTCGCCACCAGCGCCCCGGTTCCCCGGCGGGTCGCGCCCACCCACGACCGGACGCGCCCGACCCGGGCGAGGTAATGGCGCAGGTAGAAACCAGGCGTCCGGTAGGCGTAGGGGTCCAGCAGGATCACGCCCTTCACGCGGGGGTCGACCAGCGCCACGCGGAGACTGTTGTCCGCGCCCGAGCAGAGGCCGCCCAGGATGAAGCGATCGATCCCGTACGCCTTCTGCAGCTGATCCATCGCGGCGTGCACATCCTCGATCACCCGCGACTCGTACGACGTGCTCCCTTTGCGGGCCCGGCTGTCACCCAGCCCCGCCAGGTCGAAGCGGAACGCGAGGTGGCCGGCGCGCGCGAAGCGCCGGGCCAGGTTCACCGTCAGGCGATGGGGGCCGACCCGATAGACGACGCCCGCGTTCAGGAGAATGACGGCCGGCAAGCCGACCTCGGGCGCTCCGCCGCTCGAGCGTTCGACAGCGCGCGTTTCAATTCCGACCAGCGCCTGCCCGGGGCCAAAAGTGACCGCCCGCTCCCTGACTGTCACCATGAAAACAATAACGCTCCGGAAGAACCTCGGTCAATCAACGTTTGGGTGACTGGAGACTCCGGCCGTGACGGCAACGAGCGTTTCCGGAAAAGGGCTTTCCTCTTGTTAGACTTGACCGGCTCTGCTTGACTGACGAAACGTCGAACATGGTCGACAATCCGGCACGTTCGTTCCCGCAGCGCCCCTACCCGCGCGACGCCGCGGTGACGGCCGTGCTGGCGGCGGTCGCGGAGCGCTTTCCGTTTCGCGCGGCGATCGTCGCGCCGGGGCCGGGGGGCGGTTCGCTCGATTACCGGGCGCTGGTGGCGCGCGCCCGTGGCTTCGCCGGCCTGCTGATTCGCGAGGGCGGCGTGCAGCCGGGCGACATCGTCCCGCTGGTCGCGGACCGCAGCACGGAGATGATCGTCGCGGCCATCGGGACGCTGTTCGCGGGCGCCGCGTACCTGCCCATCGACCCCGGCTACCCCGCCGACCGCATCGATTTCCTGCTGGACGATTCCAGCGCGCGCTGCGTGGTCGCGCAGGCAGGGGCGCGCGTCAGCGCGAAAGCTTCCCGGCCGATCATCCGCCTCGGTGCCAGGGCCGCCGGCGCGAACCCGGAGATCCCCCCGGACACGCTGCCGGTCGTCGGCGCGAACGCGGCCGCCTACGTGATGTACACCTCGGGGACCACCGGACGGCCGAAGGGCGTCGTCGTCCCTCACCGCGCCATCGTGCGGCTGGTGATGGCGCAGGACTACGCGCGCTTCGACGAGACCCGCCGCGTGCTGCACATGGCGCCGACGTCCTTCGACGCGTCGACCTTCGAGATCTGGGGGCCGCTGCTGCACGGGGGCGCCACCGTTCTCTATCCGGGCGGGTCGGTACCGGACCCGGAGATCGTGCGGCGAACCGTGCGCGAGAACGGCATCACGACGATGTGGCTGACGTCGTCGCTGTACAACGCGTTCATCGACGAGATGCCGGACGCGCTGGCGCCGCTGGACGAGTTGCTGATCGGCGGCGAGGCGCTGAGCGTGGCGCACGTGCGGCGCGGCCTGGCCCGGCTGCCGTCCACCCAGATCGTCAACGGTTACGGCCCGACCGAGGGGACGACGTTCACCTGCTGCTATCGCATCCCGCGCGACCTTCCGGCGGACGCCGCCCAGATCCCGATCGGGCCGGCGCTGACGAACACCGAGCTCCTGGTCGTTGGTGACGACGGCGCGGTGGTGGCGCGGGGCGAGGAGGGCGAGCTGCTGATCGGCGGCGACGGCCTGGCGCTGGGATACCTGGCGCGCGACGAGTTGACCCGCGAGCGCTTCGTTCCCCACCCGCTGGATCGGTCGGGGGGCGCGCGCGTCTATCGCACCGGCGATCGCGTCCGGATGCGCGCGGACGGCGCGGTCGAGTTCGTCGGGCGCCGGGACGACCAGATCAAGCTCCGCGGCTTCCGGATCGAGCTCGGCGAGATCGAGAGCGTGCTGCGCGAGCACGCCAGCATCCGGGACGCCGTCGTCACCGTGCGCGAGGACGTGCCCGGGCAAAAGCGCCTGGTCGGTTACGTCGTGCCGCGCGAGGCGGGCGCGCTGGACATCGCCGGCGTCCTCGAGCATGCGCGCGGCCGCCTGGCCGCGTACATGGTGCCGGAGCCACTGGTCGTGCTGGAGAAGATCCCCGTCTCGCCGACGGGCAAGGCCGACCGGAAGAACCTGCCGCCGCCGCCCGACGTGGCCGCAACCCAGATGAACGGAACGACGGGCGAGCACCATGCGGCGGCCGCCAGCGCTGGCGGCGCCGCGCGCGCGGGCAGCCCGGCCGACGAGCTGGAGGTGAAGATCGCGCGCCTCTGGGGCGATCTGCTCGGTCAGGGTGGCAGCGTCCGCGTCGACGCCAACTTCTTCGACCTCGGCGGCAGCTCGCTGCTGGCCGTGCGCGCGCTGGCCCGCTTGCGACAGGAGCTGGACCTCGACGTGTCGCTGGTCGATCTCTACGCGTATCCGACGGTGCGCGCGCTGGCCCGCGCGCTCGGAGGCGGGCAGGTCGCCAGGGCGGCGAAGGCGGACGGCCCTGACGCCAGCGCGGCGGGTATCGACGCCTCGGCGCCCGTGGCGGTGATCGGCATGGCGCTGCGGTTCCCCGGCGCCAGCACGCCGGAGCAGTACTGGGACGTGCTGGCCGCGGGACGCGCCACCGCGCGCCGGTTCGCGCCCGAGGAGCTGGACCCGTCGATCCCGGCCGACGCGCGCAACGATCCGGCGTACGTCCCGGTGCGCGGGATCGTCGACCACTTCGACGAGTTCGATCCCGGGTTCTTCGGCATCGCCCGGCGCGAGGCCGACGTCATGGATCCGCAGCAGCGCCTGTTCATGGAGGTCACGCACGAGGCGCTGGAGCGCGCCGGCTATGATCCGGAACAGTACGCGGGCAAGATCGGCGTCTACGCCGGCTCAGGCAACACCACCTACTGGCACTATCTGCTCGCGCGGCGGCCGGACGTGGTCGCGGCGACGGGCGAGTTCATGGTGCGGCTGGCGAACGAGAAGGACTTCCTCACCTCGCGCATCGCCTACCGCCTGGGCCTGCGCGGGCCGGCGCTCAGCACCAACACCGCCTGCTCGACGTCGCTGGTCACGGTCGCGGAGGCGGTGACCGCGCTCCGGCGCGGCGACTGCGACGTCGCGGTGGCGGGCGGCGCCACCGTCAACGTGCCGGTTCGCAGCGGCCACCTCTACCAGGACGGCAGCATGCTGTCGCGCGACGGCCGCTGCCGGCCCTTCGACGCGGACTCGACCGGGACCTTGTTCTCCGACGGCGTCGGCGCCGTGGTGCTGAAGCGCCTGGAAGACGCGCTTCGCGATCGCGACACGATCGAGTGCGTGATCCGCGGGGTCGGCACGAACAACGACGGCGCGGACAAGGTCAGCTTCTCCGCGCCCAGCGTGGCGGGCCAGGCCGACGCCATCGCCCGCGCGCTCGCCGACGCGGGGGTCGACGCGCGCGACGTCTCCTACGTCGAAGCGCACGGCACCGCGACGCCGATGGGCGATCCGATCGAGGTCGCCGCGCTGACCCTCGCCTACCGGCGCTTCACGTCCGACGTCGGCTATTGCGGCATCGGCTCGGTCAAGAGCAACTTCGGCCACACCGTCAGCGCCGCGGGCGTCGCCGGGCTGATCAAGGTCGCGCAGGCGCTGCGCCACGCGATCCTGCCGAAGAGCCTGCACTTCGAGCGCGCGAACCCGGCGCTGGAGCTGGACCGGACCCCGTTTCGCGTCGTCAGCGAGACGACGCCCTGGCCCGCGACCGACGGGCGGCCGCGGCTGGCCGGCGTCAGCTCGTTCGGCGTGGGCGGCACCAACGCCCACGCCGTCGTCGAGGAGCCCCCGCCCGCCTCCGCGCCGGCGCCCTCCCGACCGGTGCAGCTCTTGCTCGTCTCGGCGCGCTCGCGCGAGGCGGCCGCCGCGCACGCCGAGCGGGTCGCGGCCCACCTCCTCGCGCACCCTGAGCTGCCGCTGGCCGACGTCGCCTTCACGCTGGCCACCGGGCGGCGCCGGTGCGGGTTCCGCATCCCCGTCGTCGCCGCCAGCGCCGCCGAGGCGGCCGAGGCCCTGCGCCGCGCGAAGCCGCGCGAAGCTGAAGCGCGCGAGCCGCGCGTGGTGTTCGTCTTCCCCGGCCAGGGCAGCCAGTGCCACCGCATGGGGCTGGGCCTGCACGATCGCGAGGTCGTCTTCTCCGAGGCGTTCGACGCCTGCCGGGCGATCCTGAACCCGCTCCTGGGCGGCGACCTGCGCACGTTCCTCGACCCGCCCGGCGGCGCCGACGAGGCCGACGCGGCCCTGCGCCAGACGTGGCTGGCGCAGCCGGCGCTGTTCGCGGTCGAGTACGCGCTGGCGATGCAGTTCCGATCCTGGGGTGTCGCGCCGGCGGCGCTGATCGGGCACAGCGTGGGTGAATTCGTCGCCGCCACGCTGGCGGGCGTGATGTCGCTGGAAGAAGCGCTGCGCATCGTCGCCCTGCGCGGCAAGCTGATGCAGTCGGCGCCCGGCGGCTCGATGCTGACCGTGCGCCTGCCGATCGACGAGCTGCGGCCCCTTCTGCCCGAGGCGCTGGATCTCGCCGCCGTCAACGCCCCCGGCCTGTGCGTCGTGGGGGGCCCCGAGGCCGACGTGGACGCGTTCGTCCAGACGCTGGACGCGCGCGGGATCGCCTGCCGCAAGCTGCACACGTCGCACGCCTTCCACTCGCGCTCGATGGCGGCGGCGGCGGCCGACATCGAGGCGCCGCTGCGGGCGCTGAAGCTGCGTCCGCCCAGCCTGCCCATCTACTCGACGGTGACCGGCCGCCTGCTGACCGCCGCCGAGGCCACCGACCCGACGTACTGGGCGCGCCAGCTCCGCTCGCCGGTGATGTTCGGCGCGGCCGTGGCGACGGCGGACACCGAGAACCCGGGCGGGCTGTTCCTGGACCTGGGGCCGCGCGAGGTCGCGGCGCAGCTGGTGCGGCAGCAGGTGGCGCCCCACCGCGCCGTCGCGGCTCTGGGAAAAGAGACGGGGAACGAGGAACAGCGGGCCGCGCTGGCGGCGCTGGGCGAGCTGTGGAGCCGGGGCGCGGCGTTCGCCGCGGGATCGCTGTTCGCGTATGAGCGACGCGCGCGCGTCGCCCTGCCCGCCTATCCGTATGAGCGGGTGCGATGCTGGGTCGATCCGCCCGCCGCGGCCGCCGAGCCCGCGCGGGCGGCGGCGCGCCAGGACGCCCCCGCGCCGGCGGTGCCGCCGGCGGCCCCGGAGGGCGATCCGGCGGAGGCGGTGGTCGCCCGGCAGCTCGCGCTGATGAAGATGCAGCTGGAGCTGGTCGCGCGCGAGCTTGCCGCCGAAGCGCCGGACGGCGCGAACTGACGCGCGCCGGCCCTACG
>DATKEU010000355.1:0-19125 GCA_035544495.1 Polyangia bacterium | reverse complement strand
CAGCCGGTGATGGGCGATCTCGGCGACGGCCGGAGCGCGGCCAGCGCCCCGCGCGAGGTGCTCGGCAAACGCCAGGTGCAGGGCGGCCCGGCGCTCGAGCGGGATGTCGCGATACAGCGCCTCGCGCACCAGCACGTGCGAGAAACGCCAGCCCGCCCCGCCCGTGGCGAGAATGACGCCGCCGCGATCGGCGTCGGCGAGCCGTTCCTCGACGGCGGGCGCCGGCAAGCCGGCGATCGCCGACACGTCCGGCGCGGCGAAATCCCGGCCCGCCACCGAGGCCAAGGCCAGCACGTCGCGCGTCGCCGGGGACAGGCGCGCCAGCCGGCGGCCGATCAGCTCGCGGACGGTGTCGGGAATCGGCAACGCGGGCGGATCCTCGTCCGATCGGCGCGCGAGATCCCCGCGCTGGACCAGCAGTCGCAGGAGCTCGCTCAGAAACAGCGGGTTCCCCTCCGACGCGCGCAGGGCGGCGGCCACCAGCGGCTCCGGCGCCGGCTCCCCCGCCGCCGCCGTCACCAGGGCCCTCACCTCCGGCGCCGCCAGCGCGCCGAGCGGCAGGTACGTCCCCTCGCGCGCGATGTCGACCAGCAGGGGCCCGACGCTGTCCGACAAGCGCGCCTCCTCGTCGCGATAGGCGCCGATGACGGCCACGCGCACGCCGCGCAAATTGCGCGCGACGAAATGTAGAAGTTTCAGCGACGAGGGATCCGCCGTGTGCAGATCATCGAAGATCAGCACGAGCGGCGTCCGCTCGCTGCAGGCGCGCAGGGCGGCCACCACCGCCTGGAACAGTCGAAACCGATCGGTCGCGGGATCCACCGCACCGGCGGCGCCGCCGGGGGGCGCGTCTCTTGCCGCCGGTGGCGCCGCCGCCTCGGGCACGAGCTGCGCCAGCGGCCCCGCCTCCCCGCCCAGCGCCTCCCGCAGCGCCGCCCCCTCGGCGCCGCGAGTCAGCTCGCGCAGGATCTGGAGCCAGGGCCAGTACGCCGGCGCGCCGCCCGTCTCCCAGCAACGCCCCCACAGCACGCGGGCGCCACGCCCCTCCGCCACGCGGGCGGCTTCGTCCGCCAGGCGTGTCTTGCCCATCCCGGCGGCGCCCACGATCAGGAACAGTCCGCCCCGCCCGCCCGCCGCCTCGTCGACGCCGCTGCGCAGCTCGTCGATCTCCCGGTCGCGCCCGACGAACGGGCGTCGTGAAGACACCGCCACTCCCGCCATTTCCCACGACCCGCGCGCCCCTGTCCAGTGCCGGCCGTGCTGTTCCATGGCTCCTCCGCGGCGGCGCCGGCAACGGCGAAAGGGGAGCCCGCGCTCCCCTCTCGTCTCGTCTCGTCGCGGCGGTGCCGCGCGATCATCGCGCCTTGGCCACCGGGCCCTTGCTGGCTGCGCCCTGCAGCAGGCGGTCGATGTCCTTGCGGAACTGCTTCTCGTCCAGCTGCAACCCGTCGGCGAGCGTGATCCAGTGGCGGGTGAGGCCGGCCATGGTGATGGCCTCGTTGATCTCGCGCTCGGTGGCGCCGTCGCCCTTGGCGAACTCGGTGTCGGCGATGATGCAATAGCGGCAGGGGATCTGCGACGACACGGCCAGGCCGATCAGGCTCTTGTACTTCGGGGGAATGGCCGTCTCCGGGTTCATCTCCACGCTCTTGAGCTCGACCCAGGCGCCCGGCAGGGCCTCGGCCGGCACGCGCTGGACGAACTCGGGCACGAAGCCGAACATCTGCTTGACGTCCTCGTTCACCGAGCGCGCGTCGGTGATGGCGATGTCCTTGGGCGCGGGGACCTTGCCGGCCGCCATCTTGCCGAGGTAGTCGAACATCTTGCCGAGCTCGGCGCGGAACCTGGCCTCGTCCAGCTGGAGGCCGTTGAAGATCGTGCTCCAGTGCCGGGTCAGCGCCGCCATGGTCACCGCCTCCTTCACCTCGGCCTCGCTGGCGCCGAACGCCTGCGCACAGCGCGAGTAGGCGTAGATGCTGCTCCGCGAGCCGGTCTGCGCCGACACCGCGAGGCCAATCATGTCCTTCACCTTGTTCGGCAGCGCGGTGTTGGCGTCGGCGAATTGCTTCATCTCGGCCCAGGCGCCGGGCAGCGCGTTGTCGGGCAGGGCCTTCAAGAAGCCGGGGATGAAGCCGTACGTGGCGTTGATGTCGGCGCGCGCCGCGTCCGCGGGCGTTCCGGCCTGCGCGGCGGCGGAGAAGGCGGGGACAAGCAGAGCTGCCAGCAGGGTCAGGCGAACGGAGTGATTCTTCTGGGTCATGGTCGGTCTCCTTCCGACCATGCAGGCGTGACTTGGGCAGGAACAGTGTTCCCGCGCGACCGTGACGAACCTCCCTCGTGTTCGGCTATCTCACCGTGACGCCGTCTTCTTCCTTCAGGCGGTCGATCTTCGACTGGCACTGGGCGCGGATGTTGCCGCGCATGGCCGGGCTTTCGTCCTCGGTCGATTCCTTCCAGACACCCTGGTACGTCTGGCACGTCTGGCCTTTCGGATCCTGGGCGCAGAAGTGGTCGCGCACCCGCTCGCAGGGGTTGCGGCGGCTGTCCAGCATGACCAGCACCAGCCAGACCAGGCCGGCGGCCGCCGCGCCGAGGCCGACGGCCTTCAAGGCGCGAAAGCGCCGGCGGTACTGGTGAACGTCGATCTCCGCCGCTTCCCTGCGGATGCGCTCCAGCTCCTCGGGCGTCTCGTCCATGGTCGCCGATGTTATAACCCGCCGATGCCGCGCGGATTGCCCCGGGTGATCACCAAAGCGACGCGCAAGCCGCTGCGCGGGCCCTGGCCGCCCGACCCGGCGCGCGTGCGATCAATCGTGGGCGCGCTGGAGGAGGCGTACCCCGACGTCGACTGCGAGCTGGATCGCGAGACGCCGTTCCAACTGCTGATCGCCACCATCCTGTCGGCGCAGACCACCGACCAGCGGGTCAACATGGTGACGCCGGCGCTGTTCCAGCGCTTCCCCGACGCCGCCGCGATGGCCAAGGCGCGCCTGCCCGCGCTGGAGAAGCTGATCCGCTCGACGGGGTTCTACCGGCAGAAGGCCAAGAGCATCAAAGGGACCGCGCAGGGACTGGTCGAGCATCACGGCGGCGAAGTCCCGCGCACGCTCGCGGAGCTGACGAAGCTGCCGGGCGTGGCGCGCAAGACCGCCAGCGTGGTGCTGGGGACGGCGTTCGGCCTCGCCGAGGGGGTCGTCGTCGACACGCACGTCCAGCGCCTGAGCATGCGCCTTGGCCTCACGCGATCGCCCGAGGTGAAGAACATCGAGCAGGATCTGATGGCGGTGGTGCCCAAGGAGAACTGGATCCGCTTCTCGCACCAGCTGATCTGGCACGGCCGCCGTGTCTGCTTCGCGCGCAAGCCCAACTGCGCGTCGTGCACGCTGGCGCCCTTCTGTCCCAGCGCCGGCCTCGAAGGCTAAGGAAAGGCTGAAAGAGGGCTAAAAGCTCCTCACCTCGGTGAATCGGCGAAATAGACCTCGTCGTACGCGCAGGTGGCGTCCTTCTCGATCGGCTGCGGATAGTCGACCAGGCGGCCTTCGTAATTGCGCAGCGTCCACCGATCCTCGCCGCGCGCGACGACATAGTCGGGCCCGATGCTGACCTTGCCCATGCCGCCCGGCGTGTCGATCACCAGGTGCGGCACCGCCAGGCCGGAGATGTGGCCGCGCAGCTGCTGCATGATCTCGACGCCGGTCTCGACCGACGTCCGCAGGTGCGACGTGCCGGCGGCGACGTCGCCCTGGAACAGGTAATAGGGGCGCACGCGGCAACGCAGCAGCTCCGTGAACAGCTTGCGCAGCACCCGCGCCGACGAGTTCACCCCGCGCAACAGCACCGTCTGGTTGCCGAGCGGAATCCCCGCGTCGGCCAGGCGCTCGCACGCCGCGCGCGCCAGCGGCGTCAGCTCCTTCGGGTGATTGAAGTGCGTGTTGATGAACAGCGGGTGGTACCGGCGCAGCATGGCGACGAGCTCGTCGTCGACGCGCATGGGCAGCACCACCGGCACGCGCGTGCCGATGCGGACGATCTCGACGTGGGGGATGGCGCGCACGCCGGCCACGATCTCCTCCAGGCGGTTCGTCGACAGCGTCAGCGGATCGCCGCCCGAGATCAGCACGTCGCGGATGGCCGGCGTGCGCCGGATGTAGTCCAGCGCCGACGCCAGGTCGTCGCGCGAGATGGGCGTCTCCTCCTGCCCGACCAGGCGCCGCCGGTTGCAGTGGCGGCAGTAGATCGCGCAGCGATCCAGCGCCAGCAGCAGACAGCGATCGGGATAGCGGTGAAAGATCCCGGTGGCGGGCGAGTGCGCGTCCTCGCCCAGCGGATCGATCAGATCGCCGGGCTCGTTCACCAGCTCGCGCGCGCGCGGGATCACCTGCATGCGCACCGGGCACGACGGGTGGTCGCGATCGATCAGCGAGAAGTAGTACGGCGTGACGGCGACGCGGAAATGCCCCGGCGCCGCGTCCAGCCCCGCCTCCTCCTCGGGCAAGAGCGGCAGCCGGGCAGCGATCTCCTCTTTCGTCGTGATGCGGTGGCGCAGCTGCCAGCGCCAGTCATCCGGTTGGGGCTGCGACCGCGCCGGGATCTCGTCGGAAAGAACGCGGAGGGCCCTGCTCATGACATCAACTCCTGGAAAGGCGCGCGGGCCGCGAATCAGGGCCCGGTCTCGTCGCCGGATGTATCGTCCCCGCCATCGTCACCGGCGGCGACCTCGTCGCCGGCGTCGTCCGGCGGGCCGGGAACACCGCCGTCGACGCCGCCCTCCTCCTCGCCGGCCTCGACCGAGGCATCGTCGCCACCGGTGATGCCACCGTCGTCGCCTGCGCCGGCGTCCGGCTGTCCGCCGCCGGCCGGCGTGGCGGACAGCGGGACCTGCATCGTGTTCAGGCCACCGACAATGATGTCGTCCAGATGGCCGGAGCCGCTGGCGATCACGTTTCCGCCGTCGTCGCGGCCGGCGATCGTCAGATCCAGCGCGCCCGTGCGCGAGCGGTCCATCTCCACGTTGAAGCTGGTGGGCAGCGTGATCGGCCGCGGCGCGGACGGCACGTCCAGCTCCGAAGCCTGATCGCCGACGCTGATGCCGACGATCAGCTGGAAAATGCCCTGCACGTCGCCGGTGACGCTGACGTGCAAGACCGACTTGGAATTCGTGCACCCGGCCACCGCCAGTGCCGCCAGCGCACCGGCAACCCCCGCCACGTAAGGTCTGATCATGAAAGTCCTAGAATCGATAGTTACCGAGATCGGATGACGGTGCGTCCGTCTTGCCGCCCCTGAGCAGAAGATAAGTCGTCACGCCGCCACCCGCGAGCACGACAGCCGCCAGCGTCCACAGCCACCACCGGCTGGTCTTCGAACCCGTCCCCTCGACGTCGGCGGGCGCCAGGGGCGCCGGCGGTGGATTGACGTGCACGACGTCGACGCCCGGGGCGACCGGCGTCGGCTCCATTCGACTGTCGTCCAGCTGGGTGATGATCTCGCGCCTCGGCGAAGGCGGCACCACCAGCGTCGACCCGGGCCCGGGCGCAGGCTCGCCGAGCGGTGCGCGCTCCACAGGCTCGCCCGGCATCGGCATCGGCATCGCTGTCGAGTCGCGCGGCGCGACGACCGTCGCCACTGCCGGCGGCGCTGGCACCGGTGCCGCGGGTGCCGCCGGTCTTGCGGGCGGTGGCTCCAGCGCGGCAATGTTCGCCTCTACCTCGGCGCGGTTGGGCGCGTTCGGCAGCTCGGCCAGAAACCGGCGATAGTCGGTCAGGGCGGCGGCGCGGTTGCCCAGCGTGCGATAGCACTCGGCGCGGTTGAACAGCAGCACCGGATCCTTCAGCAGCTTGATCGCCTTGGTGTACTCCGGCACCGCCGCCTTGCAATTGTTGGCGCCGGCCAGCGTGGCCGCGCGCCGCGAATGTCGCAGCCCCTCCGCGTACGCCTTGGCGTAGTCGCCGGCGTTCGCCACGCCGCCCGCCAGCGCCGCGCACGCCATCCACACGACGGCCATGACGAGGATGGACAACGACCGGCCCGGGCGCGCGCGCATGTGGCGGCGGATTTTAATGCGTGGCCGTTCCTTTGCCCAGCCGTTTGACGTAGCCGGAAAGTGCCTGGATCTTCGGCGTGCTCAGCGCCGCGCCGAACGCCGGCATCTGCCCCTTGCCGGCCATGATGACGCGCCCGAGCTGCTCGTAGCCGACCTGCGCCTGGAACGTGGGATCGGCGAAGTCGCGCACGTTGGGCATGGTCTTCTTGATCTCCGGATCGCCGTGCCCGTCGGGCCCGTGGCAGCGCGCGCACATCTGGGCATAGATGGTTCCCGGCTGGACCGGCACCGCCGGCCCCGGGTCGTCGCCGACGCTGGTGCAAGCGGCCCCGCCGAGAGCGAAGGCAACGGCGAAGGCGAACGCGACTGCCACGGCCGCACCCGGCCCCGTCGCGCGCGACCCCCGGTTCACGGCTCGCGCGTTCCCGACGCCGCGGCGGCCGGGGTGGGGGGCGCGGCCGCGTACAGGTTCTGGCCGCTGTCGTTGAAGGCGGCCGCCTGCGCGCGCAGGCCAGCCTCCAGCGCCTGCTGGGGCGCGACGCCCAGGCTGTCGGCGTAGTCGCGCACGTCCTGGGTGATCTTCATCGAGCAGAAGTGCGGCCCGCACATCGAGCAAAAATGCGCCCCCTTGGCGGCGGGCGCGGGCAGCGTCTCGTCGTGGAACTCGCGCGCGGTGTCGGGATCCAGCGACAGGTTGAACTGATCCGGCCAGCGAAAATCGAAGCGCGCCCGCGACAGCGCGTCGTCGCGCTGCTGCGCGCCGGGGTGCCCCTTGGCCAGGTCGGCGGCGTGGGCGGCGATCTTGTACGCGATGACGCCGTCCTTGACGTCCTTGCGGTTCGGCAGGCCGAGGTGTTCCTTGGGCGTCACGTAGCAAAGCATCGCGGTGCCGTACCAGCCGATCATCGCCGCGCCGATGGCCGACGTGATGTGGTCGTACCCCGGCGCGATGTCCGTCACCAGCGGCCCCAGCGTGTAGAACGGCGCCTCGTGGCAGGTGGCCAGCTGGCGGTCCATGTTCTCTTTGATCTTGTGCATGGGAACGTGCCCGGGCCCCTCGATCATCACCTGCACGTCGTGCTTCCAGGCGATCTGCGTCAGCTCGCCCAGCGTCTGCAGCTCGCCGAACTGCGCCTCGTCGTTCGCGTCGGCGATGCAGCCGGGCCGCAGCCCGTCGCCCAGGCTGAAAGCGACGTCGTACTTCTTCATCACCTCGCAGATGCGCTCGAACTCGGTGTAGAGGAAATTCTCCCGGTGGTGGGCCAGGCACCACTTGGCCAGGATCGATCCGCCGCGCGACACGATGCCGGTCACCCGCCGAGCCGTCAGCGGCACATAGCGCAGAAGAACGCCCGCGTGGATGGTGAAATAGTCGACACCCTGCTCGGCCTGCTCGATCAGCGTGTCGATGAACAGATCGATCGTCAGGTCCTCGGCCTTGCCGTTCACCTTCTCCAGCGCCTGGTAGATCGGCACTGTCCCGATCGGCACCGGCGAGTTGCGGACGATCCACTCGCGCGTTTCGTGGATGTTGCGGCCGGTCGACAGGTCCATGACCGTGTCGGCGCCCCACTTGACGGACCAGCGCAGCTTGTCGACCTCTTCGCCGATCGACGACGACACCGCCGAGTTGCCGATGTTGGCGTTGATCTTCACCAGGAAATTTCGACCGATGATCATCGGCTCGCTCTCCGGGTGGCGGCGGTTGGCGGGGATGATGGCGCGGCCGCGGGCCACCTCGTCGCGCACGAACGCGGGCGTCACGTTCTCGCGCAGGGCCACGAAGCGCATCTCCTCGGTGATCTCGCCGCGCCGGGCATAGTGCATCTGGCTGAAGTTGGTGTCGCCGCGAGCCACGCGGCGGTCGACCCAGGGCTGCCGCAGCTTGGGCAAGCCGCGGTGCAGGTCCAGCGCGCGCGGGCCGAAGGTGTCGTAAACGTCGACGGGGGCCTCGCCGCCGCCGATGCTGACGCGCCGGAAAGGCACACGGATGTCGTCGCCGTCGGTCTTGAAGACGCGTTCGGACGCCGGGAAATCCTCCAGCGGCGATAGGCCCTCCACCGGATCGGCGGTCACCGTGCGCAGGTGCCGGCCGTTTCCGGCGCCACCGTTACCGTTCGGCGATCCGAACCCTCCCCCGTTCCCGTTCCCGTCCTCCGCGCTCATTCGGTCCTCGCTTTCCTTCGCCGGCATTACCCGGATCAGGTTCAGGGGTCGCGTGGCGCCGCAGGCAACATGCCCGCCGCGCCCCAACTCTCAGCCGTCGAGCCCGATGGCCCTTCCAGCACCCCCAGCAGTAATAGGAATCGTCAACTTAGCGCGCAGCAGCCGGAATGCAAAGGTGAACCGGGCGCGCCCGCGCGCTCAGTTCCAGAATTTCTGGCGCTTGCCGGTGCCGCGCGACTGCCCGCCCTCCAGCACCTGGTAGCGCCGGCGGGCCCGGCGCGGCCACAGCCGGCGCAGAACGCGGGCCAGCTCGCCCAGGTTGCCGCCCGCCATGAAATACCCGACGGCGGAGGCTGTCAGCGTCCCCGCCACGCCGGCCCAGTCGCGCTGAAACAGGCTGGCCACCAGCGACCAGCCGACGAGCAATAGCGCCAGGTTCTGCGCCTGCATGTACAGGCCACCCAGGATTTGCGTCTGGGCGCCCGCATACGTGCGCCCGTAGGCGACGAAGAGGGCCAGGATGGCGTACGACGCGCCGAAGAACAGCTCGGCCGTCTGCATGCTCCCGAGGCGCGCCACGCCGGCGATGGCCAGATTGGACAGTGCCCCGGCTCCGAAGAACAGCAGCAGAAAACGGCGCGTGCCCGCGGTGCGCTCGGTGAAAGCCCCCACGAACCACAGGCCGATCAGGTTCAGGATCAGCGAGAGCCCGTCGGTGTGGATGAACAGCGCCGTGCCCAGCTGCCAGACCTGCCCCTGAAACAGCCCTGGCCCCAGCGCGACGTGCTCGGCCAGGAAGGCGTGGCTCTGCGGCACCAGGCGATAGAACGCGAACACCAGCGTCTCGGCGATCACCAGCGCCTTGATGGCGGGGGTCAGCCGCTCCCGGATCGGCCGGGTCCAGGAAGGAGAGCCCCAGGCCTGGGAAGGGCGCCGCCCGTGGGGCAGATCAGGCATCACACAAGATTAGCGCAACTGGCGGGGCACGCTACTGCGCGGCGCCCTCGGAGGCGCCCGGATCGCCGTGACACACCGGATCGTCCAGGTCGACGCGGCCGTCGCCGTTGTTGTCGACACCGTCGGAGCACGTCGGCAAGGAGGCCAGCGTCACGGCGATCGGCGTGGTTTTATCCTTGGGAATCTCGATCGGCGCCACCCTCGCCGCCAGCAAGCCGAGGTCGCTGGTCGGCCGGCACACCGACGACGACGACAGCGCCGCGCCGCCGTCGGTTGCATCGGCGCCGGCGCCGGCGTCGCCGGTGCCCAGCAGCCGGTTGCCGCGGTAACAACCCGACTGATCCAGCCCCAGCACCGTGAACGACCAGGTGCTGGCGTGCACGCTCTGTGTGAAGACTCCCGGCGCGCAGGGCACCTCCTCGCTGTCGCCGTCGCCGTCGAGGCTGGCGCCCGTCACCCAGATGGAGAAGACGCCCCGCTGCGCGCAGGTCAGCGCCGAGGTGTCTCCGTCGCCGGCAAAGGTCCAGGAAAGCTGGACCGTGCCGTCGCTGTGGCATCCGGCGCCCGCGAGGACAGCGAAGGCGGCGACGGCGATCAGCCCCCGCGACGATAGGCGCCGAACCATGGCCGCCGCTTATATCACTCTCTTCTCGTCACTGAACGGCGAACACGACGTCTGGCAATGTCACGCCCGCGCAGCGCGGGACCGTGATGTTCATCGAATCGGTCTGCGACAGCACCTGGCCGCCGGGACTGAGAAGCTGCAAGTAAGTCGGGTAGGTCCCGTCCGTAACCGCCGTGGTCCGCCCGACGCCCGCGTCGCAGCTGAAGTCGTACCCGTTGTTGCCCAGGTTCAAGTGGACCGTCTGCGCTCCGGCCTGCGCGCAGGTCAGCGGGGCGTTGTTGCTGGCCTGGGCGATGCTCCAGCTCAGCGCCACGTCCTGGGTCCCGCACGGCGGTGGCGCGTTGGGCGTGACCTCGAAGTCGACCTGGCCCACGCTGATGGTCGCGCAACCAGAGACCGGCACATCCATCGCGGGCGTTTGCGACAGAACAGTGCCGTTGCCATCCAGCAGCTGGAATGACGTGGAGTACGTGCCTGCGAAGACGGGGGCCGTGACGCCTCCGTAGGCGTTGCAGTTGAACGAGGTCGACATGCCGCCCATGTTGACGACAACCGTGGTCGCCCCGACGTCCTCGCAATGGAAGACGTTGTTGGCAGCGTCGACCACCGTCCAGCTGACCTGAACCTCGGGTTGACAGCTGCTGCCGCGCGGTCTGCCGCCGCCGCCGCAACCCGACAGCGACACCGCGCCCACTCCGATCAACAACATCGCCGCGCCAATCTTGCCCATCATCGTCAGTCTCCTGTTTTTAGTCGTCAGGCAACGGGCCGCCCCCAGCCTCATGGACGCTCGCAGACGCCCTGGCCATTCATCCCCGAACATGCATTCGCACATTCCGTAACCAAAAGTAAGGCTCCCATGTCGGTTGGCTGCCCCCTGACCACGCTTCGCAAGACCGGTGCCGGCGCCCGGACGCCCGCGAGCGGCGTCCCGTCCGGACCCAGCGTATCCACGGAAATCAGGTACATCTCGTCGGGTTTCGTCTCGGGGATGTCGAAGGGCGTGGCGCCGGTCTCACGCTGACACGCGAACTGGCACTGGGCGCGGCCTTCACACGGCGTGCCGCCCGGGACCGTCCCGGCCCCGTTCACCAGCGTCAGGTGCAACCGCACGGTGGCGACCTGCGGGTCGCTGCAGCCGCAATCGCCGATGGCCCGCCCTTCGGGTGTGCGCAGGACCCACGACATCTCCACGGCGCCGCCGTCGATGCGCACGCAGCCGCCGACGCCGGCGGGCGCGACGGCCGCCAGAACCAGCGTCGCGGCGAGAGCATTCCGCGACCACCGCGGAGCCCCCACGGCGACGGAGTTTCTGGTACTCATGTGTGGCCACGAAACTAGGAACCGCCGCGCCTCGTGTCAAACTGCGGCGTCATGGTTTCTCCGCGAACGAGAGGGAGGTGATTCGCTGATGTTGCCGCTTATCCTGCAGGCTGGGGCCGAGTCCCGCCTCGACG
Source organism: Polyangia bacterium (assembly GCA_035544495.1). Classification (GTDB taxonomy): domain Bacteria; phylum Myxococcota_A; class Polyangia; order Fen-1088; family Fen-1088; genus DATKEU01. The sequence continues at coordinate 7,877 of DATKEU010000355.1, read as the reverse complement.
TCATCTCGCTGATCATCGGCGCCTCGCCCGTCGTCAAGGGCGTGCTGGGCCTGCTGATCCTGATGTCGGTGGCGTCCTGGTTCGTGATCGGATCGAAGGCGCTGTTCCTGGCGAACGCCGCCGCCCGATCGACGAAATTTCAGGACGTCTTCTGGAAGACCGGCCGCCTGGACGAGATCTGGCGCATCTCCGAAGCGTCGGCGCCCTCTCCCGTGGGCGAGGTCTTCCGCGCCGGTTACACCGAGCTGGCGAAGCTGCAGAAACGGCGACAGGAACAGTCCGCCGATCCGGCGGGGGGCGACGCCCTGCTCGGCGACATCGAGAGCATCCAGCGCGCGCTCGATCGCGCGCGCACCACCGCGGTGACGGAGATGGAGAGCCGGGTTCCGCTGCTCGGCACCACGGCCAGCGCGGCGCCGTTCATCGGCCTGTTCGGCACGGTGTGGGGCATCATGAACTCGTTCCGCAACATCGGGTCGAAGGGCGCCGCCAACCTGGCCACGGTGGCGCCCGGCATCGCCGAGGCGCTGGTGGCGACGGCGATCGGCCTCATCGCCGCCATCCCGGCCGTCATGGCGTACAACTTTTTCTCGCGTCGGATCCGGGTCATCTCCTCCGAGATGGAGACGTTCTCCAGCGACTTTCTCAACATCGTCCGCCGGAGGTTCTTCTGATGGCCCTCTCGGGCGGCACCCAGGGAGCGATGCTGACGGAGATCAACGTCACCCCGCTGGTCGACGTCATGCTGGTGTTGCTGATCATCTTCATGGTCACGGCGCCCATGCTGCAGACCGGGGTCGACGTCAATCTGCCAGAAGCCAAGGCGCAGACCATCCCCGACGACGAGGGCAAGCTGATCCTCACCGTCACCAAGGACAAGCGCGTCTTCCTGGGCAAGCTGCAAATCCCCTGGGACGACGTCGAGAAGATCCTGAAAGGCAACGCCAAGCTGAACGCCGACCACGAGCTGTACCTGCACGCCGACCGCGGGCTCCTCTACGGTGATGTCGTCAAGATCATGGCTGCCGTCAAGCAAGCCGGCGTCGACAAGCTGGCGATGGTGACCGACCCGCTGGAGTAGGCGCGTGGCGGAGAGTAAAGGCGTGGACGGAGCCCGGCCAAGGCGCCGGCGCGCTTCAGGGCGAAATCTGGCCGGCCTGCTGATCACGGTGGTGCTGCACGGGGCGATCCTGGGCGCGGTCAACTACGCCCACAGCCGGACCGCGCCGCCGCTGGAGATCCCGCGCGACTTCGTCGTCGCCAAGATGGTCAAGCTTGGCAAGCCGCGCGACAAGTTCTGGCTGCCGCGCGTCGCGGAGCCGCCACCCCCGACGGCACCGCCGGCGGTGATCAAGGTGTCGGAGAACCCCGAAGCCCCCAAGGCACCGCCCGAGGCACCGCGCCCGGAGAACCCCGTCATCAACAAGGATCTGAAACGCGCCTTGAACCGCGCGCGCAAGCTGGAGGCGCTGGCCGAGCCCGAGCCCGAGGAGGGGCAGCTGACCGGGTCGGCCGCCGGCACCGCCACCGAGGCCAGCGCCGGCGACGCCTATGCGACGTCGATCTTCGAGGCCATCCGCCGCAACTGGAGCGCTCCCAGCGGTCTGGTGTCCGACGCCGAGCTGGGCCGCCTGACCACGGAGATCCGCATCCGCATCAGCGCCGACGGCACCATCACCGACAGCCGCCTCCTGCACCCGTCGGGCAACAGCTATTTCGACGATTCCTGCATGACCGCCATCACCGCCACGCGAAAAGTTCCGCCCCCGCCGCCGGCCGTGCGAAAACAGGCCGCCCACGGTTTCGCCATCGACTTCGCCGGAAAGGACATCAAATGAACGTGGTCGCGCGCTTCTCTCTGCTGGCCCGGCTGGGCGTCGCGGCGGTTTGCCTGCTGGCCGCGCCGCCCGCTGCAGGGCAGGCGCCGGCCCAGGCGCCGTCGGGCGGTGACGAGGATCTGCCCCACATCCGCATCACCGACCCGGGCCGCGACCTGTTCCGGCTGGCGCTGCCGAACGCGCAGGGCGACGCTGATCTCGCGCGCCAGGCGCTGGACGTGCTGAACCGCGACCTAGACATCTCGGGGCTGTTTCGCCTGCTCGATCCCACGTCCTTCCCGGCGCAGCTGCAGGCCGAGGGGCTGTCGTTCTCGGCGGCGCTCTGGTCGCAGGTGGGCGCGCAGGGCGTGGCCAAGATGAAGTCCGCCCGGTCGAGCGGCGGCGTCGAGACCGAAGCGCGCCTTTACGTCATGGGACGCGGCGAGGCGCCGGTCATCTCGCGCGCCTACCGCGCCGGCGACGTGCGCGACACCGTGCACCTGTTCGCCAACGACGTGATCGAGTACTTCACCGGCCAGCGCGGCGTCTTCGGCTCGCGCATCGCCGTGGCGCTGTCGGGCGCCGGCGCGCACGAGATCGCCACCGTCGACGCCGACGGCGCGCGCACCGCCGTGCTGACCAAGATGGGCTCCGACTGCCTGCTGCCGGCGTTCTCCCCGGGCGGCGGCGAGATCGCCTTCACGTCGTTCCTGCGCAACAACCCCGACCTGTGGCTGGTGTCGTCGGCCGGCGGGCGGGCCCGGCGCCTCTCGCAGAAGCCGGGCCTCAACACCGGCGCCGTCTGGACCGCCGACGGGCGCAGCCTGCTGCTCACGTTGTCCTTCGATGGCAACTCGGAGATCTACCGCATCAGCGCCAGCGACGGCACCATCCAGGCCAAGCTGACCAGCAGCGCGGCCATCGACAGCTCGCCCTCGCTGTCGCCGGACGGCTCGCAGGTCGCCTTCGTCTCGAACCGGCAGGGCTCGCCGCAGATCTTCGTCATGCCGTCGTCGGGCGGGACGCCCAAGCGGGTCACCTTCCAGGGCAAGTACAACCAGACGCCGCGCTGGAACCCGCGCCCGGACAAGCCCGTCATCGCCTTCACCGGCCGCGACGAGCGCGGCGTGTTCGACATCTTTCTTCTCGACACGCGCTCCGGAAAGATCGACCGCGTCACGCAGAGCAAGGGATCGAACATGGATCCCGCCTGGTCGCCCGACGGGCGCCTCTTGGTCTACGCGTCGTCGCGCGGCGGCCTGTTCGTGGCGAACCCGGAGACGCGACACGAGGTCCAGATCTGGCGCGGCGCCTGTTCGTCGCCGTCGTGGGGTCCGACGCCGGCCCCGCCGCGCAGCCGCTGACGGGTCGGGCGTGCCGTGAACCTGGCGACGATCGACATCGGCACCAACACCACGCTGCTGCTGGTGGCGCGGGTGGCCGACGACCATTCGATCGTCGTCCTGGACCAGCGCGCGGAGATCACGCGCCTCGGCCGCGGCATCGGATCCACCGGGCGCCTGGGCGCCGAGGGGATGGCCGCCACGCTCGAGGTGCTGCGCACGTACGCCGCGGTGGCCCGCCAGCACGACGCCGCCGGCCACCTGGCCGCCGTCGGCACCGAGGCCCTGCGCCGCGCCCCCAACGCCGACGAGTTCCTGCGCCCGGCGGCCGCCATCCTGGGTGCGCCGGTCGAGGTGATCGGCGGCGATCGCGAGGCGGCGCTGACCTTTCGCGCGACGCTGGAGTCGTTCCCCGCCGAGGCGGCGGCCGGCTGGCTGGCGGCGGTCGACATCGGCGGCGGGTCCACGGAGATCGTCCTGGCCCACGCCGGCCAGGTGCGTTTTCACACCAGCCTGCCGCTCGGTTCGGTTCGCCTGACCGAGCGCCACGTCCGTCACGACCCCATGTCGTCCGACGAGCGCAAGGCCATCGAGGACGACGTGGCCGCCGCGCTGGCCGCCGTCCCCTTCCCGCCGCCCGATCCCCGTCAGCCCCTGACGCTGGTGGGCGTGGCGGGGACGGTGACGACGCTGGCCGCGATGTCGCTGCAGATGGCCTCGTACGACGCCGATCGCGTGCACGGCTTCGTCTTCGACACCGAGGCGCTGGACGAGCAGCTCCTGCGCCTCGGCCAGTCGACCCAGGCCCAGCGCGAGCGGATGGTGGGCCTCGATCCGCGCCGCGCCGACGTCATTTTGGCCGGCGGTCTCATCCTGCGCGGCATCACCCAGCGCGCCGGCGCCGGCGCCCTCCGGGTCAGCGATCGCGGCATCCGCTGGGGCCTGCTTTACGAACTGGCCCGGCGCGCCTGACCCCCAGCTTGCTGGCGGCGGCCACCGACGGTATTTTGAGACGAATGGGTGGGTTGGTCCGCCTCGGTATTGTGCTTCTAGGAACCTGGGGGAGCCTCGCGTGCCGGGCCAAGGACCCGCCCATCAATGAGCCGTTCCTGGACAACTTCCAGCGCGCCGAGCTGGGGCCGACCTGGAACAACACCGGCGCCGACTACCGCATCAGCGACGGCCGCCTGACCGTCAAGAACGCGTACAACCACCCGGCCTGGCTGCGCCGCAAGCTGCCCGCCAACGCCGTGATCGACGTCGACGTCGTGTCGAGGAGCGCGGCCGGCGACCTCAAGGTCGAGCTTTACGGCGACGGCGAATCCTCCGCCGTCGATCGCGGGGCGTATGATTCGACCGGGTATGTGATGATCTTCGGTGGCTGGCACAACTCGCTGTCGGTGATCTGCCGGAACAACGAGCACGACCAGGGGCGCAAGGCGCAGCGAAGCGACATCCACGTCCAGCCCGGCCGCACCTATCACTGGACCATCGTGCGCCAGGGCGGCCTGCTCGACTGGAAACTGGATGGCCAGCCGTTTCTCAGCTGGACCGATCCCGAACCGCTGCGCGGTCCCGGCCATGAATACCTGGGCGTCAACGACTGGGAGGCCGACGTCTCCTTCGATAACCTATCGATCCGTCCGGCCGGATCATGACCGCGCCGGCCGCCAGCGCAGCACCCTTTGCGCTCGATGAGGCGCTGGCCCGGCTGCAGGGGCGGCGGTCGGCGCTGATCTACATGCACGACAACCCCGATCCGGACGCGCTGGCGGCGGCCCTGGGCCTGGAGATGCTGATCCAGCACGAGCTCCACGCGGCGGTGACCCTGGCCCACGGGGGCATCGTGGGGCGGGCGCAGAACCGGGCCATGGTCGAGAACCTGCGCATCCAGCTGACGCCGGTGGAAAGGGTCGACCCCGATGGGTTCGACGTCATCGCCCTGGTCGACACCCAGCCAGAGACCGGCAACAACTCGCTGCCGGCCGGCCACCGCCTGGAGATCGTGATCGACCACCACCCGCCCCGAGCCAGCAGCGCGCGCGCCGCCTGGTGCGACATCCGCCCCGCGCTGGGCGCGACGTCGACCATCGTCTTCGAGTACTTGCGCCAGCGCCAGGTCGCCATCGACGCCCGCCTGGCGACCGCGTTCTTCTTCGCCCTGCGCACCGAGACGCGCGATCTCGGCCGTGAATCGACCAGCGCCGAGCGCGCCGCCTATATCGAGCTGGTGCCACTGGTCGATCACAGCGTCCTTTACCGCATGACCCACCCCAAGGTGCCGCGCGCCCACTTCGTGGCGCTGGATCGCGCCCTGCGATCGGCGCAAGTGTTTCAGGACATCGTGGCGGTCAACCTGGGGACGCTGGGCTACCCCGATCTAGTGGCCGAGATAGCCGACCTGTTGCTGTCGTACGAATCGGCCCGCTTCGTCCTGTGCGCCGGCCAGTACGACGGCAGCGCCTATCTGTCGTTGCGGACCGAGGCCAGCGAGGCGCGGGCCGGCTCGGTCATGCGCCACATCGTCGGCCGCGATGGCGCCGCCGGCGGCCACGGAACCATGGCCGGCGCCCGCCTGTTCGCCCCCGTGCGCGACGAGCAGTCGTTGCAAGCCGCCTTTGGGCTGATGGTCCAGCGTCTCTGCGACGTCCTTGGTTATGAACAGCCGCGCCCAGAGTCACTGCTGAAAATCGGGAGTCCGCGGTCAATGAAGACCCTTTCCGGGCGCCCGCGCTCGCAAGGCTGACGCCGCTTCTCGCCGGTTGCGGCAACGCGGCATCGCCGGCGCGGGAAGAAGCGCGCCGGTCCGGCGTTTACCGGCTGAGAAGCAAGCGCCGTTTTGCTTTGACGGCGCACAACGAGACGGTCATGCTGAACGAGGTATTTTGAGAGGGAGAACGGTGACGATGGTTAAACTCAAGACGACAGTCATCATCCTCTCAATTGCCGCGGCAATCGTTGCCGTCCGGTCTCCCGCCAGCGAGGCGAAAGACGCCAGCGGCAAAGTCGCCACCCAGCCCAAGGTCAACCGGACCGGCAAGGCGAAGAGCGGATCGCCGCCGAAGGCCGTTCCCGCTGGCGTCACCGTCAACGCGTGCGGTTGTTACCGGACTGAGTCCGGCGCTTGCTTCTGCGGCGACAAGAACGGCGCTTGCCAGTGTCCTGGAGACTGCGAGCCGCTGGCCTGCGAGCAGAAGCGGTCCAAGGAGATCCAGCGCGAGGTGGCCGCCGAGACCAAGAAGGCCCAGGACGACGAGAGGCGCCACCTGGACGAAGCCGCCGCCGCCGAAGCCGCCGCCACCGCCAAGAGTCCCCATCCCGGCCCGGTCTCGAGCGGGGATTCGGTCGTCGACGAGGCCGCCGACGAGACGGCCGCGCCCGAGAAGAAAGCCGACGAGCCGAAGCCCGAGAAGCACCCCGCCAAACCCCACAAGCGAACCGCCGCCAAGCCCTGATGGGCCGCTGAAAAGCTCGGCCGGCCCAGATCCTTCCGACCCCCTCTCCGCGAAGCGGGGAGGGCCGGGAGGGGCCGCCTGGGTCGGCTGTAAATTCCATGACAAAAGCGTGACCGAAGGGTGGTCGGTCCGTGACCCGGAGCGGGGCAACAATGGAGAATGGAAATTGCTGCCCAGCTTCCCCCCGCGCCCCCGGATACCAGCTGGCGGATCTATTTTCGGCCGTCGACGCTTCCGTTCTGGCTGATTCACGCCGTCGCCATCGCGGGCGTCGTCGCCGTCGGCTGGTCGTGGTGGGGTCTCGGGCTGGCGGTTCTGTCTTACTTCGTGCGCATGGTGATCGTGACCGCGGCGTACCACCGCTACTTTTCCCACCGGTCGTTCAAGACCTCGCGCGTTTTTCAGTTTCTGCTGGCGCTGGGCGCGCAGAGCGCGGCGCAGAAAGGCGTGCTGTGGTGGGCGGCGCACCACCGCTGGCACCACAAGCACTCTGATACCAGCCGCGACGTGCACTCGGCCAAGCTGACCGGGTTCCTCTACTCGCACGTCGGGTGGATCCTGGGCTCGGCCTGGGATGACACCGACGAGAAAGCGGTCGCCGACCTGGCGCGCTTTCCGGAGCTGCGCTGGCTAAATCGGCCGAGCATCGCCCTCTTGCCGGCGGTGGCGCTGGGCGCGCTGTGCTTGGCGCTGGGCGGCCCGTTCGGCTTCGTGTGGGGCTTCTTGGTGTCGACCGTGCTCCTCTGGCACGGGTCGTTCTCGATCAACTCGCTGTCGCACATGTTCGGCCAGCGGCGCTTCGCCACCGAGGACGATTCGCGCAACAACTGGCTTTTGGCCCTCATCACCACCGGCGAGGGCTGGCACAACAACCACCACCACTACCAGAGCTCGGCCAACCAGGGCTTTTACTGGTGGGAGATTGACGTGACGTTCTACGTGCTGCGCGCGCTGCAGGCGCTCGGCCTGATCTGGGAGCTGCGCCGCCCCCCTGCCGAGACCCTGGCGCAAGTCGCCTAGCGGGAGGGGCCCGACGAGCCACCCGCCGCTTTTCCTGGCACACTGAAGGCGTGAGGCTTCGTTCCCCGGCGGCGCACTTCCTCCGGCGCGCCCAGCTGACGTTCATGTTCACGGCGCTGGTGCCGTCGGTGCTGCTGACGATCGTCGGCATCCTGCTGGTCGTGACGGGAGGGTCGAAGCATCTCTCGCTGGTGTCCGGGATCATCGTGCTGGCGTTCTGCGCGACGTCGCTGGCGGGATAC
>DATKEU010000354.1:0-26887 GCA_035544495.1 Polyangia bacterium | reverse complement strand
CGCTGCTGACCGCGGCCACCCGGCGCGCCGAGCGCGAGGCCGTGCGCGCCGGTCTCGGCGCCGGCACGATCGATCTGCTGGTGGGGACGCAGGCGCTGCTCGACGCCCGGGCGGACTGTCGCGATCCGCGCCTGGTCGTCGTCGACGAGCAGCACCGCTTCGGCGTCGGGCAGCGGGCCCGCCTGCGCGAGGGCAGCGCCGCCGAGGTCGTGCCGCACCTCCTGGTGATGTCGGCGACGCCGATCCCGCGCTCGCTGGCGCTGACGATGTACGGGGATCTCGACGTCACGCTGCTGCCCGACCGGCCCGCGGGCCGACAGCCGGTCGCCACGTCGATCTGCGCGTCGGATGCGGAGCGCGCGGCCGCGTACGCTGCCCTGGCCGAGGCGGTGGCGGCGGGGCGGCAGGGATTCGTCGTCTGTCCCACGCGCGAGAGATCGGCGCGGCCGCAGGGTCTCACAGCCGTTGCGCACCACCGGGCGCTGGCGCGGCGTCTCGCCCCGGCGCGCGTCGGCCTGCTGCACGGCGCGCTCGAGAGCGCGGAGAAGGAGAAGGCGCTGGGCGCGTTCGCGGCCGGGGCTCTCGACGTGCTGGTGGCGACCACGGTCGTCGAGCTGGGGATCGACGTCGCCAACGCGACGGTGATGATCGTCGAGGAGGCGGAGCGCTTCGGCCTGGCGCAGCTGCACCAGCTGCGCGGCCGGGTGGGGCGGGGCACGCACGCGGGCCGCTGCTTTCTGCTGCCCGGCGGCGGCGGGGGCGGCGGTGACGGCGCGGGCGAGGGCGGCGAGGACACACCGGCGGCGGAGCGCCTGCGCCGACTCGCCGAGACCGACGACGGCCTGCGCATCGCAGAGGCCGACCTGGCCCTGCGCGGCCCGGGCGAGCTGTTCGGCGCTCGTCAGGCCGGAGCGCCGCCGCCCGTCTTCGTCGATCTGCCGGGCACGCTGGCGCTGCTGGAGATCGCGCGCGCCGAGGCAGAGCGCGTGATCGAGGACGATCCCACGCTGGTCCATCCCGAGCACGCCCGGCTGCGCGAGGCGGTCGAGGCGCGCTGGGCGCGGGCGTCGGTGTACGGCGAGGAAGCGGGCTGACGTGGCGGCGACGGAGCGTGGCGATCAGAGCCTCGGGCGCTGGTCCACCGCCGGAATCTGGGGCGGCGTGTTCGCCGGCGTCGTCGACGCCGCCAGCACGATCGCGCGCGGCGTGGGGGGCTTGCCGATCGGCAAGGCCGGCTGGCTGATCGCGCTCGACGCGGGCGTGCTGGCGGCGCTGGGCCTCGTGGCGGGCGCGCTGGTCGGGCTGGCGGCGCGGCTGCGAGCGTCGCGCCTGCGCGCGGGTGGCGGCCGCTGGTGGGTCGTGCTGCCCGAGATCGCCGCCGCCGCGCTGGCGCTGCCCCTGCTGGTGGTCGATGCGCGCGCGATGTTCGCTGGCCACAAGGCGGCGGCGTTGCCCGGGCACGGCCTCGTGTCGGCGGCGCTGGTGGTGCTGGGACTCGTCGCCGTCGTCTTCTCCACGCGCCGCTACCGGTTTCGCCTCGAGGCCAGCGCCGGGGGTGGCGCCTGGCTGGTGCTGCTGGCCGCCGCCTGCGCCGCGCAGGCGATCAACCTCCTCGTGCTGGTGCGCCTCTATGCCTGGTTTCACGGCACGCTGGCGCTGGTCACGGTGGTGCTGGCGATCGCGGCGTTCCGGTTGCGGCCCGGCGCCGGACGCCGCTGGCGGACGCGCCGGGTGGTGGCGCTCGTCGCCCTCGCCGGCGCCGCCGGGTGGGCGCTGGCGATGTTGCCGCGCAGCCAGATTCTTCGCTTCGCCGTCCACGAACGCACGGCCATCGCGGGCCCGCTGCTCGGCGTCCTGCCGGCTGGCCTTCGCGGCAGGACCGTGCCGGCGCTGCCGCGATCCGCGCTGGCCGCCGACCATCCGCCGCTGCCCGACGGCCCGCATCGCCGCGACGCGAACCTCCTCATCGTGACGATCGACGCGCTCCGCGCCGATCACGTGGGGGCCTACGGGTATTCGCGCGCCATCACGCCGAACATCGACGCCCTGGCCGCCGGGGCCACGCGTTTCGCGCGCGCCTATGCCCAGGCGCCGCACACGTCGTTCTCCGTGACGTCGATGCTGACGGGGAAGTACTTCGCCACGCTGGCGCGCGTGGCCCCCGGCGAGTTTCACGAACCGATCTCCAGCATCGTGCGCACGTACGGCTGGCGAACCGCCGCGTTTTTTCCCCCCGCCGTCTTCTACATCGACAGCGAGAAGCTGAAGGCCTACGCCGACAACAACTTCGGCTTCGAGTACGTCAAGTTCGAGTACCTCGACGCCCAGCGCCGCGTCGATCAGATCATCCGCTATTACGACGAGGTGCGGCCGGCCAAGGCGCTGGTCTGGGTGCACTTCTTCGAACCGCACGAGCCCTACCAGACGCACGACGGCTTCGATCGCGGCCCCGGCGACATCGATCGCTACGACAGCGAGATCGCCTACGTCGACGACGCCCTGGGCCGCCTGCTTACGTACGTCAGAGCGCGCCGCCCGAACACCATCGTGGTGCTCACCGCCGATCACGGCGAGGAGTTCGACGAGCACGGCGGGCGCTATCACGGCTCGACGCTGTACGAGGAGCAGCTGCGCGTCCCGCTGCTGGTCGCGGTTCCCGGCATCACCCCTGCCGTCGTCGCCCACCCGGTCCAGCTGGTCGACGTGGCGCCGACGCTGCTGAACATCGTCGACATCCCCGTGCCGGCGCGCATGCGCGGCACCGATCTCGGACCCTGGCTGGCGCGGCCACCCGCGGCCGAACAGTGGCTGCCGCCCGCCTTCGCCGAGGTGAACGACCAGCGCGCGGTCATCACGCCCGACGAGAAGCTGATCTGCGATCTGCGCGCCGGCTTCTGCGCCTACTACGATCTCGCCGCCGATCCGGGCGAGCGGCGCAACCTGGCCGACGATCGCCCGGCCCGCCTGGCCGCGCTGCGCGCCCGCCTGGACGACTGGATCGAGGATCATGTCGCGCTGGAGCCGCTGCCGGTGGCCGAACGCTCCCCCGCCGGCCTGGATCCGCCGCCGCGGGCGATCGAGCGCGGGCGGCTCGCCGACGTCGGCGCGGCCGGCTCGCTGGCGGCGTTGCTGGCGTCGGACGCCCCGCTGGCCGCGCGCCGCGAAGCCGGGCGCCTGCTGGCCGCGCTGCCGGCGCAACCGTCGACCGCCGCCGCGCTGGCGGGCGCCGCGGCCGATCCCGATCCGGAGATCGCGGCCTGGGCGGCGGTCGGGGCGGCCCGCCTTGGCGTTGCCGCCGCCCGCGCGCGCGTGCAGGCGCTGGTGGCCGCGCCCACGACGGAGCCGGTGCTGCGCGCGCGCGGCGCGCTGGCGCTGCTCGCGCTGCCGGGCGCCGACGGCGCGGCGTTCGCCGTCCTCGGCGCGCGTCTTCATCCGTGCGACGACGTTCCGCTCTGTCGCGACATCATCCTCGCCTTCGGCCGCGCCCGCGACCGGCGCGCGGCGCCGTTCCTGCTCGCGGCGCTGCCCGAGGTGCAGAACCGGCGCGAGCTGGTCGTGGCGCTGGGCGAGATCGGTGACCGCTCCGCCCGCGATGCCCTGGTCGATCGCCTGGAGAGCGACGAGTACGTCCCGGTCCGCGTCGAGGCTGCCCGCGCCCTGGCCAAGCTGGGCGACGCCCGCGTCGCCCCCGCCCTGGAGCGCGCCGCCCGCCGGGAGGGCGAGCCGGCCGTGGCGGCGGCGGCCGAGGAGGCCGCGCGCACTCTGCGTGGCCGCCGTCAGCCGGCGTCGGCGGTCGACTCGCGCAGCCAGTCCAGGTAATCGGGGCTGCCGTCGTGCACGGCGAAGGCCAGCACCTCCGGCACCTGGTACGGGTGCAGCTCGCGCACGCGGCTCTGCAGCCGCGCGAACAGCGCCGGGCGCGTCTTGACGATGCACAGCACCTCGGCCTCGTCGCAGATCTTGCCCTCGTACCGGTAGATCGATCGCACCTGGGGAATGATGTTCACGCAGGCGCACAATCGCTCCGCCACCAGCGCGCGCGCCAGCTCCGCCGCCCGCGCCACGTCGGGCGCGGTGATGTGCACCGTCAATGCGTCAGTCATGCGCTGAATCGTAACAGGGTGCATTGTCGGGGGCGCGTCTTGACGCCCGCACGGCTCGTAGTGGAGAGTGTCGCGCCTTGTTGATCGTCCAGAAATACGGGGGAACGTCGGTCGGCTCCATCGAGCGCATCCGCGCCGTGGCCAGGCGCTGCCTGGCGACGCAACGCCAGGGGCATGACGTCGTCGTCGTCGTATCCGCGATGTCCGGGGAGACCAATCGCCTGCTGACCCTGGCCAAGCAGATCACCGATCGCCCGGACGAGCGCGAGCTGGACGTGGTCGCCTCCACCGGCGAGCAGGTCACCGTGGGCCTGCTGGCGCTGGCCATCCAGGCCGAGGGCGGCCAGGCGATCTCGTTCCTGGGCCACCAGATCCGCATCCTCACCGACAGCGCCTTCTCCCGCGCCCGCATCCAGGAGATCGACAATCGCCTCATCGTGAGCGCGCTGGCCGCCGGCAAGATCGCCGTCATCGCCGGCTTCCAGGGCGTCGATCGCGACGGCAACATCACGACCCTGGGGCGGGGCGGCTCCGACACCTCCGCCGTGGCCGTCGCCGCCGCGCTGAAGGCCGAGAGCTGCGAGATCTTCACCGACGTCGACGGCGTGTACACCGCGGATCCGAACGTCGTTCCCACCGCCCGCAAGGTCGAACGCATCAGCTATGAGGAGATGCTGGAGCTGGCCTCGCTGGGCGCGAAGGTGCTGCAGATCCGGTCGGTGGAGTTCGGAATGAAGTTCGGCGTGCCCATCCACGTTCGCTCGAGCTTCAACGACAATCAGGGGACGTGGGTCGTCCCCGAGGAGAAAGCCATGGAAGCCGTCCTGGTCGCCGGGGTCACCGCCACCAAAGACGAAGCCAAGATCACGCTGCAAGGGATCCTCGACAAGCCGGGGATCCAGGCGCAGGTGTTGAAGCCGTTGGCCGGCGCCGGCATCGTCGTCGACGTGATCGTGCAGGCGTACGTTCATCAGGACGGCCGCACCAACCTGACCTTCACGCTGCCCTCCGCGGATCTGATCAAGGCGCGCGACCTGCTGGCCAAGCACGTGAGTGATCTCTGCCCGCCGGAGCAGATCAAGACGGAGACGAACCTGTCGAAGGTCTCCGTCGTCGGCGTCGGCATGCGCTCGCACGCCGGCGTGGCGCTGAAGATGTTCGAGATCCTGGCGCGCGAGAACATTCACGTGCACCTCATCTCGACCTCCGAGATCAAGATCTCGTGCGTGATTGACGCGAAATACGCCGAGCTCGCCGTCCGTTCGCTGCATGACGGGTTCGATCTCGGCCGCGAAAAATAATTTACCGAAGCAGTCGTCGGACTAATACTCCCCTGGGTGAGCCATCCGGAGGGGGCGGAACGGCTAGAACGCATGCGCGCCGCTGTGCGCGCGAGCCCCCGTTCGACCGCGTTCGTGGCCCTGGCGCACGCGCTGTGCGAAGAGGGGCTCTGCGACGAGGCCGAGACGGTGTGCCTGCAAGGCCTCCTGCACCATCCCGATCTGCCGACCGCGCAGGTGGCGCTGGCGCGCGCGTGGCTGTCGGCGGGCAAGACCACCGAGGCGGAGCTGCGCCTGGCGGAGACGATTCGCCAGCACCCGCACCACGCGGAGGCCTATCGCTATCTGGCCAAGGTGATGGCCGCGACCGGGCGGCGCGCGGAGGCGGTGGCCATGCTGACGCGCACCCGTTCGCACATCGTCTGGACGCACGAGCTGGCGGCGTTGCTGGACGCGCTGACCGAGGGGTTGCCCTTCGAGCCCGACGGCGACGAAGCGGAGATCACCCGGGTGACGCCGCCGCGCGACCTCGAGGGCGAGCGCCGGACGGGCGAGCGGCGACAAGCCGGAGAACGGCGCCACGCCCGCACGCGGACGTTCTCTTCCGAGAACACCGTCCGTGTGGAGCGCTCGCGATTCGACGACGCCGACATGCGCGAGTACGCCGCCGCCGCCCCGACGCCGCCGCCGCGCCCCACGCGCACGCCGTCGCGATTCATCCCGCGCGCCGATTCGCGCGCGACGCCCGTCGAGCGCAAGCACACCCCGACGGGCAGCTTCCCGCCCATCGCCACCGAGGGGCTGGAGCCCACGCCCGCGCCCGGCCGGTGGTCGCCGCGCTGGCTTGCGATTCTGGCGATCCCGTCGCTGGTCATCGTCGCGCTGGGCGTCTGGACCTTCCGCGGTGGTCGCATCCCCGGCCGGTCGCGCTCGGCCAGCGCCCCGGGTGAGGCAGCGTCGCCTGCGATTGTCCCTGATTCATCGGTCTTTGCGGCGCAGGTGGCCGCCGACATCGAAGCCGATCTCGCCAGCGGCGGTCTCGACCGGCTGCTCGATGCGCGCAATCGCGGCGCGCCGCACCTCGGGCGCATGCCTTCCGACGACGAGGCGCGCGTGGATCTGGAGTTCGTCGCCGGCTTGCTCGCCCTGGATTACGGCATCACGACGGACGCGGCCGATGCCTGGCGCCTGACCGCCGGCGAGAGTCCGGACGCGCGCGACGGATCGGCGCGCGTGGCTGCGCGGGCAGCCGCTGCGAAGGCGCTGCTGGCCCTCGCCGCCGGTGATCAGCTGGCGGCAGCCCAGGCCGCGCGCGCGGCGGCGGCCGCTGCGCCTGACGACGAGCGCGTTCGCCTGGCGACGATCGCGACACGCCACCGCGCGGGCGATCTGGCGGGGGCCCGGACAGCCCTGGCGGCTGTGCCCCGGCTGGCCGAGACCTGGGGCGCCGCGCGCCCGACGGTGGCCGCGCTGGAGATTGACGGTGGCCGCCCCGACGCCGCGCTCGCGGCGTTGCAACCGGCTCTCCGATCGGGCACGGACGACGCGCTGGTCCTGTCACTGGCGCGGGAGGCGCAGCGGGCTCGATCGGCGCGCGGGGCGCCCGACGACGCCGAGACGCCAACGCTGGCCGGACGCCTGGGGGCGGCCTGCGCGCGCGATCAAGAGCGCTCGCCCACCGTGCGCGCGGCTTGCCTGCTCGATCAAGCCGTGGACCGGCGCCTGGCCGGCGATCGCGCGGGGGCGGTGGCCACCGCCGAGCGCGCCGCCGCGGTGGACAACCAGAACCCGCGCCTCCTCGGCGGCCTCGCGCAGCTCCTGGCCAACCTGGGGGAGATCGATCGCGCCGCCGCCGTCGTCGAGGTGGGCACGCGTCTGGCCAGCGCGGCGTTCCCGGCCCTGGCGTGGGCGAACGTTGCCATCGCCATCGGGCGCGGCGGGGCGGCACCGGTGCCGGCCGGCATCCCAGCGTCCAGCTCCGAATCTCGTCTGGTCGCCGCGCGCGCGCTGGAGCCGGCTGTCGCGGGCGCGGTCTCGACCACAGCCGCCGAGCGCGACCCCGATCTGCGCTGGCTCTCCGCGCTGGCGCTGGGCGAATCAGGCACCCGGCGTCAGGTGATCCGCTTCGTGGGGTCGCTGGAGAAGATCGGCGATCCCACGCCGGTGACCGCCTACGTCGCCGGCACGCTGGCGTTCAAGCAGGGCCACCGCCACCTGGCCGCGCGGTGGCTGGCTCAGGCACTGACCGGCCACGGCGACACGTGCCGGGCGGCTCAAGAGTACAGCGCGGTCCTTCACATGCTGAAGAAGACCGATCGCCTCGACGAGATCCGCGCCGCGCTGGCTGGCCACAACAGCCGCTGCGCGCTGGATCGCGCGCCGCCATAGCCGCGCCCGCGCCGTCTGAGCGGAACGGAACCCAACCTCGGCGGTCGCGGCGCGCCGCAAGCCAGCCGGCTATTGCTTGGACGGCGCCGGAGCCACGGGCTTGCTGGGGGTCGGAGGCGGCCCAGCGGCCGGCGGCGTGGTCGCCGCGGGCGCGGGCGCGCCGGCCGCCGCGGGCGCCGCGCCGCCGCCACCTTGAGCGTCCGCCGCCGCACCGGGCTCCTCGCCTTCGGGCGCGCGGTCCCACTTGTCGACGCGGCCGGCGCCCGAGGTGTCATAGCCGATGCGATCCAGCTTGCCGCCCTCGTAGTACTGCCACTCGTCGACCTTGCCGTCGTAGTTGGTGTCCCGCTCGATGCGCACCAGCTTCTCGTCCTCGTAGTACTTCCAGAGATCGGGCTTCTGGTCGTAGTTGGTGTCCAGCTCCTCGCGCACCTTCTTGCCCCCGACGTAGTACACGGTCAGGTCGAACTTGCCGTCGAAGTCGAGATCGAACTCTTCCAGTGTGGTCTGGGCGCCGCTCGGATCGTAGTAGTAGACGATGTCGACCTTGCCGTCGTGGTTCAGATCGACCAGCTTGCACGTCAAGATCGAGACCGACTGGCCGCCCTGCTCGCCGGGGACGAAGTATTTCCAGACGTCGGGCTGCCTGTCCTGGTTCGTGTCCGACGTGATGACCTGCTTGCCCTTCTCGCTGCACCGGCTGCGATCGACCTGCGGCGGGGCCGGCACGTTCGAGTTCGCAGCCAGCTGCCCGGCGTCGCGGTGCTGCGTCTCGCCGCATCCGGTCACCAGCGCCAACCCGACCGCGACGATCGCTGTCAAACGCCCGCAAACCCGCGCATCGAAAAGCTCCATGGTCCGATACCCTAGGGCGAAAGTCCCCCCACTTCAAGTCTTGCGCAGGTCGCGGTTCCGCCGCCGCAATCGTCGTTTGACGCCCGATATATGGTCATGCATTGTCACTTCATGGCCCGGAACAAGATCTCCACGACCATCTACATCACGCCCGAGCAGAACCAGCGCTTGAAACAATTGCACGACAAGACGAAGGTCCCGGTCGCGGAATACATCCGGCAGGGGATCGACATGGTCCTGGAAAAACAGAAGCACAACCTGCCGGGGCAGCTGACACTGGACGTGCCCCCCAAATAATTTCGCGCCCACCTCGCGCGGCCGCGCCTCCGCACCCGACGACTTTCTTCATGCCAACACCGACGCACCTGATCCGAAATTTTTCCATCATCGCCCACATCGATCACGGCAAGTCGACGCTCGCCGATCGGTTGCTGGACGCCACCGGCGCGGTCAGCGATCGCGAGCGCAAGGCGCAGATGCTCGACAGCATGGACCTCGAGCGCGAGCGCGGGATCACCATCAAGGCCGCCACGACCCGCCTCAGCTACGACGCCGACGACGGCAAGACCTACGAGCTGAACCTGATCGACACGCCCGGGCACGTCGACTTTCACTACGAGGTCTCACGCTCGCTGGCGGCGTGCGAGGGGGCCGTGCTGGTGGTGGACGCCTCGCAGGGCGTGGAGGCGCAGACGCTGGCCAACGTCTACCTGGCCGTGAACCTGAACCTGGCGATCGTCCCGGTGATCAACAAGATCGATCTGCCCGCCGCCGATCCCGAGAACGTCCGCCGCCAGATCGAGGAGGTGATCGGCATCGACGCCTCGGGCGCCATCCTGGCCTCGGCGAAGGAAGGGAAGGGGATCCACGAGATCCTCGAGTCGGTGATCGCCCACGTGCCGCCGCCCAGGGGTGACGCCGAAGCCCCGCTGCGCGTGCTGCTGCTCGACAGCTGGTACGACAGCTACCGCGGCGTCGTCATCCTGGTGCGCGTGATCGACGGTGTCGTGCGGCCGAAGCAGAAGGTCCGCTTCATGGCCGCCCAGCGCGAGTACGAGGTCCAGGCCCTCGGCGTCTTCACGCCGTTCCCGCGCGAGATCGCGGAGCTGGGTCCCGGCGAGGTGGGCTTCTTCACCGCCGCCATCAAGGAGGTCGCCGACGCGCGCGTGGGCGACACCATCACCGCCGCCGGCGCCACGGGCGTCGCCGCGCTACCCGGCTTTCAGCCGGCCAAGCCGATGGTCTTCGCCGGCATCTTTCCGACAGACACCGCCAAGTACGAAGACCTGCGCGACGCGCTGGACAAGCTGCGCCTCAACGACGCCTCGTTCTCGCGCGAGCCCGAGACGTCGGCCGCGCTGGGCTTCGGCTTTCGCTGCGGCTTCCTCGGCCTTCTGCACATGGAGATCGTCCAGGAGCGCCTCGAGCGCGAATACGACCTCGACCTCATCACCACGGCGCCCACGGTCCGCTTCCGCGTCGTGCTGAAGAACGGCGAGACCTTCGAGCTCGACAACCCCGCCAAGTTCCCCAGCGAGGGGGAGATCGACCGCATCGAGGAGCCGATCATCGCGGCCACCATCCACACGCCCCCGGAATATGTCGGGGGCATCCTCAAGTTATGCGAGGAGAAGCGCGGTTCGCAGACCGGGCTCACCTATGCGGGCGAAAAACGCGTGATCATCCGCTATGACCTGCCCCTCACCGAGATGGTGTTCGGCTTTTACGATCGCTTGAAGTCGGTGTCGCGCGGCTACGCCTCGCTGGATTACGAGCCCAAGGACTATCGCCCCGCCGATCTCGTGCGCATGGATCTGCTGGTCAACGGCGACCGCGTCGATTCGCTGTCCCTGATCGTCCACCGCGAAGGCTCGTATAACAAAGGCCGGGACCTGTGCGTCAAGATGAAGGAGCTGATCCCGCAGCAGCAGTTCGAGGTGGCGGTGCAGGCCGCGATCGGCTCGCGGGTCATCGCCCGCACGACGGTGAAGGCCCTGCGCAAGAACGTCACCGCGAAGTGTTACGGCGGCGACATCACGCGCAAGCGCAAGTTGCTGGAGAGGCAGAAGGAAGGTAAGAAAAGGATGAAGCAGGTGGGCAACGTGGAGATTCCCCAGGAAGCCTTTCTGGCGATCTTGAAGGTGGACTGAAATGGCTGATCCCCTGGGCTGGTGGAAACAACGGAGCGTCACGAAGCGGGCGCGCAGCGAAGGCCAGCATCTGGTCAAGGAAGCGCGCCGCATCCTGAGGAAGAAGGCCTACCGCATCCCGCAAGACGTGGCCGGCCAGATCGCCGGCGCCGCCGACGACGTGGAGAACGCTCTCGGCGGCGGCGACATCGAGAGCCTGCGCAAGGCGATCACCGTGCTCGACGAGCACATGGACCAGCACCTCGGCTTCGCCCGCAAGTCGACCATTCGTGAGTACTCCGAATCGATCGGCGTGGCGGTGGCGGTGGCGTTGCTCCTGCGCGCCTTCGTGGTCGAGGCGTTCCAGATCCCGTCCGGGTCGATGATCCCGACGCTGGAGGTGGGCGATCACATCTTCGTCTCGAAGTTCGCCTACGGCCTGTCGATCCCCTTCACCAACACCAAGATTCTCGAGTTCCGCCAGCCCGTTCGCGGCGACGTCATCGTCTTCAAGTACCCGCTGGACCCGGGCACCGACTACATCAAGCGCGTCGTCGGCCTGCCCGGCGACGTCGTCGAGGTTCGCCAGGAGACGGTCTACATCAACGGCCGGGCCGTCCCGCGCGAGCACGAGGCCAAACCCTGCCACAGCAGCGAGGCCGGGCACGCCGCTGTCTTCGGCGCCGACGACTGCGAGTTCTGGGTGGAGACCCTCGACGGAAAGCAGCACGAGACGCTCCAGGAGCCGCTGCGCGGCGGGCGCGACTTCAACCGCACCATCGTTCCCCCCGGGCACGTGTTCGTGATGGGGGACAACCGGGACAACTCGTCGGACTCGCGCGTCTGGGGCACGGTCCAGCACGATCTCATCAAGGGCAAGGCGCTCATCGTCTGGTGGTCGCGCGGCAACGTCGACGGTTGGGGCCTCAGCAACTGGTTCAAGTCCATCCGCTGGGAGCGCTTCTTCCGGGTCGTTCGCTAGCGGTCGGGCTAGCGCACGAGAAGGAAGACGATCACGCCCAGGACGACGATGCCGCCGGCGATGGCGGCGATGACGGGCGGGGGCAGGGCGCGCCAGTCGAACTGAACGCCCCGGCCGGTCTTGCCGACGTGGGGCGTGGCGGCGTTGCTCTTGCTCAGCTTGCGCGGGCGCGGCTTGGAGCTGGCCTTGCCGCTCGGCTGCATCGCCTCGGCGATGTGGGCTCGCAGCTCCTCGGCGTTGGCGTGGCGCTGGTCGCGCGACTTCGCCACCATCTTCTGGATCACGTCGTCGACCGCCGGCGGGATCTGCAGATCCGGCCGCAGCTTCGACGGCGGCGGCGGCGGTTCCTTCATGTGGAAGTTGATGATCTCGATCGGGCTCTTGGCGGCCTTGAACGGCAGGCTGCCGGTCAGCATCTCGTACGCCATCATCCCCAGCGCGTAGATGTCGGAGCGGCCGTCCAGCGTCTGTCCGCGCAGCTGCTCGGGCGACATGAACTCCAGCGTCCCCAGCGTCTGGCCGACGGCGGTCAGGGCCTGCACCTCGCGGTCGCCGGAGATCATCTTGGCGATGCCGAAATCCAGCACCTTGACGTAATCCTGCTCGTCGCGCCGCTCGATGATCACGTTCTCCGGTTTCATGTCGCGGTGAACAATGCCGTTGGCGTGCGCCTCGCCCAGTGACTGCGCCACCTGATCCAGAATGCCCAGGACGCGCGCGGGCGGGAACGGCCCCTCCGTCTTCTGCAGCACGTGCAAGCTCCGGCCGCGCAGGAGCTCCATCGCCAGAAACAGCGTGCCGTCCTCCGCTTCGTCGAAGTCGTAGGTGGTGACCGTGTGCGGATCGCGCAGCTTCGAGCAGGCCTCCGCCTCGCGGCGGAACCGCGCCACGATGGTCGAGTCACTGACGTTGTGCGGGTGGAGGATCTTCAGCGCCACCTCGCGCCCGGTGGCGATCTGCTTGCCGCGATAGACGGCGCCGAACCCTCCCTCGCCGATCTTCGCCTCGACCACATAGCGATGGTTCAGCGTCCGCCCGATCATCTGCTCGGGCGCCAGCGCCGCCGCCGCCGCGCGGACCGGTCCGCTCGACTTGGCTGGGCCCGACACGGGCGAGCGTGCGGCCGCTGGCGGCGCGGCCCCGGGCGAAGAAGAAGGGCCGGATCCAGGTCCCCGGACCGGCACCGGCCCCAGGTCGGCCAGGAATGTCGCCGCCAGCGCCGGGTTGGTCTCCTCGTGCGCCGCCGAGGCAGGCGCCGGCGCCGCCGGTTTCGACAACACCGGGGACGGATAGCCGATGGCCGTTCCCGCGACCGGTTCGATACGCTTGCCGCATGCGCCGCAAAAGCGCGCGTCCGCTTCCAGCATCGTCCCGCAATACGGACAGACGGCCATGGCTGGTCCCTAGGGGCCTCCCCCGCGGGTCTCGCTGGCCGACGACGTGCGGTCGCGCTCGCACTTCATCACCGAGATGCCGCCGACGGCCGCCGCGACGAGCGCCAGGAACAGGAGCGCCAGCACCGAGCGCATGGTTTGCGGTGGCGGCGCGCCGATCGGGCCTGGTCCGGTGATCTCGGCCCGCCGCTGCCCGTCGGATTTGGTCACGACCTCTTCGCTGTGATGCAACAGCTCCGGCGGGATGCGTTCCTGGACCGTCGAGACGCCCGTCGACGGCGCCAGCGGCGCCAGCGGCGTCGGAACATCGCTGCCTGGATCGGGCCCGGGATCGTACCCGACGAAGGTCACCACGTCGTCCGGTTCCGGCGCCGGCAGCCCGGGACCGCCGAATCGGGCCAGCACGACGGTGACGTTGTCGGGTCCGTCGCGATCCAGCGCTTTTTGAATCAGGGCGTCGCCGGCGCGCTTGAGATCGCCCTCCGTCGTCAGCACCTCGAGGATCTCGTCGTCGGCGACCGGCCCGTGCAACCCATCCGAGCAAAGCAGGACCACGTCGCCCTGGCGCAGCCCGACCTGCGACAGCACCACCTCGACCTGATCCTGCACGCCCAGCGCTTGCAGGATGATGTTGGCGTGCTCGAACGCCTTGGCCTCCTCGGCCGTCATCGCGCCGGCTTCGATCAGCTGCCAGGCCAGCGACTGATCTTTCGTGACCTGGCTCAGGCGGCCCTGGCGCAGGACGTAGCAGCGCGAATCGCCGATCTGGGCCACGACCAGCGTGGAATCGTTCAGCGCCGCCACCGTGCAGGTGGTCCCCATGCCGCGCTCGCTCTGGTTGTCCCGCGACTGCACGAAGATGGCGTCGTTGGCGGTTTCCACCGCTCGGCGGAGGGCGCGCGCGAACCCGTCGCGCGGCAATGGCGGCGCCATCGCCAGCGCCTCGTAGACGACGTCGACGGCCATCTGGGCCGCGACCTCGCCGGCCGCCGCGCCGCCCATGCCGTCGCAGACCAGCAGCGCCACACCCTTGTCCCCCAGATCCATTTTCTGGCACTCCGCGAAGTTGCTCGAGCGGATGCCGGCCGTGACGTCGGCGATGAGGAAGTTGTCTTCGTTGTGCTCGCGGATCAATCCGACGTCGGTCTTGCCGAAGACTTCAATCTGGATGTCCGGGGACGTTGGCATGGGTTGATCAGAGGGGAGGGAATGGGTCTCTTATACTTCGCCTCAACCGGGCTCGAACCGCAAGAGCTCGTCGCCGATCCGGATCAGATCGCCCGGCGAGAGGCTGTGCGTCTTCCGCAAGCGAAGAAAGGTCCCGTTCGAGCTGCCCAGGTCCTCGACGCGCGGTTTTCCGCCGCGCATGCTGAGAAGGGCATGTCGCCGGGACATGAACTCGTCGTCGGAGAACACGATGTCGGCCTGTTCGCGTCCGATCACCACCTCGCCGCGGCTGACGTAGTACACGTCTCTGGAAACGCCGGCCGCGGTCACTTGTCGCAATCGGCACCAGGCCGGTCGGGTGGGCGTGCCGAACAGCGCCACCCCGTGCTCGACGGCGGGGCGCAGGTTGCGTTCGATCTCCGGCACCGATTCGAAGCGCAGCACCTGCTTGCCGAGCAGAAAATGATCGCCGTCCAGCAGATCGGCGGCGCCGCGCAGCCGGACGTAAACGCCATTGCGCGCCTCCAGCGGCGCCAGGACGCGCCCGCCGGGGGACAGCGTGATGCGGGCGTGCCGGGGCGCCAGGTGGGGATCGTCGAACAGCAGATCGCCCTCGCTGCGCCCGAGATCGATCTGGTCGCCGAGAAGGCTATAGGAGGTTCCGTCGGTCCCGTCGCGGTGGACGACCGTCAGCCGGAACCCGCCGTCGTACCCGGGACGGGCCGGCGCCGGCGGCGTGATGGTGACCTCGACCGTCGGCGGCTCGAGCCCGCGTTCGGGCAACCTGTCGGGAGCCAGCCGAGTCCCACAAAATTGGCAGAAGATCACCCGCCCGACGTTGCTCTGCCCACACCGCCCGCACTTGGTCATGGAGAAGGGGTTTGCAAGCGGCGGAATCCTTTGATAACAGGCGGGCCAGACTTTCCGCGGGAGCGCGCCGCTTCACCCATCAGTCGTGTCACGATCATTAACAATTCCCTGGGCCAGGGTCAATTTGCCGCCAGCCGCCATCGCCTGCCTTCCGGTCTTGGTTCTCGGCTTTGGCGCGCCGTTGTTGTCCGCGTGCGGTCCGCTGGTCGAGCGAGCGCCGTTCGCCGATCGCCCCGACTCGGTCCGGCCGGCGGATCTGCTCGGTCCTTACGACGGCATCGTGGTTGACGCCGACACGGATCGACCCGTGGGCGGGGCGCTGGTGTCCGGGGCCTGGGCCTTCGAACGCGGCGTTGGTTTCCAAGCGCCCGCCGGCGCGCAGGAGATCGTGGTCGAGACCGGCGCCGACGGGCGCTACCAGCTCCCGCGCATCGACGATCTGCCCACGGGACTGTCGGCGCGCGTGCGCCGGTTCACGTTAATCGTCTACCATCGCGGGCACGTCGGCTGGCGCAGCGATCGCCTGTTCCCCGACCGCGAGTCCCGACACGACTTCAGCCAGCGCGGCAACCGCGTTCGCCTGGAGAGGTGGCAGCCGAGCTATCGACACGCGGAGCACGTGGTCTTCCTGGGGGGCGGCGCACGGATCCGCGGCGCCGCGGCCTGGGAGATCCAGAACGCGGCCCTGGAGCTGGAGGGCGCCCGCGCCGCCGCCGCAGCCGCTGTAGCCACCGTTGCGGGCGTCGAGGCCCCGGCCGCCACCACGGCCGCGCCGCTCGACGTCGCACGCCTGCTGACCGACGAGGAGATTCGCGGCGTCACCGGCTATGTCGGGAAGTTCGAAGTCGGCAAGCTCACCGACCTGCCGACGACGGAGTTCTACGACAGCCAGCACTTCAAGGCGCAGGGCAAGACGGAGAGCTACGATGTCGGCCTGCGCGTCTGGCGTCTCGGCTCGTCGGCCGCCGAGGTGCAATACCAGCGGCTTCTGACCCAGCTCCCCGGGGCGGTGGTCAAGGACGAGATCGGCGACTCGTCGCTGCGGGCGCGCACGGATCGCATCAACGGAATCGCTTTCCTGGTCCGTGATCGGGGCATCGTCGTTTCCCTCACGTGCGGCACCTCGCAGTGCACGGAACCGGTGCAGCTCTTGAAGCTGGCGAAGCTGGTCGAATCGCGCCTGCCCGAGCTGCCGGGCACCGGGGCCGAGGAGCCGGCCAAATGAGGTCCTTCTTCCGCGGCATCGGTCTCCGTCGCTGCGTCGCTGCGGTCGCTCTGCTGCCGGTCCTGTGGGTGCTGCGGCCGGCGCCGGCACGGGCGTACGATCCGGCGACCACGCACGCCGGGCTCACCGAGCGCGCCGTGCTGGCGTCGAAGCTGAACCACATTCTCGCCAGCAGGCTCGGAAAGCCGCTTGGCCTGTTCGAAACCGTGGGCTTCGACCTCAGCCAGCTCCCACGCCCGGAGGCGCGCCGCCTCAAGGAACGTCTCTTCGCCCTCGATCCGGCGCAGGGCTACCGCCCCAGCGATGACGGCAGCGCGACGGCGCTGAGCTGGGTCGTGGCGGGCGCCGTGCTGTCCGGGACGCCGGCCGAGCGCGCGCGCCACACCTTCTTCGATCCCGCCCGCCAGCGCGGCTTGCAGCAGGGCAGGGGCGCCATCGCGTTCGGAAATGCCGTTCGCCAGTTCCTGGACGAGGGCGGCAGTCCGAGGGGACTGGCAACGGGCAGCAGTTTCGATCTGACCGGTCAGCCGGCTCCCGAGTGGCTGCTCTCACCCGAGAACGACGTCGGTCTGGCGGTGTTCTACGACCAGTGGGAGCAAGCTGTCGCGGCCGCCGAACCGGCGGCGCGCGCCGCCGCGCTGGCACGCGCGCTGTTGGCCCTGGGCGGAACGCTGGCCGTGCTGGAGGACGCCGGCGAGCCCGCGCACGTGCGCAACGATTTCACCGACGCGTACCTCGACGGCGGCAGCGGGGTGTTCGATCGCAGCTCCGCCTACGAGCGCTTCGTCGCCGAGACTTACGGCCGGGGCGGCGTTCCCGCGCCCGGGCCCGCCATCGATCGCCCGAACGTGCGCGCGTTCTTCAGCGCGCCCGATGCGCAAGGCCTGGCCGATCGCACGCAGCGGCGTTTCTTCTCGCCCGGCAGCTTGCCGGACGATGCCGTGGTCGAACGCGACACCTCGGCACACGACGTGCTTCTGCAGGCGCGCGAATCCTTGCCATATGGGTGGCCGCGGCTGCCGCGCCTGCAGCTGCGCGCGATCGGGCGTCTGGAATACGCCCGGTCATCGGACGGGATCGAAATGCTGGGAGGGCATCCGCGGCGCCTGCTGGCATACACGCGGGTTCCGGGCCGGGTCCGCTTTTTCCTCGACTCCGCCGTCTACGCCGACAGCGCGCGCGTCCTGCTCCCGGAGATCGGCGCCTACGCCGCCGGTCTGGTCGACCACCTTTTCCGCGCCGAGCTGAGCCTGGCCGTCAGTGGCGGGACCGTCACCATGACCATCGCCGGTCCGCGCGGAAGCCTTCGCAACGCGCGCTGTCAGATGTTCGCGGAGGACCAAGTGGGCCACCGCGTGGTGATCGCGACGCGCCCCTGCAATCTCGATGCGCCGCTGTCGGCGTCCGTTCCGCCCGGGACCCGCCGGGTGGCCGCAACCCTGCGTGGGGAGGACGATGCCGGCCCGCTGGTCGCCAACGCCGAATCGCTAGTTCATTAGACCGCGAAAAGAACTGACGAATCGTCGATTCTTCTGGACCACCGCAGTCGATCGGTATCTACTTGGTGGACGACGACGCGGGTTCGTCCGGTGTAGGGTAACGTATCGTCTGGTGGGCGGCGGCGGCTATCGGCTCGCGGTTAATTGATCGATTTACCTGACGTCGCGCGACTATTTTGACGATGGCTTCCTGCATCGAAGCCGGCATTTCTGGGTAGAGACCTCAAGGACGGCTGATTCAGCGCTTTCTGAGGAGAGAAAATGGAAATGGCAACGGCAACGACAGCTCGGGTTCGTGTCTCACTGGTTGCGGTGGCGGGGTTAGGGCTGGCAATGACCTTCGGCCTTGGCGCTTGCGAAGGCGACACCGGTAGCGCGACCGTCGCTCCGGGCGCGACCGGCCAGTTGCAGCGGATCGACGCGCTTGAATACGATCGCTCGATTCAGCGGACCCTGGGCGTGTCGCTGTCGAACGACGATCGCCTGTCGCTGATCGGTCATGACATCGAGATGACGCCGGCCGAATACGAGCGTCACTTCGATAGGGTTCAGTTGCTGGTCTCGAACGTTTTTGGCGATCCGGCTCTGCGCGGTCGTATCCTGACCTGCGCGCCGGCATCGGAGGTCGACAGCGTATGCACGCAGTCGATCATCCGGCAATTTGGCGCGGTTGCCTGGCAGCGGCCCGTCAGCGACACCGAGGTCGCCCAGTTGATGGGCGTCGCGGCGACCGCTACCTCGCTGGGTCGTGACTTTCCCCAGTCGGTTGAGCAGGTCGTCACGACCATGATGATTTCGGCCCCCTTCCTCTATCGCGTCCAAGGAGTGTGATTCACATGAACGGAAGAAACTGGACACGACGACAGGTGCTCAAGGGCGCGGGCGTCGCGCTCTCACTGCCGGCGCTGGAGACGTTCCTCCCCGACGGTTCGAAGGCAAGGGCGGCCGCGGTCAGCGCCAAGAAGCGCTATTTTGGCGTCTATTTCCCGAACGGCACCGCCGCTTACTGGCTGCCGGGCGGCGGCGAGGGAGCGAACTGGACGCTGTCGCCCATCATGGAGCCGCTGATGGCGAACAAGGCGCACGTCACGGCGCTGGGCGGCGTTGGCAACTACAGCCCGTGGGGCATGCACATCGAGCCGTCGCACGGTCACAACTGCGCGTCGGCGTGGACGGGTGTCCAGCCGAATGGCCCGATGCTGAACAACAACTCGATCTCCATCGATCAGGCGATCGCCAAGCAGATCGCCGCCAACATGGCAGCCAATGGCGAGGCGCCGCTGGCTCGGCCGGGTGGTCTGCAGTACGGGTTGTCGACGCTGGACTCCTCGCCCGACGGTATCCCGGGTCAGCACTCGCGCAGCATTTCGTGGGCCGACGCCGCGACCCCGCTGTACAAGGACGTGAGCCCACAGCACGCTTTCGACTATCTGGTCGGCACGGGCGTCACCAACTCGCCGCCAGGTGTCAGCGGTCCGGATCCCAACGCCGAGAAACGCCGGCTCCTCAACAAGAGCGCGATCGACTACGTCCTGCAGAGTTCCACTGATTTACAGAAGCAGCTGTCGACCAGTGACCGGGCAAAGCTGGACCAGTTCATGACGTCGGTTCGCACGCTGGAAAAGCGGGTCTCCGATCCGACGATGCCGGTCGTGTCGGCGGGCTGCACGCTGATGGCGCGACCGACGGAGGTCTTCGGCGTCGGAAACACGCCGGCCGGATACGATCGCGGCAAGCACGCCACGCTGATGATCGATCTGGCCGTCATGGCCGTTCAGTGCGACATCGCGCGTTCGGTCAGCTTCATGCTCGACGACGCACGCAGCGACTTCGTGTACAGCTTCACGACTGTCCGCAACTTCACCGCCACCACGTCCACGCCGACGACGATGCCGCTCGGCGGTTACCACAATCTCCAGCACGCGGGCGCGACGAACAACGGCTTCGCGACCTGCGGTTGGTGGTGCGTCTACCAGTTGAACGATCTGGTGACGAAGCTGGCGGCGATCCCGGACGGCGCCGGCGGCTCCGTCCTGGACAACACCGTCGTCCACTACATGAGCGGCATGAACGGCGGCAACCACGACAGTTTGAATTTGCCGATCCTGCTCATCGGAAGCGGCGGTGGGGTGTTGAAGCAGAATCAGAACATCACGTTCGCGAACTCGCCGAGCAAGACCGGCAAGGACAACGTGATCATGCTGCAGGACGTTCACTTCACCATCCTGACGAAGGTCTTCGGCAGCAAGGCGGCCATCTTCGGCCAGCCGATGGGGACTTACGCTACCCCGACGGGCCACACGCTCACGGAACTGCTCGCCTAGACGCGGGCGAGAGAAGCGGCCCGCGCCTGTCGGTTTCAAGACCGCCGGCGCGGGCTTTGGCGTGTCCGCTTGCCCCGCGGTTTTTGTGCCGCGCGGGGAGGCGTGGCGGGGGTGATCTCGCCGGCGTCGGTCGAGGCGATGGGGAGCCGCCTGCGCGCAGGCGGAAGGCTGCCGGTCAGCGCCAGCAACAAAGCGCGCGCCTCGTCCAGGGCCTCTGGATCGTCGCCTGCAATGGCATCCAGCGCGCGGCGAAGATCCTCCTCGATTTCCCCGTGGCGCGCGCGGGCCTCCTGGCGGGCGGACGCCAGCGCTTCGCCCCCCGCCGGTCCTGCTTCGTTCGCGGCGCGAGCGGCCCAGGTGTAGAGGCGGGCGGCGGCCAGGCCAACCTCGTGCTCGGCGGCGCTCCGGAACGCCGCCAGCGCCGGTAGTGGCTCGTCGTTCGCGAGGTGGGCGCGCCCAAGATCGAACCAGGGCCAGGGATTGACAGGGTCGAGCTCGGTGGCCACGGTGAACGCCGCGATCGCCTCTCGCACCTTTCCCAGACGGCGCAGCGCCGTGCCGAGCTCGTGGTGGCCCTCGGCCGAACCTGGGTCCTGGCGCAGCCCTCGCTCGGCCTGCAGACGGGCCGTTTGCGGTGTCACCTCCTCGCCGTCGGGCTCGAAGGCCTCCGCTTTGAACTCGCCGTCGCGGTCGTAGACGATCTGTTCGCGGGCGATCACGGCGTTCAACCAGCGATCGAAGCTGGATCCGGACAGGATTCGCTCTTCCGAACCAGCTCGCAGGCGCCACACGCGGCCGGTCGTGTCCAGGGCGAATCGATCACCCGGCCCCGCTTCGGCGAAGACCAGCTCGTCCGCCCGAGCCGTGCCTGGGCCGTTCAGGGACGCGATGCGTGGCATGGCGTCCGCGCCGACACCGGCGATGGCGACGCTGCCGTGAAAGAGATCGGCGCCGTCGAACGACCGCCAGAAAGAACGCAGCTGGCCGGGCAGCGCGTGTCCCCATTCCGCCTGCCAGGCGTCGATGGCGGGTTCGGAGGCAGGTCCGCCGACGCGGATCAGACCAGCCGGCAGCCGCGCCCAGGCTTCGCGGAATCTCTCGAAGAACATCAGCGCCCGCGCCGACTCGCAGGCGGCGCCTGCGCGGTCACTTGCGAATGAGGTTCGGCGGCAGCGCTCCACCTCCGGCGGCCATCGCGGCCGCGAGGCGCGAGGAAACGCCGTTCACTTGCATCTTGCCTGCTGGCCCGCGCCGCGAACCCTCGCCCCGCCACGACATGATCGGATCGACGGCCAGGTGCCCTGTGGAATCGAGTTTCACCTCGGTGATCTCGGCGACGCGGAGGGTGCCATCGGTCAGCGCTGCGACGTGCATGACCAGATCCAGCGTGCTGTTGGCCAGCGAGGCAATGCCCTGGGCGCCCGGCGCCTGCGCCCCGAGCGCCTCCAGTCGAGCGAGCGCCTCCGCTGCCGAGCGCGCGGTCAGGCCGATGATCATTCCTTCTTGACCGTGCGAGGCCGCCATCAACAAATCCAGCACCTCGGGACCGACGACCTCGCCCACCAGCAGGTGATCGGCGCGCAGCGTGGTGGCCACGCGGATCAATGCGGCGAGATCCCCGACCGGGGCCAGCTCGGTCCAGTTCGCGCTCGGCTGTCCCGCGCCCGCGCCCAGCGACACCACGCGCCGCCCGGCCGGAATCGCGGCGGCGACGGCGCCCAGCAGCGGCGAGATCGAGCTCGCGTCGCCGGTGACCAGCAGGTTGCGTTGCGCGCCCAGCGCCGCTTCGATCAGCGTCTGCGCTTCCCTGCTGAGCCCGCCGGCGGCGGCAAGCTCGGCCAGCGATTGAACGGGCAGGGCGGCGCGCCGGATCGAGCCGCAAACGCCCACGACCGCAGCGGGCGGAAAGACCGCGGAGACGCGCGTTCCGTCGGGTAGACGCACGTCGACGACCGGGTTATCGGGTGGCGGTGGCGGAACGGCGGTGTTGGCCAGCCGCCACAGCGCCTCGGCGACGGCGTTGTCATCTCCGAGGCCGCCTTCCACCGCCTCCAGCTTGCCGTTGCGTTCAACCCAGGCGCTCTCCGGTCCGGAGATGATGATCTGCGTGACCGCGGCGTCGACCAGCAAGGCCTCGAGCGGATCGAGCGGAGCTTGTCCCTCGGCGGCAGCCTCTTCACCGACGGGACCGGTCATTCCAGCGTCGGCCGGCGGCTCGGGACTGGCGGGTTCGACCGCCGCGGCCTCCTGGCCCTCGACCAGCGCGATGGCCGCCTCCACGTTCATGGGCCGGCTGGCGTCGTCATACGCGGTGTTGCGTGCCCCTTCGAACAGCGCCGGCCCGCTGCCAGCGCCTAGCTCGTCGCTGCCGCCGGTGACGTCGGACGGGGCGGGCGGGGCCAGGTCGCCGTCGATGTCGACGTCGTCGCCCTCCAGCGCCATGGGCGACGTCGGACCCGTCGCGCGGCGGGGCGGCGGGGGAGGCGGCGGGATGGGAATTCGACCCGAGCGGGATTTGCCCGCCTGCCCCGCGTCAAGGTTGTCAGCGTTGCTGGACGGCACCGGCGGCAGCCCGGACAGGCCGGAACCACCGCGGGCCGGCGGCGGAGGCGGGGGCGGGACAGGCAGCGCGCGCGCGGCCGAGCGACCACCCTCGGCGCCGCCGTCGTCCAGCGTGATCAAGAAGTCGCCCACCTGGATGCGGTCGCTGCCCGCGATGGTGGCCGACTCGGCGATCTTGCGCCCGTTCAAGTAGGTGCCGTTGGTGCTCTTCAGGTCGAAGAGCTCGATCACACCGTTGCTGCTGGTCAGCCGCGAGTGCCGTTTCGAGATATTGCCTTTGGGAAGGACGATGTCGTTCCCGGACACACGGCCGATCGAGATCTCGTCCTTGTCGAACGTCAGGGAGCGGGGTTGGCCCCCTTTTTCGGTGATCGTCAGCTTGATCATGAAGCCTCGGCGAGGGTTGGCGTCGCGGCCGGCCGGAGGACGTTATTCCGCGACATGGGGCTGGTCAAGACTTCGCGCCCCGGCATCGGCGGCGTTCGGCTCGGGCAAGGCGTTGCTGGACGGCGCGCCTTCTGTTTCGTGCGCCAGCGGAGCGGCCGCGGGCGGAGCGAACAGCGCCGCGATGGCGTCCCCGAACACGGACGCTACGCCGCAGACTGTGAGGGCAGCCATCCCCAAGCCGACGATGAGCGAGGTGTGGTCGACTCGATTGGCCCTGGGCTGGCCCGACATTTCGGCGCAGTATACAGCGACGATGTCTCCGCCACGCATTGAGATGCGCGGGATGATCGCTCGCCATCCGCTGGTGCTGGCGACGGTCGTCGCGCTGGCGGGCACGGCGGCGGCCAGCGCGGCGGCGGCCCCGGCAAAATACTATTTCCGAATTGCCGAGGTGAGGGCGCCCGCGGACACGGCCGCGGAGCTGAAATCATTCGCCGGCGACGCGTTGAAGCAGGAGCTCTCGTCGCGCGCGAACTGGGCCTCCGACGTTCAAGCGGCCGATGAGGCGGCGCTGGCCAGCGAGCTCAAGCGGCGCCGGCTGCGCGGCTTCGACGTGACGCTGCGGCTGGAAAAGCTGAGCCAGGAGCTGAAGGAGGAGAGGCCCGGCAGTCATCTCAAGCGTCTGGCGATCGACGTTCGCTTGACGGTCTTCGGGACGGCGATCCCGGGCGCCAAGCTGGCATTCAGCGGCGACGGCGAGGCAAGTGTGGAGTCCGAGGTGACCGAGCGGCAGGTCGAATCGGAGGGACCGGCGGGCATCCGGGACGCCATCAAGGACGCCATCAAGCAGGCGGTCGACCAGGCGGAGGCGAAGCTGTCGCTGGGGATGGCGGCTCCCTTGAACGAGAGCAAGCGGCGACGAAGATAACGCGGGAGCCGAGGCGAGTCCGTGCAGACGATGCAGCTGATCACGTTTCTGATGGCGGTCGGCCTGGCGTCCGCGCTGGTGCTGGTGGTCGTGCGTCACCGCCGCGAGAGAGTCCGTTCCACGGTCGCGGCGCGTGCCGAGGCGAGGACGGCGTCGACCGGGCCATCCGGGCCCGGCGCGCGGCAGATCTGCCCGGCCTGCGGGCGGCAATATCCGGCGGACGTGCATTTCTGCCCGACGGACGCGCGGTCGCTGGTGCCCATCGGGGGCGACGCCATCGTCGCGGCGGCGTCAGGAATCCAGTGTCCGCGCTGCGGGCGTCTTTACGATGCGAACAAGCGATACTGCCCGTTCGACTCCGAGGAGCTGGTGGCGGCGAGCGACTCCGTCGCCGTCCTCAGGGCGGGCCGCTCGTCGGTCACACGGGACCTGGCGGGGGCCGGCAAGATCTGTCCTTTCTGCTCCGCGCGCTATGACCTCGACGCAACCCAATGCGGGCGCGACGGGGCCAGGCTGGTCAGCGTGAACTGAGCGCTCGGTCGTATCAGTTCCGGCGGGGCCCGCCGCCGGGGCCGCCGGGCGCGCCGCCGCAGGCAGTCGCGCGGCAGATGCTGAAGCCGCCGCCTTGACAGCAGTGGCCGCGGGTCTCGGGGCAGTCGCTGTCCGACCCGCACAGGATGGTCGACAGTCCAGTGGCGCATTGCTGGGCGGCGGTGCAGCTGGTCGCCACCGTGAGCAGCGAAAAGCAGCAGACGCGGCCCTGGCCGCAATCGCCGCCGACGCAACCGACGCTCGGTCCTCCGTCGCAGGTCGCGCCGGACGCGATGCAGGTCTCGGCCCGCCGGCCACCGGCAGCCTGGATGCAGCAGGTTTGGGCGCCGACCTGGCAGGTCGTCTGGCCGCACGGGACGCCGCCGGTGGAGGGTCCGCTGCCGCCCTGGCCGCCGCCCGGGCTCGAGCCACCCGGGCCACCTCCGCCGGGGCCGCTGCCGCCGGGCGCGCCATCGCCGCCCGCGCTCGCCCCGGGGCCGCTGCCGCCGGTCGCGCCAGCAGCTCCCGGGCGACCGCCGCTTCCCTGGGCACCGCCAGCGGAGCCGCCAGGTTGGGTCTTGCCACCGGCTCCAGCTCCCGCGGTCCCGCCTGTACCGTGGGAGCCGCCGCTCCCGGTCTTCGACGTCGAGCCGCCCGCGCCGGTCTCGACGTTCGTGGCGGGGAACCCGTCGTCGAGCTCATTGCGACCACAGCCAACGTAGGCAGCGGCCGCGAAAGCGACGATCAAACCGGAGCACGCGCGTTTCGTCATCGGCGCACCTCGAAAGCGACTCTCACAGTGTGGGCTCAGTGTAGGCCAAAACGTTGCCCGGGGCGACCGACGGCGGCCTCCGCCGTTCACATGTCGATGCCCTGCGGCACCACCATCCGAAATGCGCCCCGCGCGTCGCTGCGGGCCACGGCGCGCAAGGACGGGGGAACGCGGTCCGGGCCGCTGCACGGGTTGGCGTCCGCGCCGCAGGCGACCCGGAAAAGGTGGACGACCACCGACGGCAGAGGGTTGCCGTCGGCGCCGACCAGCGTCCCTTCGACCAGGGTGGCGGCGGGCAGCGACACGTCGTGGGTCGCGTCGCCGCTCACCGTCACCGCCGGCTCGGTCAGGCGTGGGATGGCCGCGTCCGGGGTCGGATCATAGTCGATGCGATAGGTCCCGGGGTCCAGCCGCAGGGTGTACTGGCCGTTCTTATCGCTGGTGGCGCTGGCCGGAGCAGCCACCGCCGACGCGCACGGATCGCTGGCTCCGTTGCTCGCGTCGGTGCGAGTGGCGACGATAGACATGTTGGCCGCGGGCGCGCCGTCGGCGTCGGCCAGTGTTCCGCTGACGACCGCGCGCGCCGGCAACGCCACCTTCCTTGCCAGCGCCGGTGCCTGCGCCGTGCCGCCAGCGGCCAGCGGGAAGGCCCGGATGCAGGTGACGCCGAACCAGGAATCGGGCGGAGGCACCACGGTGATGTCGTACGAGCGAAGGGCGTCCAGGGTGCCCGGCACCAGCGACAGGTCGGCGAAGCCGTCGGCGCCGGTGACGCCGCTGCGAGAATACACCGCCGAGCCGTCGGTGCTTCCGTCGATCGCGGTGCGCACGGTGACGACCGCGCCACTCATGGGGGGGCCGGTGACGCTTTCTCCGCGCACGTCGAAACGAAACACGTTGGGATCGCCCCACGCCGGCAAGCGCAGGTCGCCGAGCTCCGTGTACGCGCCCAGCATGATGGCGTGCGAGGTGAAGCGGGGCAGGGCGGACTTGTCGTCGATGGGCGCAAGCTCGACGGTGATCGGCTGGTCGGTCGCCGTCGAGACATCACTGACCGGGATGGTGAGGCTGAACATCGGCGTCTCGGCGGCGTTGCTGATCAGCTGACCGTTCTGGAAGGCGCGGGCCAGAAAACCGGACTGCGGAGTCAGGATGGGCGACAGCAGCCGGCCGTGCACGGTCATGGTCTCCGTCGGAAACGACAACACGATGTCCGGCGCCAGCTGGGTCGTGACGGAGAAGGGCGCCTGCTTGCGATCGTCCGGGGCCCTGGGAAGCACCGCCAGCTGGGCCGTCATCCCGAGGACGCTGTCGGGAACGCTGAGCATGAAGGGCGCCGGCATGTCCACGGTGGTGGGGGCGGGCCAGTCACCCTCGAACTCCAGATCCGGCCGTCCGGGAATCGTCGCCGGTACGCTGGCGATGACGTGCGACGAGATGCTCGAAGCGGCGCCGGCCGCCAGGTTACCGATGATGGTGACCTTGGCTCGC
>DATKEU010000353.1:0-3466 GCA_035544495.1 Polyangia bacterium | reverse complement strand
AACGGCAGCATGGCGGTCGAGCCGCGCATGGACGTGCAGCACGTCGGGCAGGCGGTGCGGACGATGGCGAACCTGCCGCTCGACGCGAACATCCTGTTCATGACGATCATGGCGACGAAGATGCCGTTCACCGGCCGTGGCTAGCTAGCCAGGCGAGGGAACCATCGCCGGATAGAGACCGTCGCAGGGAGACATGCGTTGTGAGCCGCTGACGCGCGCCGGTCGCCCGATCGCTCTCCTGTTGCTGGTCCTGGCCGCCGGCTGCAGCAGCGGCAAGGGTGGTGGCGGCGGCTCGGGCGGCGCTGGCGGCGGCGGCGCGCCGGGCAGCGGTGGAAGCACGCCGGGCAGCGGTGGAAGCAGGCCGGGCACGGGCGGCAACGGCAGCGGCGGCGCTTCCGGTGACGCCGCCGCCGGCATCGGCGCCGACGCGCCGATCGAGCTCGCCGTTCCCACCAGCTCTGGCGTCGCGACGTCGAAGATGCTCGCCGAGCTGACCGCCGACGAGAAGAAGAAGCTGTGCGACTTTCGCGCCGCCAAGTACGGCGGCTACGGCATGGCCATCGACTGCGGCAACGGCACGACCATCCCCGCGGACGACAGCCTGGACGCCTGCGTCGGGCCGGACGGCCTGGGGAGCGATTGCCAGAAGGCCACCGTCGGGGATTTCGAGGCGTGCGCCAACGACACGACCTGTGACGAGCCGCAGCCAGATTCCTGCCAGGCCCTGATTTTCTGCAATTGACGGTTCCGGTATCGGTTGGGGGTGTCCGTGAGACGCCAGCCGGTGTCGCCCCACGTGGGCGCCTTCGTCGGTCGGTGTGCGGGTTTGACCCTCAGTGGTCAATGGCGCTACCATTTCATTGATCGGCGGTTTTTCCCGCAGATCGGGAGGTTGTCGCGAATGGAGAAGATCCGGGTGGATGTGGATTCGCCAGCGGTGGAGATGGTGCGGTTGAAAGAGCGACACGGAGAAATCGAGAGACGGCTGGCAGAGTTGGATCGGCACCTGTCCCTGACCCCGGATGAGCAAGTCGAACGGGCGCAGCTGAAGAAAGAAAAGCTGCGTACCAAGGATCGACTGGTGGTCCTGGCCCTGGCCGCGGCCGCCGGCCCCAGCGGACCGCCCGGTCGCGCGCTGCCGGCATAGCACCCGGTCAACGATCATGGAGACCGACGCAGCTCTGGTCGAGAAGCTGCGGCTCGAGAACCTCCGGCGATCCGGGATCCGGATCGACCGCGAGGGGCGCTTCGTCCACGAAGGGCAGCCGGTCGCGCACGAGGGGCTGAAGCGCGCGCTGTTTCGCTGGCTGGATCGACTGCCCGATGGCCGATACGTCCTGCGCCTGGACGAGACGCGATACGCTTTCCTGGACGTCGACGACACGCCGCTGGTGGTGCAGGCGCTGCGCCTGACCGACGGCGGAGCGCGGGTGATGCTGGCGCTCTCCGACGGCGCGGAGGAGGCGCTGGACCCCGGCACGCTGACCGTCGACGAAGCGGGGGTCCTGCGCTGCGCGGTTCGCGGCGGGCGGCTGGCCGCGCGCCTGGCGACGTCGGCGGCGGCGACGCTGGCCGAGGCGGACGTCCTGGTCGAAACGCCGGCGGGCCCAGCATTGCGGCTGGGCCCGCGACTCTTTCCGATTCGCGCGCCCGATCAGCGGGCGCAGCAGCCGGACGACCATCCGGGCGGCGGCGCGGCGTAGCGGCGGTCGGCGCCGGGGAAGGCCCGCGCGCTCTGGCGCAGGGCCGCCTCCGGCTCGCAGCCGGGATAGCCACACGACAGCCGATCGACGTCGACGCCCATCGCGATCAGGCCGGCGCGGTCGTTGTAACGCACGCCCAGGATCGCCGTCGGGCGGGTGGGGTTGGCGCGGATGAAGGCGACCTCGCGAATGCGCGAGCTCACCGCTTCGCCGAACTCGGTGCCGAGGCCCGCGCGGGGCTGGCGCGGCGCGAACGAGCCGTGCGCCGCCGAGGAGACCGGCGGCGCGGGCGCGGCCTCGCCCATGGGCGCGGGAGCGGACGCGGACGCCGCCGGTTGCGCCTCCGCCTGCGCCTGCGCCTGCGCGCCGCCGGCCGCTTTCTTGCTCGGCGCGATCGAATCGTTCGAGGCCGTGGCGTCGGCGGCGTCGTCGCGGCGCTCGCGCTCGGCGCGCGGGGCCGGCAACTCCAGCACCGGCGGCGGCGGGGGTGGCGGCGGGGCGACATACTCGGCGAAGATGGCGGCGCCGATGACGCCGACGTTGCGCGGGGCGCCCACGCGCGCCGCGTACGAATCCTCGACGGCGGAGAAGCGGAACGCCGCCGCCTGCCACTGCGACAGGCGCCAGCCGTCGATGTCGACCTGGCCCCAGGCCGGCACCAGGTAGCCCCGCTTGCCGCGATAGTCGGCCGACTTGCCGTCGACGATGTCGCGGCCGTCGACCGAGACCACCGCCTCGATCCGGCGCGGCGACCGGTTGTGGACGCGCAGCGTGTAGCGCTGGCCCAGCTGGCCGAGGACGTAGGTCTCGCCATTCTGATGAAAGGTCGGAACCGGGACGCCGTCGACCAGCACCTCCAGGGTGTAAGCCTCGGCGCGGTCGCGCAGCGCCAGCGCACCTTCGGGCAGCCCGGAGGCCGCGCACGCGGTCCCGGCCAGCACCAGCGACGTCATTCCCATCAGACATGTCAGCGCACCCCGAATCGTCATCACTCAGCCTCCTGGTTTCCGTCCGGAACCTGTTTCCGGGCTTGCCGGGATAGACGGCCCGGGCCGCAAAAGGATCTCTGTTAGGCTTTGCGCGTCGTGAGCCGACCCGCGCGTCGCCGCGTCGTACAAGGGATCGCCGCTGTGCTGGGCGGCGCGGCGCTGCCGCGTGTGGGCGGCGGCGCACAGGAGGGAGGCGCCAGCATGCACAAACGAAACATCCCGAAGACGGGCGAGGCGCTGCCCGTGATCGGCCTTGGCACCTGGCAGACGTTCGACGTGGGCGCGGGCGCGCCCGAGCGCGCGGCGCTGGCGGAGGTGCTGGCGGCGTTCCTGGACGCCGGCGGGCGCGTCATCGACTCGTCGCCGATGTACGGGCGCGCGGAGGCGACGGTGGGCGAGCTGCTGGCGGCGCTGGGTCCGCGCGCCGAGGGCCAGCGCCGCCCGTTCCTGGCGACGAAGGTCTGGACCACCGGCAAGGCGCGCGGCGAGCAGCAGATGACGACGTCGATTGGCCGCATGCATCCGCCGGCGCCCGAGCGGATCGACCTCATGCAGATCCACAACCTGCAGGACTGGCGAACGCACCTCGGCACGCTGCGAGACTGGAAAGCCGCCGGGCGCGTGCGCTGCATCGGCGTCACGCACTATGACCCGGGCGCGTTCGACGAACTGGAACGGATTGTAAAGACCGAAGCGGTGGACTTCGTGCAGCTGCCGTACTCCATCGGCGCGCGCCAGGCAGAGCAGCGCCTGCTGCCGGCGGCCGTCGATCAC
>DATKEU010000352.1:0-2835 GCA_035544495.1 Polyangia bacterium | reverse complement strand
CGCAGGTGCCGCCGCAGCCGTCGCTGCCGCCGCAGCTGCTGTCGGTCGGACACTGCGGCTTGCAGCAGGCGCCGTTGTACAGCTTCGCGCCCGACGAACAGGGGCAGGTCCCCTTGCAACCGTCGGACATGCCGGCCTTGCTGCCGTCCGCGGGACAGCTGGGCGTGCACTGGCAGCTGCCCTGGACGCAGCGACCGTTGGCGCCGCAGCTGCCCGAGCAGGCACAGGTGTCGACGCAGGTGCCGCCGTTGCAAACGCTGCCGGGCGCGCAGGTCACGGCCGCGCACGGATCGTCCAGGCAGCGACCGGCGGCGCAGGTCTGTCCCGCCGCGCATTTCACGCCGGCGCAGGCGCTGGGCGCCGCGCACGTGAGGTTGCAGGCGGTGCCGGTCGGGCACTGGCCATCGCAGGCGGTGAGATCGACGCACTTGCCGGTGCCGGCGTCGCAGTGCTTGCCGCTGGCGCAGGTGACGCCGGCGCACGGGACGACGAAGCAACCCGCCACGCAGGTGCCGTCGACGCAGGTCTGGTTGTTCTGGCAGGTCACGCCCGCGCATCGATCGACGATGGGCACGCAGGCGGCGCGGCAGGTCTTGTCGGCGCCGCAGGCGGCGGCCCCGGCCGACGCGCAGGGATCGGATTGGCAGATGCCACCCAGACAGACCTGGCCGCTGGCGCAGGCGGCCGTGGTCGCGCACGACTTCGGCCCGGTGTCGACGGAGGTGGGGGCGTCCGTGTCGGAGATCGGCGCGCCGTGATCGACGGCGGCGGCGATGTCGGCCGCGACGTCCGGCGCGGCGTCGGCGCGGGCGCCGCCGCTCCCGGATCCGGAATCGACGGAGATGCGCGTGTGGCTGCCGCATCCGGCGCCCAGGGACGACGCGCCAAGGATGATGACCAGCCCACGCAACAGCGTTGAGCGGCGGACAACAGCGCGCGCGACGGCGAAGCGGATGCCAGGCGAAGAAAGGGAAGGCAACAACCGGATCGGACGCGGGGACATCAAGACCTCCGTTTCGGATCGTCTTCGTTTCGTTAGCAGCAACACGGATACCAGGGAGAGAATCCGTGAGATCCAAACCAATCGACATCCACCCGCGACGAAGATGAATGGCGGCGAAGGTGGCGAGGGCCGGACGACTCTGGCAATCTCGCCGCAGAGCTGACAACTGTCCGTGGACGGCGCCGAACACACAGGGGTGACGAGCCCCAGCCCACACGCTGCCCGGACAGCGCACGTCGGCGCCCATGGCGCCGAGCAGGCGACGGCACCGGGAGCTTCCGCGCAGGATGCGGCCGCCCGCGACATCGACGCCGATGTGCTCACGCTGACGGAGCTGTGGCGCGCGGGCGACCGGCTGGATCCCGCGCTGCGTGCGCGCTGCAACGCCGAGCTGGCGCGCCTGCGCACGCTGTGGCGGGCGCGGCCGGCGATCTTCTCGGCGGAGGCGCTGGCGGCCTTGAAGGAGGTCTCGCAGGCGGTCAAGGACCGCGCGGTGCAGCTGACCCTGGCGGCGTCCCGGCCGGCGGTGGGTGACGACGACATCCGGCGCGTGCTGAAGACGACGTTCGGCTATGACGCCTTCCGCGCCGGGCAGGAGGAGATCATCCGCGCCGTGCTGGCCGGACGCGACTGCGTCGGCATCATGCCCACGGGCGCCGGCAAGTCGCTGACGTACCAGATCCCGGCGCGCGTGCTGGGCGGGACGACGCTGGTGGTGTCGCCGCTCATCGCGCTGATGAAGGACCAGGTCGACGCCATGAACGACGTCGGCATCCGGGCGACGTATCTCAACTCCAGCCTGATGCCCGACGAGCGCCGCCGGCGCGTCGCCGATCTGGCGGCCGGCGCGTACGAGCTGTGCTACGCGGCGCCCGAGGGGATCGAGGCGTCGGTCGGAAACGTGCTGGCGCGCATCGATCTGCGCCTCATCGCCGTCGACGAAGCCCACTGCATCAGCCACTGGGGCCACGACTTCCGGCCGGCCTACCGGAACCTGGCGGGGCTCAAGCGGCGGTTCGGCGGGGTGCCGGTGCTGGCGCTGACGGCGACGGCGACGCCGGCGGTGACCAGCGACATCATCCAGCAGCTGGCCATGGTTCAGCCGGCGCAGTTCCGGGGACGTTTCTTTCGCCCCAACCTGCACCTTCACGTCTACTGCAAGGGAAAGGGCGATGGGCGCGGCGCGCGCGAGCGGCGCGCGGACGGCGATCTGCGCGAGGTGCCGCAGGTGCGCGAAGCCGTGCTGCGCCTGGTGTCGTCACGGCCCGGGCAAAGCGGCGTCGTCTACTGCCTGTCGCGCAAGTCGGTCGAGAGCACCGCGGAGTTTCTGCGCCAGCACGGCATCCGCGCCGTCGGCTACCACGCGGGCATGGAGGCCGACGAGCGCAACCGCGTGCAGGAGGCGTTCCGGCGCGACGACGCCGACGTCGTGGTGGCCACGGTGGCCTTCGGCATGGGCATCGACAAGTCGAACATCCGCTTCGTCATCCACCGCGACATGCCGCGATCGATGGAGGGTTATTACCAGGAGATCGGCCGGGCCGGCCGTGACGGACTGCCCAGCGACTGCGTGCTGTTCTACTCGTGGGCCGACGTCATGAGCTATGACCGCTTCGGCGACGACGTCGAGCCGGCGGTGGCGGCGCGCCAGCGCGCGCAGGCGCGCGAGATGTTTCGCTTCGCGGAGGCGCGGATCTGCCGGCACCAGGCGGTGACGCGCTATCTCGGTGAGGCGATGGATGTCTGCGGAACGTCGTGCGACGTCTGCCAGTCGGACGACGTCCTGGCCGCCAGCGCCCGGCCGCGCCCCACGCGCGCGCCCGGGGCGGCGG
>DATKEU010000351.1:0-3289 GCA_035544495.1 Polyangia bacterium | reverse complement strand
CGGCGTCGGCGATGGCCTGCAAGCCCGCGGTGTTGGGGTGCAGGTTGTCGCCCTGGTTGTACGCGGGCAGATAGTGGCTGGGATTGGCCGGATCGTGCGTGGCGGTGTCCTGGTCGACGATGCCGTCGCAGCCGCTGCCCGCGCTCTTGATGAAGTCGATGATCATGGCCCGCTTGGGCTCCTTGTCGGGCGACCAGTAGTTCGCGCCGGCGAAGGGCGTCAGGGTCGAGCAGATGAACTTCAGCCCTTTCGCGTGGGCCATGTCGATCATGGTCTTCATCCGGTCGATCTCGGTCTGCGCGGGCGGGTTGGCGTTGCCGAGATCGTTGATGGTGTTGTCCGAGAAGATCACCCACTTCACGTTGGGCTGCGACAGGACGTCGCGCGCGAAGCGGCTGATGGCGTTGTCGGCGCCGTCGCCGCTGATGCCCTGGTTCAACACGCCGACGACGCGGTTGCCGTTCACGAGGCGTACGGCCAGGTCGTTCGGCCAGCGCCGGTTGGCGTCCGTCGGCGCGACGTACCCGTCGGTGATCGAGGCGCCCAGCGCGACCACCGCGCCCTCGGCGGCCGGGTTCTGCACGTCCAGGTTCGAGAGAAAGAAGTAGCTGGTGTTGTTCTCCGTGTTCGCCAGCGTGGCGGCCCCGACCACGTTGCCCGCGGCGGAGTAGTTGGTCTGGAACCCCGACTGGTGACAGGTGGCGCCGTTGTT
Organism: Polyangia bacterium; assembly: GCA_035544495.1. Lineage (GTDB taxonomy): Bacteria > Myxococcota_A > Polyangia > Fen-1088 > Fen-1088 > DATKEU01. The sequence goes on along the minus strand of DATKEU010000351.1, from coordinate 2,577 downwards.
CGCGATGACGAAGAAGCTGACGGCGACGTCGGAGAGTGGCTTGACCGTGAAGGGCGCGCCGTCGCTGACGGCGTACATGCCGGCGGGGATGGTGACGTCGGGCTGGCCGTTGAATGTCAGCGCCTTGTCGGTGGCGGGATCGATCGACGCGCCCTGCGTGCGCTGCGCCAGGTGCACGTCGCGGAGCTGCAGTTGTCCGCCGCTGAAGGTGTTCGAGATGCGGACGCGCGCGGCGCTGCCGCCGATGCTGGTGTGAACGATCTCGCGCATCGTGCGGCCGTTGAAGCCGCCGCCGCAGCCCTGCGGCGACGACGCCCAGGTGCCGGTCCACGGCGACGAGGCAGGGTCGACCTCGGGTCCGCTGTCGACGCCAGCGGGGGCGTCACCGCCGCCATCGGAGGCGCCCCCGGAGCCGGCGCCGGGCGCGCCCCCGCTGCCGGAGAGTCCGCCATCGGCGCCGCCCGCGGCTCCCGCGGCTCCCGCGCCGCCACTGCCAGAGTGGCCATCAGTGGTCATGCCGCCCCCGCCACCCGAACCGGGCGCGCCGCCGCTGCCGGCGACGCCGCCGCCATCCGCGCGTCCACCGGTGCCGGTCGCGGGCGCCGCGCCGCCGCCGCCCGAGCAACCGAGAGCCAGGATCAAGCTCAACCCGGCACCGGCGCCCGCGCGTACGCTGTCTCGAAGTGAAGCGGCCATCTGTCCCCCGAACAGACTAGACGCCGAGGCGCGCGATCGCAGGCAGCGCTCACCGTCGCGGGAGGCGGCGGCGCGCCCACCACGCGCCCAGTTCGCCCACGACGCCGCCGCGGAAAGCGAGGACGCAGCTGATGAAGATGGCGCCGGTGATGACGGTGACCCACTGGCCCAGCGGGGCCAGGTAATTCTCGAGGGCGGCGATCAGGAACGCGCCCACCACCGGGCCCAGCTCCGTCCCCATGCCGCCGAGCAGCGTCATCAGCACGACCTCGCCCGACGTGGTCCAGTGCACGTCCGTCAGCGAGGCGAGCTGAAAGACGATCGCTTTGGTTGCGCCGGCCAGTCCGGACAGCGCCGCCGAGAGCACGTACGAGATCAGCTTGTACCGGTCGACGTCGTATCCGAGCGAGATGGCGCGCGCCTCGTTCTCGCGGATGCCCTTTTGCACCTGGCCGAACGGCGAATGAATCACGCGATGGACCAGCCAGAGCGCGCCGAGAAACAGCGCCAGCACGAGGCCGTACATCGCCCACGTCCTGTCGAGATCGACCAGCCCGAGCAGGCGCCCGCGCGGGACCGCCTGGATGCCGTCCTCGCCGTGCGTGAACGGCGCGCGCAGATAGACGAAGTACGCCATCTGCGCCAGCGCCAGCGTGATCATCGCAAAGTAGATCCCCTGCCGCCGGATGGCCAGCGCGCCCGTCAGCGCCCCCAGCGCCGCCGCCGCCGCCGCGCCGGTCACGATGGCCGCCTCGGGCGGGAAGCCCCACACCTTGGCGGCGTGGGCGGACACGTAGCCGGCGGTGCCCAGGAACATCGCGTGCCCGAACGACAGCAGGCCGCCGAACCCCAGCAGCAGGTTGAAGGCGCAGGCGAACATCGCCAGGCAAAGCGCCTTCATCAGGAACACGGGATAAAACCCGACGAGCGGCGCGACGATCAGGATCGCCGCCATCACCAGCAGGCGGCGCTTCATCGCTCTCGTCCGAACAGGCCCCGCGGCTTGACCAGGAGGACGATCACCATCACCACGAAGATCACCGTGTTCGACGCCTCGGCGTAGAGGTACTTGGTCAGCCCCTCGACGATGCCCAGGCCGAAACCGGTGACGATCGATCCGCCGATCGATCCCATCCCGCCGATCACCACCACCGCGAAGACGACGATGATCAGGTTCGCGCCCATGAGCGGGCTGACCTGGTAGATAGGCGCCGCCATCACGCCGGCCAATCCGGCCAGGCCGACGCCGAATCCGTAGGTCAGCGTGATCATCGCCGGGACGTTGATCCCGAACGCCTGCACCAGCGTCGGGTTCTCGGTGGCGGCGCGCAGGTACGAACCCAGCTTCGTGCGCTCGACGACGAACCAGGTGCCGCCGCAGATCACGATCGACATCCCGATCACCCACAGCCGATAGCGCGGCAGGAACATGAACCCTAGATCGAACGCCCCCGCGAACACCGGCGGCAGGCGATACGGCAGGCCGGAGGCGCCGAAGATGTTGGTGAAGATCCCCTGCAGCGCCAGCGCGATCCCGAAGGTCAGCAACAGCCCGTACAGGTGATCCAGCTTGGCCAGCCGGGCCAGCATCAGCCGCTGCACGATCATGCCGGTGGCGCCCACGACCAGCGGCACGATCACCAGCGCCGCCCAGTAGCCGAGGCCGGCGTGCTCCAGCAGCAAGTAGGCGCCGAAGGCGCCCAGCATGTACTGCGCCCCGTGCGCGAAGTTGATGATGTCGAGCAGGCCGAAGATCACGGCCAGCCCCAGCGACAGCATCGCGTAGAAGGCGCCGTTGATGGCGCCGATCAGCAGCTGGCCGAAGAGCGCTTGCACGAGAGAGCTCGCGGACGGCGGCGGCGGGCGGCCGCCGCCCGGTTC
>DATKEU010000350.1:0-7998 GCA_035544495.1 Polyangia bacterium | reverse complement strand
TCGCCGCCCGCCCGTCCGCCGGGATCGCCGCCGCCTTCCGAGCCTGCGCGGCTGGTCGATCTCTACATCGTGGGCGGCGAGAGCGGCGACGCCAACGTGCAGCTCAAGCTGGCGACCCTGATCGCCTCGCGCTATCGCGTGCCGGCGCCGGCGGTGGCGGACGGGCTGGCGGGCGGCGCGTGCCTGGTGGCTTCGCGCCTGGCGGAGGGCGCGGCCCACAAGCTGGCCGACGAGCTGCGCGACCTCGGCGCCGTCAGCAAGCTGCAGACGGCCGGGGTGCCGCTGCGCCTGACGACGAAGCGGACGGCCGACAGCCGCGGGCGGCCCACCAGCGATTCGCTCTCCGGCACATTCGACCGCGTCTCTTCCGTGCAGAGCGCGATGCAACTGGTGGAAGTAGGCGAGCGCATCGAGACCTCCGTGCGCAAGGCGTCCGCGGAGGCGGCGAAGAAGAAGGACGCGCCCGAGATCGTCCGCTGCCCGATCCACGGGCTGAACTATGACCGAGCCAAGGCGTCGGGATGCATTCGCTGCCTGCAGCCGGCCCGCGAGGTGGCGCGCGCCATCGAGGAGCGTCGGAGCGCACCGGGCTGGGGCGGCGTCCGCACGAACCCGGTCAAGCGCGCGCTGGTCGGCCTGGCGGTGTCCGTGCTGGTCGGCCTGGCGCCCGCCGCCTATTACGCCCGGGGCATCAACGGCGCCGAGGTGCGCGCCCTGCGCGCGCGCCAGGCCGAGCTGTCCGTCGAGGTTGGCACCAAGGCCGTCACCGACGAGTACGACAGCCTCGACGCCGCCGTGGATCGAACCCGTGCCCGCGGCCTGCGCCGGACCATGGTCCTGTGGCTGGTGGCCAGCGCCGTGGCCGGCCTGGTCTGGGCGCGCCTGTCCGTTCCGCGCGAGGCGACGGACTGACGGCGCGCTCAGCCTGGTTCGCGCGTGATCAGCTCGGCGCCGGTCTCGCGCTCGATGGCTTCCAGCTTCCGGCGGCGGGCGCGCTCGATCAGCCAGACCAGCAGGATCGACGAGTTGTAGAGGCCGAACAGAGGGCCGGCCATCAAGACCTGCGACAGCACGTCGGGGCTGGGGGTCAGCACGCCGCCGACGACCGCCGACAGCACCAGCGCGTACTTGTTGAACCGCCACAGGCTGCGCGCCGTGACCAGGCCGATCCAGCCCAGCACCGCCAGCACCACGGGCAACTCGAAGGCGACGCCGCACCCGAGCAGCATGCCCATCATGAAGCCGACCACGTCGTTCATCATGATCGTGGCCTCGATGCGGAAGCCGGGGAGCTGCTCGGAGAAAGAGAGCATGTACGCCAGCGCCGGCGTGCAGAGCACGAAGAAGCCGAACAGCGCGCCGCCGATGAAGCAGGCCGCGGTGGCCAGCGTCACCGTCAGCGCCATCTTCTTTTCCTTCCGATACAGCCCCGGCGCGATGAACTTCCACAGCTCCCAGAAGATGATGGGGCTGGAGAAAAGCAGAGCCGCGTACATCGCCAGCTTCGTGTAGACCCAGAAGGGCTCGGTCGGCGACAGGAAGTGGAAGACGACCTCTTTGCCCGGCATCGCGATGACCCAGGCGTCGCGCGCCGGTTTGGTCAGGAACTCGAAGTACTTTTTCACGAAGACGAACGAGGCGCACATGACCACCAGGAACACGATCGCCGAGTTGCGCAGGCGCACGCGCAGCTCGGAGATGTGCTCCATGAACGACATGCGCCCTTCGGCGGCGTCGGCCTTGATCTGCTCCGGGCTACGGGGCGTTTCTGGCTCTTGATGCTCGGCGGTGCTCAGGTGACTTTCCTCGCTGGCAGTGCTGTGGCGGGCTAGGGACGCGCTGGCGCTCGTATCCGATCGGATCTCAGGTCGTGCTCTTCTTCACGTCGACGACGGTTGCCGGCCCGCTGGGTGCCGGCGGCGGTACGGTGCCGCCCGGCTGCTTGACGGTGTTGCCGGCTGGCGCGGGCGGCGGCGGCGGAAACGTGCTCGCCGCGCCCGTCAGGAGATCGGCCTCGGTCAGCGACTGGGTGGTGTCCCCCTTGCTGGCCGACGAAACCGGCGGCACCACGCGCCGGCGCGGCGCTGGCAGCGGCGGGCGCGTCGTGATCCGCCCGCTGTCGGCAAGCGGGGCGTCGGGCGGGACTGCGGACGCGGGGTTGTGGCCCGGTGCTGGGATGACTTGGCCCCCGCGCGCCACCGTGCCGGCGGGCGCCGCGGAGATGGGCGTGATCGGCTGGTCGACCTTCGTCGGCGGCGCCGCCTCGCCGGCGGCGGGAGGCGGTAGGATCGACGGCAACTCCTGGACGATCGTGGCGTCGCCCGTGTTCAGCGACACGGGATCGGCGGGCGACTCGGCCGGCGCGGCGACTTCCTTGGCCAGCTTTTCGGCCTGCCGGCGCACCTCCTCCATCTGTTGCTTGATGAGGTCGCGGCGCTTCAGCTCATCCGGGTGCAGCGTGACCGCGTCGCGCAGCTCCTCGAAGGGCTTGCGGATGGCGTCGTCGAGCTGGATCTCGTTCTTGACGTCAGCCGTGGTCTTGCGGAATTCGCGAATAAATTTCCCGAGTCCCGACGCCAACTCGGGCAGCTTCTTGGGGCCGAGGAAGATCAACGCCAGAAGCAGGATGACGGTGATCTCGCCCATGCCGAGATTGAACACGATCTGGTATTTAACTCATATCCGCCGAAACGCACAACGCGCCCGGCGTTTCTTGTCCGATTCATCCAAACAGGGCGATCTGCTGCGGGGGGCCAACCAGATAGGCGTCGATCCCGCGCCCGGCCAGCGTCTGGACCAGCTGGCCGTCGGTCGCGCGGCGGATGGCCACCTCGGTCGCGCCGGTGGCGTCGATGAACGCCAGGAGATCGACGAAGCCGGCCACCGCCGACAGCGGCACGGCGGCGTCGACCCGCAGGGCATCCACGATGTCCCGATCGACCGCCGACGGTGACGCCAGCAAGATGAAGGCGTTCGGCAGGGCCCGGAGCTGACCGGCCTGGCGGTGTTCGGGTGTCCACACCAGGGCCTCGCCCGCGCCCAGGCGCCCGGCGAAGCGGGCCAGCGGTGGCACCGGCAACCCGGCGGCCTTGTACGCCGCGGCGGCGGCGATGATCGGCCGCTGCGCCCGCACCGTCAGTCCGGCCGACACCAGCTGGGCGGCGACGTCCAGAGCCGCGCCGGGGGGGCGCGCCAGCACCCCCGGCGCGCGCCCGGCGCTGGCGGCGGCGCGGACGTGCTCGCGCAGGTCGTCGAGCGCCTGCTGGTAAGGCGGAAACTGGAAGCGCGGCTGGCCGAAGCGGCCGTCGACGCACAGCACGCCGGCCCGGCGCAGCTCGGCGGGTCGCGGCCCGACGCCCACCGGCCCGGCGTAGACGATCCGCCGCCCGTCGACCTCGCACAGCAGGGAGGCGGCGCCGGGCAGATGCCCCGACGGAAACAGCTCGAGGCGCATGCCGCCCAGCGCGAACGGGCGGCCGTACGCCGGCGCCAGCGCGTGCGGCCGCAGCCGCGCGCCCGCCCGGCCCAGCAGCGCCAGCGTCGTCTCGGTGGTCAGGATGTGCCGGCGCCCGGCCCGCGGCCGCCGCAGCATGCGCGCGGCGTGTGCGTCCAGCGCCAGCGCGTGCGACAGAAAAATCAGATCGCTGCCGGCGGTGGCATCGCACGCCAGCACCGTGCCGCGCACGCGGACGCCGCTGCGGTAGCTGAACGTGCGCGCGCCGTGATGGGCCACGGTGCTGACTTATAGACGGGGGCCGCCCTTTTCAGAAGGACGTTTCCGCCGCAGAAGTTGCCGATGAGAGAGCACCACCTGTAAGCTGGTCCGACGATGGGTGGTCTCCGTCCCCGGTTCCGGAATGACCTGATCGCCACCAGCGCCGAAGCCGAAGGGGTGGCCTATGTCGACGTTCAGGATCCAGCGAGCGGGACGCAGTTTCGCTTCTACGACTTCGAGTACGCGCTGGCCCTGCAGATGGACGGTCAGTCCGTCGAGGAGATCATCGCCTGGGCAGCCGACAGCTATAGCATGGCGCTGACCGAGGAGGGCGTCGCCGAGTTCGCGCGCCAGCTGGGCGAGCTGGGCTTTCTGGATCTCGAGCCGCCGGCGCGCGACGAGAGCGCGCCGTCCGTCAGCCACCTGGTCAACGAAGCGGTCAGTCAGGTGACGGCGCTGCCGACCCGCGGGGATCGCGGCGCCGGATCCGCCTACGGCGATTTCTCGTTCAAGGACGGCGACGGGGGCGAGGAGACGACCGCCGACGCCGAATGGTCGTCGGCCAACGGCGGCCGCACCGTCGGGGGGCGCGAGCTCGACGACAGGGCGGCGGAGGGAATCGAGTTTCCCGCGCCCGCGCCGGAGACCGCCGGACGCGGCGGGGCAGGCGAGCGACAGCGGTCGGCAGCGGCGCTGGAGGAATTCAACGACGGCGAGCCGACCAGCCACTGGGTGCCGCCGCTGGGACCCGAGCAGAAGCGCGAGCCGTCGCAATGGGCGATGCACCTCGACGAGGATCTGCAACCGAAGGGGGGAGGGGCGGCCGCCGTCCCCGAGCCCCGCCCGCCAGCCAGCGCGGCGCCTCCGGTGGCCGAGACGTTGATGGGTTTCAGCGCGGCGGGCCCGCAGACCGCCGAGCTGCTCGGCAAGCCGGGACGGGCGCGCCCGCTGGCGCCCGCGACGCCGCCGCCGATCGCGGGCGCGGGGCCGGCCAAGGCGGGCTCCGCTCCAGCGAGCGCCACGGAGAGACCGCCCGCGCTTCCCGGTCCGGCGACGCCGCCCCCGCTGTCGGCGGTCACGCCGCCGCCGTCGGTCCCCTTCGAACGCCGCCAGCCGCCGGCGCCCGAAGAGGTGGTGATGTCCGCCTTTCAGCAGACGGCGGCCGCCACCGACGCGGCCGCCAGCGCCGCGGCTCCCAAGGCCCCGTCGTCGGCGCGCCAGCAGTTCCGCGCCCCCGCCGAGCCGCCGCGCTCGACGCGCGGGACGAAGGTCGCCGCGCTGGTCATGGTGCTGCTGCTGGCGGCGGCGGCGGCCGCGTATTACTTCTGGTCCACCAGCGTGGCGGGCGCGGCCGTCATGCGCGTGCGCGTGCTTTCGCCCAGGCCCACCGCGGTCTATCGCTGGTTCGACAGCACGGGCCGCGTCGCCGGCGGCGAGCTGCGGACGCTGGCCTTCGAGGGGGGCGGGCGTCTCGTCGACGTCCTGCCGGCGGGGTCGATCTTCGCCGCGGGCGAGATCATCGCGCGCCTGCAAGGCGCCATGCTGGTCGAGGCGGACGTCAGCCGGCACCGGTCGCGTCTTCTGTTCTACGAACAGATGCGCGACAGCATGCGGGCGGCCAGCAACGCGCCCGCCGCGCGCCAGGCGGAGATCAAGATCGCGGTCAAGACCGATCTGCTGAGCGAGGCCGAGCGGGCGCTGGCGCCGCGGGTGATCCGGCCGTCGGAGGCGGGGACGGTGGTCGAGACCGTGGCCAAGGTGGGCGAGAGCGTTCCGCCGCGCGCGGTTGTGTTGAAGATCAACCCTGGCCGTCTGCGCGGCGAGTTCACGCTGCCGTCGGACGACGTCGCGGTGGCGCAGCGATTGGCGTTCTGTCGAATCGAGGTGGCGGGTCAGGCCCCGACGGCGTCGAACGCCGCGCTGGGTGTGCGGCGGGGCGGCGAGTCCAGCGCCGCCGACTCGGGACCGCCGCAGGTCGGGTCGCCGCGCTATCTCGATTGCGAGCGGCGGCGCGCCGACATCGCCGGGACCGAGGGCAGCGTCGTCGTCGAGCTGCCGGCGGGCGCGGCGGTCACCGCCGGACAGCCGCTGCGCCTGGCGCGCGCCCGCTTCGACGGCGTGTTTCCCATCCCGCGCGCCGCCATCGTCCGCAGCGGCGACACCGAGCGCGTCTTCGTCGCGGTGGGCGGACTGGCCGAGGCGCGCGCCGTGACGCTGGCCGAGCCCGCGGCGGGCGACGAGGCGCTGGTGGCGCAGGGGCTGGACGTGGGCGACGCCGTCATCACCGACGCGCCCGTCGGTCTGCGCGACGGCGCGCGCATCGCCCTCGATCGCTGAGCTCGGCCGGCGAATCGACTACGAGGTGCGCAGGCGATCCGCGAGGGCGGCGATGGCCGCGAAGCGGAGCACGCGCATCACGAAGATGGGGGGCAGCACCTGAACGGCGCGCAGGCCCAGGCCGGGCGCCAGCGCCGCCAGCGCTGACACCGGGGGCAGGCCGACGAGGCCGCTCGACGCCGCCAGCAGGGCGCCCCCGCGCTGCAGGGTACGGCCAAAGCGCAGGCGCGCGCGCTCGCACTGGCGATCGAACCGCGGCCAGCGCCGGCGCAAGAGATCGCCGAACGCGAACAGCGCGGCCTGCGTCACCGCCTGCCCGCAGGCGATCACCAGGCCGATCACCAGCGGGGACAACAGGCGTTGCGAGGCATAGAGCGCCGCCGCCGCCTCGGGGCTCACGACCCAGACGACGGTCCCCAGCAGCGCGATTCCGAACAGCGTCAGCAACGACGTCACGGCGACTGGCCAGATGGTAGCCGATCCGGGCGGCGTTGAAAGACGCTGTTCCGGCCGATGTCATCAATCGTTACAGAGTTGGCCCGCGACTGTGCCGGAGTTGGCGCTCCGGCGTCACCGGCAGGGCTCACGCTGGTGGCGTGGCAACCATCGTTTATGCGATGTCGGGAGAGGGACGCGGACACGCCACCCGGGCGCGCGTGGTGGTCGAGGCGCTGCGTGATCGCCATCGGGTGGCGCTGTTCGCGTCGGATTGCGCGTACAGCTTGCTGGCCCCGCGCTATCGGGACAGTGACGTGCGCGTCTTTCGCGTGCCGGGGCTGCAATTTGCGTACAGTGGGCCCGGGCGAGTCGATCTCTTTCGCACTGTGGGTCAGGCGGCCCGGTTTCGCCTGGCGCTGGGCGGTTACGTGGACGAGGTGCGCCCGGTGCTGGATCGGATCAAACCCGATCTGATCGTCGCCGACTTCGAGCCGGTCGTGCCGCGGGCGGCCCGCGCGGCGGGCGTGCCGTTCGTCAGCTTCGATCACCAGCACTATCTGGTGGTGAGCGATCTGTCGGGGCTGCCGTTCGCGCTGCGCCAGCGGGCGCGGGCGGCGGCGCCCTTCGTGCGCGCGCTCTACGACTGGCAGCAGGCGATCATCGTGTCGTCGTTCTACCGGATGCCGCTGCGGCGGGCCTTCCGGGCGGCGACCTGGGTGGGGACGCTGATCCGCCCCGAGATCGTCGGGCGGCGGCCGAGCGCGGGGTCTCACGTCGTCGCGTACATCCGGCGCCACGCGCCGCCGTCGACGCTGGCGGCGCTGGCGGCGTGCGGCCGGCCCGTGCGCGTCTATGGCCTGGGCGAGCGCCCGCCGGAAGGGGCGCTGCGCTTCCTCGCCGTCGACGAGCAGCGGTTCATCGACGATCTGGCCGGCTGCGCGGCGGTGGTCAGCACGGCGGGCAACCAGCTGGTCGGCGAGGCGCTTCATCTCGGCAAGCCGATGCTGGTGATGCCCGAGGAGCGGAACTTCGAGCAGGCGGTCAACGCGCACTTCCTGGTCGACAGCGGGGCGGGGTGGGCCGAGCACGGCGCCCTGACGGCCCGCCGCCTGGGCGCTTTTCTGGAAGCGGCGCCGTCGATGCGCGCGCGCATCGCGCCCGAGGCGGTGAACGGCAACGAGGTGGCCGTGGCGGCGCTGGAGCGGCACATCGCGGGGCGGGCGCCGGCCCTCGCGCCGCCGCGGCCGATCGACAAGCGGGCGGCGCGCGCGCGGCCGGCGCTGGAGGTCGGCCTGTGACCGGCGCCGACGTGCGGGACGGCGTCCGGCGCGCGGGCGAGCTGATCTCGTCGGTGGCGCGCACGCGTCTCGGTCGTCGCGATCAGCCGCGCCTGCTGACGTACATCGTGACCTTCCGCTGCAACGCCCGCTGCGTGATGTGCGATTCGTGGCGCAAGGAAGGCGAGGGCGAGCTGACGCTGCCCGAGATCGCGCGCATCTATCGCCAGC
>DATKEU010000349.1:0-2415 GCA_035544495.1 Polyangia bacterium | reverse complement strand
CGACCCGATGCTGGCCAGCGAGGCCGACCTGAAGACGTACACCCGTGAGGCAGCCGAGGACCTGGCGCGGCGCGTGCCCGGTCTTTGGCGACTGGGGTTTCGCATCGGCGAGAGCGAAAGGCCCGCCTCGTGGTACGAGGACACGTTCGTCGCCGGCGTTCACGCAGCCGGAACCGGCGTGGGGCTGGCGACGCGGACCTGGGGCGCCAGCAAGCCCGACATCCTCGGCATCGTCGCCGCCGCCGGCGAGGACACCATAGTCGAGGCCAAGTTCAACGGCGAACAGCTGGGCGCGCCCTACGCGATCCAGGGCGGCCTCTTCGCCACCGCCGGCAGCTACAGCTACCAGAGCTTCCTCACCCCGCCGGTCCCGTACCAGTTCGTCTTTCAGCTACGGGCCGGTGGCACCCACCGCATCTTCCGTTACTCGTCCTACCAGCGCACCCAGCGCACGGTGAAGGCGCTGGCGATGTCGCCGATGGTGCGCGGGTTCTCGCTCGAGCCGCCCCACGCCTATTTCCCGGCGCGCGACTATTACCACGCCAACCGCGGCGATCGGTTCTCCGAATGGACGTTCCGTCGCGACGAGCTGGCGTATCTGCTGTTCGGGCGCCTCGGCTACGACCCGTCGACACCGGAGACATTCTTTCGCGCGGCGCTGGCGGCCCGCGTGGGCACCGATGAGCTGTGGACCGCGGTGCAGGCCGCGAGCGACATCGTTCCCTGGATGCAGACCGCGCACACCTGCGGGATCGACTCGCGCGACGCCGCGCCCGAGCTGGAGCTCGGCGGCGACGTCGGCTACTGGGCCTCGCCGGCGCCGACCGTTGCCGCCGGCAGCGGCTGCGCCGCGCACAGCGCGATGGATTCGTTCGCCGTCGCGCTGCCCGACGAGGCGGCGGACGATCTCGTGAGCGGGCGCGCGACCACGCGACTGTCGCCCCTCGAGATCGCGCGCATCGTGATGACCGACGCCGCCATCGCGCGCGCCGGCTCCACCGCCGCCGGCGCCGCGCCGGCCGTCCCCGAGAGGCGCGATGTGATCCGCGAGTGTCAGGCGCTCTCCGATCTGGGCCTCTACTTCGGACACAAGCTGCGCGCCGCCACTGCGCTGGCCGTCTACCGAAGGACCGGTCGCGCCGATTACCTCGACGCCGCCCGACGGGAGACCGCCGCCAGCAACGACGCGCGCCGTGAGCTGGCCGCCGACACACGGCACATCGCCCCGTTCCCCGACCATCTGCGAATGGCGGTGCTCGGCCTGCCGATGTTTCACTGGTCGCGCCAGCTAAACCGACTGAGCGAGGACGCCGCCGCCATCGATGCCATTGTTCAGAGCCTCGCCGCCGCTCCACCCGCGCCCGCCGTCACCGACCTCCCCGACGCGAACAGCTGGCTGGAGCAGGTGCGCGGCGCCGGACCGGGGCTGCAGGATCTGACCATCGAGCCTCGCGATCCGACCGCCCCCGCCTGGACCGTCACCGCGCGCCCGGCGACGCCGCTCGCCGCTGGCGCTCTTGTCCGCATCTTGTGGAAACCCTTCGACAGTGGCAACGACTGGCAGGCGGTGGACGCCGCCCCGACGGACGACGGCGGGTTCGCAGCCACCATCACCGGCGGCGGCGCGGGTGGCCAGTTCGCCGCCGAGATCGTCTCCGATGGCGGAGGCTGGCGTTATCCGGACGCGGTCAACGAGACGCCCTACGCCGTGCTGCCGCCCTGATGAGACGCCCAAGAACGGGCGTCGAGAACCGCGTTCCTGATCGTCATGGCCTGGCCTGCTGCCGCGGGACCCAGTTGGGAGTTCCCTCTTCAAACTGGTTGTCGGTCAGCCGGCGCACGTCCGATCCATCCTCGCGCATGACGTAGATATCGCCGTAAGGCTGGGCGTTATAGGGATGCAGAACCGATTCGTCCTTGAATCCGCCGCGGGCGCTCGCGAAGGCGATCCATTTGCCATCCGGCGACCAGGTGCTGTGAGCATCGTTGCCTGATACATTCGTCAGGCGACGCAAGTCCGTGCCATCCGGCCTGATGGTATAGATCTCGTAGTCTCCATCTCGAAAGCTCGTGAAGGAGATCCTGTCGCCCTTGGGCGACCACGACGGGAAATTGTCGTTGTTGGAGCCGGTCGTCAAGGCTCTCACTGCGCGCGTCTCGACGTTGACGATCGACAGGTTCTTCGCGTCCTTGCCCGAGGTGCGGAAGACGAGATCCCTTCCATCGGGGGACCAGCTGGGAAAGGCGTAGTTTCCCGAACCATCCGTGAGGATCTGAAGAGCCGTGCCGTCGGACCGCATGATGGCGACGTCCGCGATCGCGGGTCCCGTTGTTGACTGAAAGAACTGCCCGAGCGCGAACGCCACGCGATCCCCCTGTGGCGACCACACCGGACCAAGCGCGCTCTTCTGAGCG
>DATKEU010000348.1:0-2851 GCA_035544495.1 Polyangia bacterium | reverse complement strand
CGAGCAGTGGATCCTTCCCGCGCGCGTCGACGGCTTCGGCGCCGCGGCGCTGGATGAGCTCGGCGCTCTCGGCGAGATTGTCTGGATCGCGCAGCGCGGGCCCGGCGGCGCCGGCGGCGGCGAGGCGCGTGTCGCGCTCTACCGGCGCGATCGGGTGCGCGCGCTGGCCGACACCGCCGCGCTGCCGGAGACGGCGCCGCCGCTGCAACGGGCGCTGCTCGAGCACCTGCAAGCCCGGGGCGCGTCGTTCTTCGCGCAGCTCGGGCACGCGGCCGCCGGCGCCACCTCCGACGAGATCCTGGCCGCCTTGTGGGAGCTGGTGTGGGCCGGCCTGGTCACCAACGACACGTTCCAGCCGCTGCGCGCGCAGGCGGCCCTGCGCCGGGCCGGCCCGCGGCCGAGCGCGCGCCTGCTGGCGGCGCAGGCGGCCGGGCGCTGGTCGGCGGTGTCGGCGCTGACGCAGCCGGCGCCGCCCGACACCGCGCGCGCCCACGCGCGGGCGCTGGCGCTGCTGGATCGCCACGGCGTCGTCAGCCGCGAGGCCGCCGACGGCGTCGCGGGCGGCTTCGCGTCGCTTCTGCCCGTGCTGCGCGCGATGGAAGAAGCGGGCAAGATCCGGCGCGGGTTCTTCGTCGAGGGGCTGACCGGCGCGCAGTTCGCGCTGCCCGGCGCCGTCGATCGCCTGCGCGCCGCGCGCGAACCCGGCGACGAGGATCCGCCCGTGCTGGCGCTGGCCGCCGTCGATCCCGCCAACGCTTACGGCGCCCTTCTGCCCTGGCCCGCGCCCCCGGCGGCGAGCGCGAGCAAGTTGCCGGCGCCCCGGCGGGTGGCCGGCGCGCGCATCGTGCTGGTCGGCGGCGCGCTGGCCTTCTTCGTCGATCGCGGCGCCCACTCGCTGCGGCTTTACACCGACGATCCCGCCGCCATCGCCGCCGGCACCAGCGGCCTGCGCCTCTGCGCCGCGCGCCGCCGCCCCGGCCACCTGCGCGTGGAGACCATCGACGGCACCCCCGCCCTCCGCTCGCCCTGGCTACCCGCGCTGCGCGCCGCCGGCTTCCGCCTGGAGCCGGGGGCGATCGTCCTCGATTCCCAGCCGATGATCGCCAGCGTCGACCGCTAGCATTGCCGCTAGCGTTCGAACATCTGCTCGACGGGCACCACGCGGACCGCGTCGGCGGCGATCCGCAGCGGAAAGGTCTCGATCTCGCGATCCGCCGCCAGCACCTCCGCCGGCGTCCCCTCGGTGTCGTACGTGATCGGCGACGGTTTGCCCGACGCCAGCTGCGCGCGCAGCGCCGCCGCGTCCTGGGCCACGATGGCGATCGCCAGGTTCGACAGGCGCAGGTGCTTGCGGACGGCGCGGTCGACGTCGGCCTTGGTGATCTTCGGCAAGCGCGCCTGCAGCTCGCGCACCAGGTCCCGCCCGTAGATCGCGGCGTCGATGGCGTAGCCGAGGCGCCGCGACACGTCCTGCGTCCACAGATTGGCGTAGTTCATCAAGAACGTCTTCGTCGCCGCGAACCGATCGGCGGGGATGCCGTCGCGGATCAGCTTGTCGGTTTCATAGAGCGCCGCGCGCAGCGCGAACACGGTGTTCTGGGGCGCCACCGGCCGCACCCAGATCTCGAAGTGCTGCTGCCGGCGCGGGATGTTCGCCAGCGGAAACGTCGACCAGCCCTCCTGGATGAAGTTCTCGACGTAGGCGTAGTCGCCGTAGTTCAAACCGCGCGCGCCCCGCAGCTCGTTCATCAAGAGGCCGCTGAACGTCCGGTGCTCGCCCAGATACGAACGCGCCACCGTCAGCGGGTAGAAGTCGGGATCGGCGCGCGTGACGTCGATGGCGGCGCCGACGGAGATGGCGCTGGCGCGCGCCTCCTTGGCGACGATCAAGACCTGATTGCCCGCCAGCGCCCGCGGGCGTGGCAACGAAGTCAGCGGCGGCGCGTGGGCCGGCAGCGCGGCGAACCGGCGGGCGAACCTGGCCGCGAATCCGTCCGGAAAGCCCCCGGCCACGCCCACCAGCAAGCGATCGCGCGCATAGTGCGTGGCGAAGAACCTCTTCACGTCGTCGAGCGTGATGGCCTGCAGGCCGGCCACCGTCCCGGCCGACGGATAACCGTAAGGGTGGCCGGCGAAAAGCAGCGACGCCATCGCCTGCTTGCCCAGATCCTCGTCGGCGTTCCCGCGCAGCGTCTTGCTGATGGCGTCCAGCGCGTCCTGCCGGTTGCGCGCGAAATCGTCCTCCGCCAGGCGCGGCGTCAGCACCTGCGCGGCCAGCAGATCGGCGAAGGCGTCCAGGTTGTCGCGGTGGACCGTCCCCTCGAAGACCGTCGTCTCCTTGTCGGCGTAGACACGGATGCGGGCCGCCAGCGGGTACAGGGCGTCCAGCACCTCGGCGTACGTCCGCGCCCGCGATCCGCCGTGCCCGACCATCTCGGCGGTCAGCGCCGCCAGCCCTTCCTTGCCGGCGGGATCGTCGACGGCGCCCACGCGAAAGACCACGCGCACCGCCACCAGCGGGTTGCCCGCCGACGGCAGGGCGATCGTCTTCGGCGCTCCGCGCGCCGCCTTCGCCGTCATCGCGAGACCCGCCACCGCCAGCGCCAGCACCGAGAACGCACGCCCGGCTCCGTTCATTTGGTGTCGAGCACGACGACCGTGCGGTTCGCCGGCAAGAAATACGCGCGGGCCACGCGCCGGACGTCGTCGCTGGTCACCCGGCCGAGCAGCGCGAACGAGTCGTTGATCGACGAGACCCGCCCAGTCAGGGCCAGGAACTCGGCGGCGGTGTTCGCCGCGCGATCGGCCGTCGCCAGGCGGGCGGCGAACGCGTACTGGATGTGCGAGACCA
>DATKEU010000347.1:0-4621 GCA_035544495.1 Polyangia bacterium | reverse complement strand
AACGGCCACGCCGCGCCGTCATCGGCGCGCGCCAGCAGCCACCAGAGGGCCATGGGCACGGGGCGGTAGTACTCGCCACCATGCTGATCCGACACGAAGGCCACCAGGGGATTGCCGACCAGGCGCGCAAACGTGAGAAAGAGATGGTCGTCGCCGATGAAGGTCGTCGCGGCGAAGAACGACCACCCCGCGCCGAGGGCAATCAGCCCGGCGCCGGCCAGCGCCCGCCCCGACGGCGGCCCGGGCCCAGCGCTCATCGCGCGTCCGGCGCGCGCGCCCGGTCGAGATCGGCCGGCGTGTTCACGTCGCGCAAGGAATCCAGCGCCGGATCGACGGTGCGCAACGCCGCCTCGTCCAGCCAGGTCACGTCGACCTCGTCGAACAGCCGGTGCACGGCGCGCCGGCCGCCCGCCAGCCGAGCGGCGATGATCGGCTGCAAGCGCACGGCATAGCGGGCCAGCAGCGGCTGGGGCTGGCCACCGGCGCGCGGCACCACGGCGGCAGCCTCGGGGGGCGCGTCGCGCAGCAGGCGGAGCAACGCCGGCCGCAGCCACGGCATGTCCCCGCCGACGCACACGACGGTCTTCGCGCCGGCCGCGGCGAAGTGCGCCAGCGCGGCTTCGATCCCCGCCAGCGGCCCCGCGTCCGGCCAGCGATCGCCGACGACGGCGACGCCCGTGTCGCGCCATGGTTCGGGATCGTTGGCGACGATGATCAACGAATCGAACACCGCTCGCAGCGCCTCGAGCTGCCGCTCGACGATGCAATGCCCGCCGACGACCAGCCGCCCCTTCACCTGGCCGCCCATCCGCGTCCCCCGCCCTCCCGCGATGATCGCCGCCGCCGCCATCGCGCCAATCATGGATCAGGGCCAGGGCGACGAATTGCGGCGCGCAACGCCGGCCAGGATGCGCATCATCTGGTCGTGGATGAGGCCGTTGCTGGCCAGAACCCGGCCGGTCTCGCCGTTGAACGGCGTGCCGTCGAGGTCGCTGACCTGGCCGCCCGCCGCCAGCACGATGGCGGCGCCCCCGACCAGGTCCCACGGGTGCAGCGCCCGCTCCCAGTAGCCGTCCAGCCAGCCGCACGCAACGAAGCACAGGTCCAGCGCCGCCGATCCCAGCCGCCGCGTCCCCTGCGCGGCGGCGGTGAACGCGGTCCACTCCGGCAGGTTGGTCTGCACCGGGTTGCGCGCGTATGGAAAACCCGTGACCAGCAGCCCGCTGCCCAGCCGGTCCACCTGCGACGGCGCGATGGGGCGCCCGTTCCACGACGCGCCTCCGGCCATCACCGAGCCCGCGAACGACCAGCCGACGGCGGGCGCCTCGACCACGCCCAGCACGGGTCGGCCATCTTGTACAAGACCCATCGACACCGAAAACAGCGGAAATCCGTGGGCGAAGTTGGTCGTCCCGTCCAGCGGGTCGATGTACCAGACGCGGCCGCTGCCGGGCTGGCCGTCGATCTGCGACCCCTCCTCGGCCACGATGCGATCGCCGGGGAAGGCCGCCGCCAGGCGCTGCACGATCAGCGCCTCCGAGCGGCGGTCGTACTCGGTGACGAGGTTGATGTCCTCTGACTTGAAACCCACCGACGGGCGCGTCCCCCACCCGGCCAGCAGGATCTGCGCGGCTTCCTTGGCGATGGCGACGGCGATGGCGGTGGCGCGGACGGGATCCAGCGGATCGGCGCTCCCCATCACACCAGATCCTTGCGCATCCAGGTCGCCGTGCGGGAGCGGGCCAGCAGGTATTCGGCGGTGGTGGCGATGGCCGGATCGACGTCCTTGCGGTCGATGGCGCGAAAGCCCAGCTTCTCGCCGAAGTAGCCCTGCGCGCCGTCGGTGACCAGGAACAGCCGCCGCACGCCAAGGGTGCGCGCGCGTTCGGTGGCGGTCTCGACCAGGAGGAAGCCCAGCCCTTCGCGGCGGCGCTCGGGGACGACGGCCAGCATGCGCAGCAGCGCCACCTCGTCGACGACCTCCAGCGCCACGCAGCCGACCAGCGGGCCGCCCTCCTCCTCGCCGGGGATGACGAGATAGCTCGGCCAGAACTGATCCAGCACCGGGTGGGCGATACCCAGCCGATCGAGCAGGTTGGCGATCTTCGCCTTGTGCTCGGCGCGCGCCGGCATCACCGGATCGCCGAGGCGGCGCAGGAGCTTGTCGTGCAGGCCGCCGTAGTCGCCGGAGGTCATGATGACGACGGTGTCGCCGGGGACGGCGCGCTCGGCCAGGTGGGTGACGGTTTGCTCGACGGTGGCGACCAGGCGGGCGGGGATGTCGTTGCGGCGCAGATCGCCCGCCAGGCGCTCGACGTCCAGCCGCTCGTCGGGCGGGACCTTCTCCGGCGCGTAGAGCGGGGCCAGGACCACCTCGTCGGCGACGGCGAGCGCGTCGGCGAACTCGGTCTGGAACACCGAGCGCCGGCTGGTAGCCGAGCGCGGCTCGAATGCGATGATCAGTTTGCCGGGCCCGTAGCGGCCCTTCAGCGCCAGCGCGGTCTCCCGGATCGCGGTCGGGTGGTGGGCGAAGTCGTCGATGACGGTGACGCCGGCGGCGACGCCGCGCACCTCCTGGCGGCGGCGCACGCCCAGGAAGCGGCGCGAGGCGCGCGCCACGGCGCCAAAGTCGACCCCCACCAGCGACGCGGCGGCGGCGGCGCCGATCAGGTTCTCGTGGTTGTAGATGCCGGGGAGGATGGTCTCGAGGCGGCCGAGGCGCTCGCCGCGACGGGCGACGTCCAGGACGGTGCGGCCGCCCGGACCGCGGCTGGCCACCTCGAAGATCCAGTCGGCGCCGGAGCCGGGGCGGCCGTAGGTCAGCACCTGGCAGCGGGCGGCGCGCGCCACCTCCAGCGCGCCGGGCGAGGCCGCGCACACCAGCAGGTGGCCGTCCTCGGGAATCAGCGCCACGAACTTGCGAAAGGCGGCCTTGACCGCCTCCTCGTCGCGAAAGATGTCGGCGTGGTCGAACTCGACCGACGTCAGGACGGCGGTGCGCGGGCGGTAGTGCAGGAACTTGGAGCCCTTGTCGAAGAACGCCGTGTCGTACTCGTCGCCCTCGATGACGAACTCGGCACCCGCGCCCAGGCGCCACGACGAGCGGAAGTTCAGCGGCACGCCGCCGATCAGGAACGACGGATCGCGGCCAGCGTCGGTCAGGATGTGCGCCACCAGGGACGAGGTCGTGGTCTTGCCGTGCGTGCCGGCGATGACGACGGAGTGCTTGTCGCGCAAAAATAAATCGGCGAGCAGCGACGGGAACGATTCGAGCGGGATTTGCCGCTCCTGCGCGGCCAGCACTTCGACGTGATCCTTGCGGCAGATGTTGCCCACGACGACGCGATCGGGCTGCCAGTCGAGATTCTGGGGCCGGTAGCCTTCGAAGACCGGGATCCCCTGCTCGGCCAGCTGCGTCGACATGGGCGGATAGACGTGCTCGTCTGAGCCGCGCACGTCGTGGCCGGCGGCCTTCAGCAGCCCCGCCAGCGGCGCCATGCCGGTCCCGGCGACGCCGATCAAATGGATCTTCATCCTTGGAACCCTGGGAGGGTTCCGAACCTCCCGCTCACCGCCCTCGGGCGGGCGAAGCCCGCCGGCAGGCTGCCGCTTGAGACGCTCATCCGGAGCACACCACCGATTGGAACGATCATTTGGGCACGCATTCCGTGGAGCCGGGGGCGAACTGCGTGGCGAATTTTTTCACTTCCATCGTGAACTTCACGGTGAAATCGCGGAAGAGGCCGGCGTCGCGCAGACCGGCGCCGCCCGTGGTGTCCCAGCCGAGGTGGCTCACCACGGCCGAGCCGCACGGATCCAGGCGGCCGCGTTTGCGCGATCGCAGCGTCGCCGCCCAGGCGTCGGCGGCGTCGCGCGTGCATTTGCCGCCGGGACCGTCGCAGTGCACCTCGATCACGTCGTACCAGTATGGCCCCTTCGGCCCGTATTCGGCGATGGCCAGCGACGGGCCGACGCCGCCCTCCTTGCGTCCTTCCTTCGCCAGCAGCGTGACGTCGTGGGCGTCGCCGGCCGCCAGATCGACATAGAAGCAGGCTTCGGTGTCGCCGGCGTCGAAGCGGCCGACACCGGCGATGTCCAGCGTCGCGCTGCCCCCCTCGGCGGCCAGGCGCACCTCGAAGCGCTTCTGGCCGTCGGCGGGCGGCGGCTCTTCGGGCTTGATCGGCGCATTGCGATTGCGGCAGACGCAGCGGCCCGACTGGCAGCGCGCGCCGGCCAGCGTGGCGCTGGCGCCGGCGACGACCGCCGCCGGCGCGGCGCTCTGGGCGGCGTCGTAACCCGGCGCCGTCGCCATGCGCACGCCGCCCGACGAGCCCGCGCACCCGCTGGCGGCGAGCATCCCCAGCGCAAGCGTCACGGTCGAAGGCCGGGTGAACATGGTAGACAGTCGTCTCATGGAGAGGGGAGAGCTGGTGGACGGGCGGGTCCCGGTTACGTACCATAATTCCTTCATGCTCCGTCTGTCTCGATCTACCTCGCGGCGCCGTCCCTGGCGGCCCGTCGCGCTGGCCATCGCGCTGGCGCTGGCCGCGGGCGCGTGCGCGTCGACGGAGGACGCGACGAAGCCGGTCACCTACTCGCTGACCGCCAAGCAGAACTACGA
>DATKEU010000346.1:0-6122 GCA_035544495.1 Polyangia bacterium | reverse complement strand
CCAGCCCTCCCACGCAGCGAGCGCAGCGAGCGACACTACGCGCCTGTCTTGCTCCAGGGCGGGACGATCTTGTTCATGCGGGCATAGGCGACCAGCTGGCCCATGTGCTCGTTCAGGTGGCCGAGCAGCATCAGCAGCGCCGCGCGCTCGGTCATCTCGAACTTGCCGAACATTTTGACCTTCTTGTCGACGTCGGCGTCCGACAGCGCTTTCACCGTCGCGCGCACGTGCTCGAACGACTTCTCCATGATCTTCTTGATCTGTTCCTTGTCGACCGTCTGCTTGTCCCACTTGCCCGCGTCCGCGCCGAAGCCGGCGTCGGCGGGCGGATCGAAGCCCATGGACTTCAGAAAGCCATAGTTGCCGTAGGCGGCGTGCAGATAAACCTCCGAGAACGAGCGGATGCCCTTGTCTGGTCGCCACGACATCTTGTTGGGTGGCGTCGCTTCTTCGAGCGACATCAGCTTCTTCTCGACCGAGCCCAGCTGGCCGAGCCAGTCTTCCTGGAACGAGCCAGCCGCGGCGCGAGCATGGCTGCCGATGGCGATGGTTGACACGACGAACACGAGCGCCAGACAGCGCGGAAGTTGCATTCTCATTGACCGACTCCTTTGCGGTGAGGGTGTCACGATTGAACGGCCGCCACTGGGCGCTCGCCACCGATCAGGAGATCAAGGAGCGAGGACAGCAGCAGGACGGCGGCGCAACCGATGACGTTGTACCAGAGGAAGCCGACGCCAGTAAACGCGAACACGGCGACGACGATCGCCTCGGACAGCAGCGCCGCCACGAACACCGCCGTGGCGCGCACCCGTCGCGCGAAGAACGCCACCAGGAACATGCCCAGGATCGTGCCGTAGAACAGGGAGCCCAGGATGTTGACCGCCTGGATCAGGTTGTCGAGCTGAGCGGCGAAGAGGGCGAACGAGACCGCCAGCGCGCCCCACACCACCATCGCCACGCGCCCCGCCGACACGTAATGCGCGTCGGGCAGCCCCGGCCGGATGCTGCGCCGATAGAAGTCCACGATCGAGCACGACCCCAGCGCGGACAGCTCGCTGGCCGTCGACGACAGCGCGGCGCAGATGATCACCGCCAGCAACAGGCCCACGAGGCCGCGCGGGAGGTTCTGCATGACGAAGCTGATGAAGACGTAGTCGGCGTCCTTGGTCGCGGCGCGCGGGACGGCGCCGGCTATGATGCCCCGGGCCCGCGCGCGCAGGGCGTCGGTCTCGCCCTGGGCGGCGCGCACCCGCTGGTCGGCGGCGGCGATGGCCTCTGGATCGCGCGCGCCGTTCAGAGCGTCGACGAGGCTCCGCACGTCCGCCGCCTGGCGCGCCCAGGCCGCCCGGTACGCCGCCTCGGTGGCGTCGAGCGCCGCCGCCGCGGCCGGTACCGCGCGCGCGCGGGCGAGCTCGGCCTGGTTGAAGAACAGCGGTGGCCGGTTGAACTGGTGGAACACCACCACCATCACTCCGACGAGGAGGATCAAGGCCTGCATCGGCACCTTGAACAGGCCGTTGAACAGCAGGCCCAGGCGGCTCTCGGTGATCGAGCGCGCCGTCAGATAGCGCTGCACCTGCGATTGATCGGTGCCGAAGTAGGCCAGCGCCAGGAAGAAGCCGCCGCCCAGCCCCGACCACAGCGTGTAGCGGTTGTTCGGGTCGGTCGAATAGTCGATGAGGTTCATCCGACCGAGGGTGCCGGCCAGATGCAGGGCGTGACCGAACCCGAGATCGGGCGGCAGCGAGCGCACGATGACGGCGAAGGCCACCAGCATCCCCGCAAGCATCACCACCATCTGGTGCTTCTGCGTCTGGCTGACGGCGCGCGTGCCGCCGCCGACGGTGTACGCCACCACCAGTCCGCCCATGGCCAGGCAGGTCAGCCGCAGCGGCCAGCCCAGCATCGTCGACAGGATGATGGCCGGCGCGTAGATGGTGATCCCGGCCGACAGCCCGCGCTGCAAGAGAAACAGGAGCGCCGCCAGCCGCCGCGTCTTCAGATCGAAGCGGCCTTCCAGGTACTCGTACGCGGTGAGGACGCGCATGCCGTAAAAGCGCGGCACGAACACCGCCGACAGCACCACCATGGCGATCGGCAGGCCAAAGTAAAACTGCACGAAGCGCATGCCGTCCTGGTAGGCCTGCCCGGGCGTCGAGAGGAACGTGATGGCGCTGGCCTGCGTGGCCATCACCGACAGCCCGATGGTGTGCCATCTCTGCTGGTAGCCGCCGTGCAGGTACGTGGCGGCGTCGCGCGCGCCCCGCGTCTTCCAGACGCCGTAACCGATGATCGCGCCCAGCGTGCCGAACAGCACCGCCCAGTCGAGCGCGCTCATGGCCGATAGGCCGCCGTGAGGGCGGCGAAGACGAGGATCTCGACGGCCAGCGCGCCGACCACGAAAGCGTAGATGAGCGGCCAGCTCGCGAACGGCGGGGCATCGCGCAGCTCGGCGCGCCCGGCGGTGCTGTCGGCCGGGGGCGGGCTGTCAGCGGGCATGCGCGGCGTGTCCTCCGCCGAGGAGGTTCGCGAACAGGCGGAACGCGCCCGGGACGCCGTCGGGCAGCTGGCGGAAGAACGCCAGACCCGTGTAGACGAACGTGCCCTTCCCGTGGCGCGCCCAGAGCAGCGCGCCCTCGAGCGGCTTTTCGCCCGGATCGTGCATCGACAGCACCGTCTCGTAATGCGGGTCCCAGTGCTCCGCGAAGTAGAGGCCCCGCTCCTGCACCCAGCCCTCGAAGTCGCGGGCACTGATCGGGTTCGGCGACGTCAGCGCCGGGTGCTCCGGCCTGGTGAAGGTCACGGCCGCCTCCTCGTCGGTGACACGCTCGCGGCCGATCTCGAACGGGAAGGGGCCGACGGGGACGGACAGAGGGGCGATGCGGTTGTTGGTGTTGTACTGGACCACCAGCACGCCGCCCGCCTCGACATAGCTCATCAGCGCGGCGTGAGCGGCGCGCAGGCGATCGCTGGTGTTGTAGGCGCGCACGCCGACGACGATCGCGTCGAAGCGCGCCAGCGCCGCCGGGCCGGCGGCCAGCGCGTCGTCGCCCAGCATCGTCACGTCGTACCCGACCTGGCGCAGGCTGGCGGGCACCTCGTCGCCGGGGCCCGGGATGTAACCGATGCGCGTGCCGGCGGTCAGCAGGGGCAGCGGCACCAGGCGCACGTCGGCGTCGATCAGCAGCGCCTGCGTCGGGATGTGCGCGTGCTCGATGCGGACAACGCCGCGGGCGAACCCGCGGCCGCCCGCCTCGGCGACGATCTTCAGCGTGGCCGCCGTCGCGGCGGCGCCGGGTGCCGGGCGGACGCGAAAGCTGACGCTGGTGTCGGCGCCCTTGGCGGCCAGCGAAAACGGCGCCGACGGCGGCTCCACCACCCAGCCGGCCGGCGCCGACGGGCGCACGGTCCCCGAGACGTTGGCCGCGCCCGCCGTCAGCAACACGGTCAGCGGGTGGGCGGCGCCGTCGGGGAACATCAGCACGTCGCTGTCCGGGCGGACCGACACCGCGGGGACGATCTCCAGGGGGCGATAGCGCTCGCCCATCACCGGATCGGTCCACTTGAAGCTGACCGCGCGTTCGATCGTGATGTCGCGATCGCCAAGGTGAAAAACGAACCCGACGCGCAGGGGCGCCGGCTGCTCCGGCGCGCCGATGAGGCGCGCGTCGGCGACGGGGTAAAGGCCGGGCTCGGGCGGCGCCTCCAGCCAGTACGGCGTGCTGGGCGGCAGATCGTCGGGCAAGTGGATCGCCTGCTTCGCCTCGAATGACGGTTTCAGCGGCTTCGCCACGGCAACGGCAGCGGCCGCGCGCCCCGCCGGCCAGCGCACCTCGCGCAGCGTGATCGGAAACGGCGACCGGTTGATCGCGCTGGCGGTGATCTCGACGTCGCTGCCGGGGGCGGCGCGAAAATCGGCGGCGGTGGCGTCGGCGTAAAGGCCGGCGCAGGCGACGATCAGATCGCGCACCTCCTTCTTCTTCTGCGCGCGCCAGCCGGCATCGGGCACGGCGTCCAGCGCGGCGTCGATCTCCAGCAGGGCCGGGATGCTGGCGTGCGGGGCCGCGGGCGCGAACTTCTGCGCCGCCTTCTCGACGAGGCCGCGCAGGCGCGCCGTCCCCTTGAAGCGCGCCCAGGTCGTGTCGACGCCGCCCAGGATGGCGCTGACGCCGCCGGCGCCACCGTTGCTGTCGGCGGCCGCGCCACCCGACGACCCCGGCGCTTCGTCGAGAAGCTTGAAGTACTCGAGCTCGGGCCCGCGCGAGCTGGCCACGCCGAACCCCTGACTCTTGTGCATCGAGCGGCTCTCGGCCGCCATCTCGCCGAACGACACGCCGAGCAGCGGCTGGTAGCCGCCGATGTCGACCTTCTGGAAGCCCGAGAGATCCTCGCCGGGGTGAATGCTCCACGGCGATCGGTTCCACAGGATCCGCCGCGCCTGCCACGGTGTCACGCCGCCGGTCAGCTGCTCGGGGTGGAACTTCGGATCGGCGGCGGCGCGAAACGCCTTCAGCGCCAGCATCGCCGAGGCCGTGTGGTGGCCGTGCGTGTCGGCGGGGCCAGGCGAAAAGCGCGTGATGATCACGTCCGGGCGAAAGCGCCGGATCACCGCCACCATGTCGGCCAGGATGGCGTCGCGCCCCCAGATGCGCAGCGTCTCGTCGGGGCTCTTCGAGAAGCCGAAGTCGCGCGCCCGGGTGAAGAACTGCTCGGCCCCGTCGATGCGGCGCGCGGCCAGCAGCTCCTGCGTGCGGATCAGCCCCAGCGCGGGCCCTTTCTCGGCGCCGATCAGGTTCTGTCCGCCGTCGCCGCGCGTGGCGGACAGATAGGCCGTGCGCAGCAGCGCGCCGTTGCCCAGCGACGCCAGCAGCGTCGTGTTCTCGTCGTCGGGGTGGGCGGCGACGTAGAGGGCGCTGCCCACGACGCCCAGCTTCTGCAGCCCGAGCTGGATCTGCGCCGCGTTCGGCTGGGGCGGCGGGCCGGCGGCCCTAGCCGGGCGATCGGCCAGCAACGTCATCGCCATCACCAGCGCCCAGAACCCGAACGCCGGCGAGTAATCGACCACCGACCAGAAACCCCGCGCCCGCGCGCGCGGCGACGTCCGTGAACTGCTGTGCATTTGATTGCCACACCTGACCCGCGAGCCGGGCCGCGGGGGAGTATATATTTGGGAAGCCTCGTGCGCCGTGCATTCTCCAGCTCCTACCTGGCAGGCGAGCCGGCGGCGCGCGCCTTCATCCCGGCCGAGTTCCGCGACGGCGCCACGCGCGTGGCGGCGGCGCGCGCGGCGGCCAAGCGCGCGGCGGCGCCCGGCCTGATCGCGGCGCTGCGCGAGCAAGACGCGCGCCTGCCGGACAGCGCGGCCCGGCGCCGCCACGTCGAGCTGCTGGCCGGCGGCGGCTGCGCGGTGGTGGCCACCGGGCAGCAGGTGGGTCTGTTCCTGGGCCCGCTCTACAGCTTCTACAAGGCGGCCTCGGCCGTCGCGGTGGCGCGGGCGATCGCCGCCGAATCGGGCGTCCCCTGCGTGCCGCTGTTCTGGTTGCAGACGGAGGATCACGACTTCGCCGAGATCGCCGGCTGCACCGTCGCCGGGACCGACGGCGCGCCCGTGACGCTGTCGCTGCGGACCGACGGCGGCGATCGCTCGGATGACGGGCGGGTGTCGATCGCGCACCGCGCGCTCGGCGACGAAGTGGCGGCGCTGCTGGACGCGCTCGGCGAGGCGCTGCCGGCCGGTGACGCCGCCACCGAGGTGCTGGCCCTCCTGCGCGCGCACTACCGGCCCGGGCGTTCGCTCGCCGGCGCGTTCGCCGGCGTCATGGCCACGCTGTTCGCCGACGAGGGTCTGGTCGTCCTGGATCCGCGCCATCCCGCCGTCAGCGCGCACGCCGCGCCGATCTACGAGCGGGTCCTCTCCCGCCACGCCGCCGTCGAGCGCGCGCTCAACGCGCAGTGTGCGCGCCTGCGCGATGCCGGCTTCGACGAGCAGATCGTGCCGCGCCCGGACTGCTCGCTGCTCTTCTTTCACCCGCGCGGCGCCGCCGGTCCGCGCTTCCGCCTGCAGCGCGCGCCGGACGGCGGCGATCTGTGGACGCTGGCGGGCGACGCGACGACGATCG
>DATKEU010000345.1:0-10885 GCA_035544495.1 Polyangia bacterium | reverse complement strand
CTTGGATTCACCGATGGCCGCTCGCGCGCGCTGGCCGGCGAACCGATGCCGCCGATGCGCAGCAGGTGCGTCGGTCCCAGAAAGCCGAGCTGCGGACGCAGGTCGACCAGCACCACCGAAACCAGGCAGGCATCGCCGGGGACCTCGTAGCGCTCCGGCTCGGCCGCGCTCGCGGTCTTTCCCGCCATCGCCGGGCGCAGCTCGATCTGCACCCGATCGGGGCCAATCGCCTGGCAACGCAGCTCGGCCAAACGAGTGGGCGCCTCGACCGGCCGATGGTCGCGGAGCAGCAGCGCCATGGTCACCGCCGCGCCCGAGACCCCCGCCACCGCGGTCCACAGCGCGGTCAACACGACATACATCGAGAGCGGACGCGGGACGCGCGGGACATCGAGCAGCCGCCGCAAGGCGTGCCAGCCCAGCACGGCCGCCAGCAGGATGGCGACGGCGGCCCCCGCCAGCGCCCCGACGATCAGCCGCGAAGGCGTTTGAGCGATGATTTCCAGCAACATTGAACAGGTCCCCTCAATACGCCCGAGCTAGGCTCTGGTTCCATTTCAAGCTAGGTCGCAGCGCCGAGCCGTCAACGTCATTTCGCGCCCGTCGGATCGTCCGTGTGCGTCCAACCATATAGATGAAACGGCGACGGGACGAATGATTGCCTCGAGCGGCCATTTTTTGCGTGCTGGTGTGGTAACCGGGCGCGGTAAGCTTGGGTCCTTGTCATATCCGCGCCTCGGCCTGGGCGGATGTTCAGTGCGCGCCGGCAGACTTTTGGTTCGTGTTCGCGATTCGATTCCGACCGGAGAGCCGGTCGTTCGCCAGTGCCAGCTAGTTGGAGGTCTCCATGATCGATCGTTCGGCAAATCGAGGAACGACGTCGCCGATGGCGCGTCGCGCGCTGGTGATGCTGGCCGCGATGGCTGGCGCCACGGCTGGCACCGCGACCGCATTCTCCGGTTGCTCGGGGAACATCGGGCCGACGATGACGACGGGGTCGGCGCCGGTTGGCAATCCGACCCAGATGCCGGGCCCTCCGAACGTGCAAGCCCCCGCCGACTACGTCCCCGAGCAGGGCAGCCTCCGGCGCCTGACGATCCCGCAGCTGACCAACACGCTGGCGGATCTGTTCGGCGGCAACATGACCGTCACCACGCAGTTCGAATCCGACACGCCGCTGAGCGGCTTCGCCTCGATCGGCGCCGCGCGCGTGCAGCTGTCGGCGCAGTTCGTCGAGCAGCTGGAGGCGGCGTCGATGCAGGTCGCGACGAACGCCCTTGGCAGCGCGGCCACCGGGCGCGCCGCGCTGGTCGGTTGCACGCCGGCCGGCGTGACCGACGACGCCTGCACGTCTCAATTCATCAGCAAGTTCGGCCGGCGCGCCTGGCGCCGCCCGCTGACCACCGATGAGGTGACTCGCTATACCGCCGTCGCCAACGGCGCGCAGACCACGCTCGGCGACTTCTTCGAGGGCTTGCAGTACGCGGTGATGGGCCTTCTGCAGTCTCCGTACTTCATCTACCGGCTGGAGATGGCGCCCACCAGCGCCAACGGCAAGGTTCCGTTCGATGATTACCAGCTGGCGACGCGGCTGTCGTACTTCCTCTGGAACACGACGCCCGACGATCAGTTGCTGGACGCCGCGGACGCGCACCAGCTGACGAAGGCGGACGGGCTGACCGCGCAGGCGCAGCGCCTGCTGGCGTCGCCGCGGGCGGCCTCGGCCATGAAGACGTTCTTCACCGAGTTCTATCGCCTGGGCGATCTCGACAACCTGCCCCAGCTGCCGACTGTGTTCCCGCAGGTCAAGACCGGGACGCTGGGAGCGTCGATGCGCGGCGAGACGCTCGCCTTCCTCACCGACCTGGCGTTCGGGCGCAAGGGCGACTTCCGCGACATCTTCGATTCGCGCTCGACCTTCGTGAACGCCGAGCTGGCCAGCCTCTACGGATTGCCGGCCGGCACCGTCACCGGCACCGGGTTCGTGCCCGTCACGCAGCCGGCCTCCAGCCTGCGCGCCGGCGTGCTGGCGCAGGCCAGCTTCCTGTCGATCAACTCGCAATCGACGCGCAGCTCGCCCACCCGGCGCGGCAAGTTCATCCGCGAGATGGTGCTGTGCCAGCAGGTGCCGTCGCCGCCGCCCCAGGGCGTCCCTGCCTTCCCGGAGATGGCCGCCGGCACCACGCGTGACCGCCTGACCCAGCATCGCAGCGACGCGGTCTGCGCCACCTGCCACGCCTTCATCGATCCGGTGGGCCTGGGCCTGGAGAACTTCGACGGCATCGGCGCGCAGCGAACGATGGAGAACGGCAAGCCGATCGATGCCAGCGGTTCGCTGGACGGCGTGAACTTCATGGGCCCGATGGATCTGGCGGCCGCCGTGCGAAATCACCCGAACAGCGCGAACTGCGTCGCGTCCAACATGTTCCGCTACGTGGTCGGGCACGTGGAGACGATGGGCGAGGCGCCGGCGGTGACTCAGCTGCAGAAGGCGTTCTCGGACAGCGGCTACCAGTTCCAGTCGCTGATCCAGGGAATGCTCGCGAACCCCGCCTTCGTCTACGCGGCCAAGCCCCAGTGAGCGCACGTCCCGGCGAGAAGTTGAAAAAGGAGCGGAAATGTCGACGTTGAAGATGAAGCGACGAACGGTTCTGCGCGGCGTGCTGGGAGGCGCTGGCGTTTCCATCGGCCTGCCGGCGCTGGAAGCGATGTTCAACGCCAACGGCACCGCCCACGCCGACGGGACCGCGCTGCCGCGACGGCTGGGGATCTTCTTCTGGGGCAACGGGGCAAAGCTGGACCGCTGGGACCCCACGGCGACAGGTCCGAATTACCCGCTCAGCCCGGAGCTGATGCCTCTCACCCCCGTGAAGGATTACGTCTCGGTGGTGTCCGGGACCAACGTCATGACCGGCAACCCGCAAGGCCACCATGCCGGCACCGTCGGCATCCTCTCGGGCTCGCCGATGGTCGTGCAGGCGGCGGCCGGCGCGCCGTTCCGGTCGACGTTCAGCGCGCCCAGCGTCGACCAGGTGGCCGCCGCCAAGCTGTACACGGGCAAGGGTTTGAAGTCGCTGGAGGTGGGGATCTCGACCCGCGTGAACATCAAAGAGGGGACGACGCTGCAGCACCTCTCGCACAACGGGCCCGACATGCCGAACCCGGCCGATTACTCGGCGATCTCGGTCTTCAACCGGCTGTTCGGGATGGGGTTCAGCGCGCCAGGCGGCATGCCGGTCACCGACGTGACCAAGAAGCTCCGGCGCAGCGTACTGGACGCCGTGGCCGTGGACATCAGCAAGCTGAGCACGCGGGTCAGCACCTTCGACAAGCAGCGCCTGGACGAGCACACGGCGAACATCCGCGAGCTCGAAAACCGGCTGCAGAACGACACGGTGCTGCCGGCGATGTGCAAGCCACCGATGGCCGGCACCATCAGCGACAACCCCGACCAGAATGGCAACGAGATGCTGGCGGAGAAGACCCAGGCCATGAGCGATCTCATCGCCATGGCCTTCGCCTGCGATCAGACGCGCGTCTTCTCGATGATGTACAGCGGAAGCACGGCTTTCACGATGTTCTGGCAGACCATGGCCAGCGAGGGACATCACAGCATGACCCACGACGAGGCGGGCGCCCAGCCGCTGGTGCACGCGTCGACGGTGTTCACCATGCAGTGTTTCTCGTCGCTGCTGCAGGCGATCAAGAAGGTGCCGGAGGGCGCCGGCAATGCCCTGGACAACACGGTCATCTACGCCAGCAGCGACACCGCCGACGGCAGGGCGCACAGCCTGACCGACTATCCGATCGTGGTGGCCGGCAAGGGCGGTGGGTTCTTGAAGTACCCGGGCGTCCACTACGCCTCGAAGGGTGAGAACTCCAGCATCGTCTTGCTGACGGTGTTGCGCGCCGCCGGCTTGCAGCTGACCCAGTTCGGCGGGGGCGGCGGCATGGTCACGAACAGCTGCACGGCAATCGAAGCGTAGCGGTCGCGCGCGAAGCGCGCGATGACGACGACGACCGCCGTTGACCGGTCGAGGCTTTCGAGCTATCTGCCTGGCCATGAAGAATCTGGCCAGGCAATTTTCGTTTGTGATGCTCGCGTGCGGGCTGGCGACGACGGCGACGACAACGGCGCGGGCCCAGATGGGCGACCCCGCCAAGGTGACGTTGAAGACGGTCCCGGTCGCCGGCGGCGTGTCGATGATCGAGGGCGAGAACGGCTTTGCCGGCGGCAACGTCGGCGTGTCGGTGGGCGACGACGGCGTCTTCATCATCGACGACGAGATCGCGCCCATGACCGCCAAGCTGAAGGCGGCGCTGGCGGCGCTGTCGAAGAAGCCGCTGCGGTTCCTGGTCAACACGCACTGGCACGCCGACCACACGGGCAACAACACGGCCATGGCGGCCGCGGGCGCCGTGATCATCGCACACGACAACGTCCGCAAGCGCCTGAGCGTCGATCAGTTCGTCGATTTCATGGGCCATCGCATAGACGTGCCCGCCACGCCGCCCGCGGGTCTGCCCGTGGTGACGTTCGCCGAGGACGTGACGCTGCACCTGAACGGGGACGAGGTGCACGTCTTTCACGTCCCGCCCGCGCACACCGACGGGGACGCCGTGGTGCACTTCAAGAAGGCGAACGTCGTGCACATGGGCGACGTCTTCATCCCCATGTCCTACCCGCTGGTCGACGCGAAGAACGGCGGCCGGTTCCCCGGTTTCATCGCCGCCATCGACCAGGTGCTGACGGTGTGCGACGACGCCACCAAGATCATCCCCGGGCACGGACCGCTCTCGACCAAGGCCGACCTCGTCACATATCGCGAGATGCTGGGGAAGGTCAGCGACCGCGTGGCCAAGCTGGCGGCCGCCAAGAAGTCCCTGGACGAGATCAAGACCGCTCGGCCCAGCGCCGAGTTCGACGCCAAGTACGGACAGACGATGGTCAAGGGTGATCAGGTGGTCGAGTTCATCTACACGACACTGCCGCCGGCGGAAAAGCCCGGCAAGGCCGGGAGCAAGGCCGGCGGCGGGAGCAAGGCGAGCGACAAGCCGGGAGACAAGGCCGGGGACAAAGCGGGAGACAAGAAGCGAGGCGGCTGAGCGCCGAGCAGAGACCCTCGCGGGGTCTTGTGCCTCTGCGCCGTTGGCGTACGATGGACGAGATGGCGAGTGTCGAAGGTGCGTGGGAGCAGGTCTTTGCCGGCCTGGCGGCGTTGCGAGGCGCGTGGCCGAGCCAAGAGTGGGGTTACGATCGGCGCTTTCAAAGCGTGATGTCGACCATCACGACGGCCGACAAGCAGCGGGCGCGCGCGGCGTGCGACAGTCTCTTCAAGTCGGTGTTCGACAGCGCGGCGATCGTTGGCGCGCCGCCGGGGCCGCGCGCGCTGGCCGATCAGTATGGCGGCGTCCGCTCGGGGCAGCTGCTGCTGTGGAACGGCGAAGCGGGCAAGCCGGGCGCCTTCGGGCTGTGGTGGCCCTGGGGCGACGGCCAGTCGGTCTCGCTGCGCGTCGGCTTGCACGACGTCGACCTGCCGAAGACGCGCTACCCGAAGCTGCGCGACGTCTTCAGCGTGCCGCAGGCGCCGCCCGGACACGGCTGGAGCGAGCGCTCACACTCGTAGAAGCCCGCGCTTGACGACGAAGTCGGCGATCGGCTCGATGCCCTCGCGCGTCTTCAGGTTCGTGAAGACGAAGGGGCGGTCGCCGCGCATCTTGCGGGCGTCGCGATCCATCACCTCCAGCGAGGCGCCGACCGCGGGCGCGAGATCGATCTTGTTGATCACCAGGAGGTCGGACTTGGTGATCCCGGGGCCGCCCTTGCGCGGGATCTTGTCGCCCGCGGCGACGTCGATGACGTAGATGCACAGGTCGGCCAGCTCGGGGCTGAAGGTGGCGGCCAGGTTGTCGCCGCCGCTCTCGATGACGACCAGCTGGACGTCGGGAAAGCGGCGGATCATCTCGTCGACGGCGGCCAGGTTGATGGAGGCGTCCTCGCGGATGGCGGTGTGCGGGCAGCCGCCGGTCTCGACGCCGACGATGCGCTCCTCGGACAGGGCGCCGCTGCGGATCAGGAACTGAGCGTCTTCCTTCGTGTAGATGTCGTTGGTGACGACGGCGATGCGGAACTCGTCGCGCAGGCGCTTGCAGAGCGCGTCGACGAGCGCGGTCTTGCCCGAGCCGACGGGCCCGGCCACGCCCAGGCGCAGGGGTGACGGGACTTGAGTGCCGGGTCGTTGATCAGAGTGGGCGGCGTCGGCGTCGTTCATCGGAATGCTCCCTGGTTGTCGTCTCAGGATCGGAAGAGGCGCGAGTACTGCGTCTCGTGCAGCGCGCTTGCGATGGCGTGCGAGGGCGCGGCGGCGCCGATGTCGTCGTCGGCCAGAGAGGACGCGCGCGCCACGGCGGCGGGGATGGCGGCGGCCAGCGACGAGAGCACGCGCTGGCCGGCGCTCTGGCCCAGCGGGACCAGGCGCACGGCGGCGCTGACCTGCATCTCGCACCAGACGAAGGCGTAGCCGCCGAGCGCGGCGCGGACCGGGATCTGCCAGCGGGCGGCGGCGAGCGCGAACATCGCGGCGTAGGTGAGATCGGGGCGCGCGGCCCAGACCGCCGCCTCGGCGATGTCCAGGCGACAGAGCACGCGCGCCAGCGCGGCGCCGAGGTGGCGCTCCTCGGCCTGCAGCTCGGCGGAGGGGCGCGCGGCGAAGAGCAGCGCGGTCCAGGTCGTGGCGGCGCCGCCGCCGTCGCGGAACGAATGATACAGGCGCTGGAGGATGGGCAGATCCAGTGTGGCCACGCAGCCGTCGAGGAGGCCGGCGATCCAGTCGGCGGCGGTGGCCTCGTCGCGCACCCAGCCGGCGGCCACCGCCGGCTCCAGCGCTTGCGAGTAGGCGAAGGCGCCGATCGGCAGCGCCGGCGAGCAGAGCTGCAGCAGGCGCAGCAGGGCCGCGTCGGCGAAGGCGATGGGCTCGGCGGCGGCTGTCGCGCTAGTGGTGATGCGTGCCTCCGTGGCCGGGGTCGTGGTGGTCGTGGTCGTCGTGGTGATGGTCGTCGTGGTCGGGATCGGTGTCGTGGTGGTGGGCGCCGCCGTGGAACGCGCCCGCCTCGGGCTCGAAAGGGGCGACGCGCGCCTCGACGGAGAGGCCCAGGCCGCGCACCATGTCGTCGAGGACATGATCGTGCAGGTAAGCCAGGAGGCCGTCGCCGACCTGCACGGGCACGTGGCGGTTGCCGAGGTGATACGCCGCCCGGGCGAGCAGGCGCGGGTCAGGCGCGCGCGCCACCGACAGGCTCTCGTCCGCCGCGCGCACGGTGACGACCGCGCCATCGCTGGCGCGCAGGCGATCGCCGTCGCGCAACACCGACCCGCGCGGCAGCATCAGCGCCAGCTCGCGCCCGTCATCCAGCGCTGCCAGCAGGCGGCTGCGCCTCCGGTCATGGAAGGTCAGCGTCACGGTCCCCGACGGCGCGCCCGTGCCACGCTCGCCGGGGCCGATCACTTCGTTCACGCGCAACATGATTGGCTCCTCGGCCTCAGAACAGAAAGTAACGTTGCGCCAGCGGCAACACGCTGGCGGGGGCGCAGGTGAGGAGCTGGCCGTCGGCGCGCACCTCGTACGTCTGCGGGTCGACCTCCATCACCGGCAGGGCGTCGTTCAGGACCAGGTCGCGCTTGCCGATGGCGCGCGTGCCGCGCACCACCTCGAGGCGCTTGCGCAATCCCAGGCGCTCGCCGACCCCGTCCTCCAGCGCCGCGCGCGAGACGAACGTGACCGAGGTGGCGTGGCGGGCGCCGCCCAGCGAGCCGAACATCGGGCGGTAGTGCACGGGCTGCGGCGTGGGGATCGACGCGTTGGGATCGCCCATGGGCGCTGACGCGATCAAGCCGCCCTTGATGATCAGCGCCGGCTTGGCGCCGAAGAAGGCCGGCCGCCACAGCACGATGTCAGCCATCTTCCCGACGCTGATCGAGCCCACCTCGTGCGAGATGCCGTGGGTGATGGCGGGGTTGATGGTGTACTTCGCGACGTAGCGCTTGACGCGGAAGTTGTCGTGGCGCCCGCCGGCGGCGGCGTCCTCGGGCAGGGAGCCGCGCTGCTGCTTCATCTTGTGCGCGGTCTGCCAGGTCCGCGTGATCACCTCGCCGACGCGCCCCATGGCCTGCGAATCGCTGGAGAGCATGCTGAAGGCGCCGAGGTCGTGCAGGATGTCCTCGGCGGCGATGGTCTCGCGGCGGATGCGCGATTCGGCGAAGGCGACGTCCTCGGGAATGCCAGGGTCCAGATGGTGGCAGACCATCAGCATGTCCAGGTGCTCGTCGATGGTGTTGACGGTGTAGGGACGCGTCGGGTTGGTCGACGACGGCAGGACGTGCGGCACGCCGCAGGCCTTGATGATGTCGGGCGCGTGGCCGCCGCCCGCGCCTTCGGTGTGGTACGTGTGGATGGCGCGCCCCTTGAACGCCGCCAATGTGTCCTCGACGAAGCCGGATTCGTTCAGCGTGTCGGTGTGAATGGCCACCTGCACGTCGAACTGATCGGCGACGGAGAGGCAGCAGTCGATCGCGGCCGGCGTCGTGCCCCAGTCCTCGTGCAGCTTGAGGCCGATGGTCCCGGCGACGATCTGCTCGACCAGCGCGTCCGGGCGGCTGGCGTTGCCCTTGCCGAGAAAACCCAGGTTCATGGGGATGGCGTCGGCGGCCTGCAACATGCGGGCGATGTTCCAGGGGCCGGGCGTGCACGTGGTGGCGTTGGTGCCGGCCGCCGGGCCGGTGCCGCCGCCGATCATCGTCGTCACGCCGGAGGTCAGCGCCTCCTCGCACTGCTGCGGCGAGATGAAATGGATGTGCGAGTCGATGCCGCCCGCGGTGCACAGGCAACCCTCGCCGGCGATGATCTCCGTGCCGGGGCCGATGACGATGTCGACACCCGGCTGCACGTCGGGGTTGCCGGCCTTGCCGATGCCCGAGATTCGCCCGTCCTTGATGCCGATGTCGGCCTTGACGATCCCGCGCGCGTCGACGATGACGGCGTTGGTGATGACGGCGTCGGCGGCGACGTCGTTCGTGCGCTGCGACTGGCCCATGCCGTCGCGGATCACCTTGCCGCCGCCGAACTTCACCTCTTCGCCGTAGATCGTGTGGTCGCGTTCGATCTCGATGAAGAGCTCCGTGTCGCCCAGGCGCACGCGGTCGCCGGTCGTCGGCCCGTACATCTCGGCGTAGGCGCGGCGGTCGATCGACTTCACGGGCGGCCTCCGTCGAGGGGACCCATGACGGCGCCGCGGAATCCGAGGACGACGCGCGCGCCGACGTAGGCCACCAGGTCGACGGTGCGCGTTTGACCGGGCTCGAAGCGGACGGCGGTGCCGGCCGGGATGTCCAGGCGAAAACCGCGGGCGAGCGCGCGGTCGAAGCGCAGCGCCGGGTTGGTCTCGAAGAAGTGATAGTGCGAGCCCACTTGAATCGGGCGGTCACCGGTGTTCGAGACCTCGAGGCGTACCGTCGGGCGGCGCTCGTTGAGGGCGATGCTGCCGGGGGCCGTTTGCACCTCGCCGATGCCGAAGGGTTTAGCGCCGCGGATCGGGTTGTGCACGGTGACCAGCTTGGTGCCGTCGGGGAACGTCGCCTCGACCTGGACCTCGGTGATCATCTCGGCGACGCCGTCCATGACGTCGGCCGCGGCCAGGAGCTCGGCGCCGGCGCTCATCAGATCGGCGACGGTGCGGCCTTCGCGGGCGCCTTCCATGATCGCGGCGGAGATGAACGCCACCGCCTCGGGATAGTTCAGCTTGAGGCCGCGCGACTTGCGGCGCTCGGCCACCAGCGCCGCGGTGAAGAGCAGCAGCTTGTCTTTCTCGCGAGGGGTCAGCTCCATGGCGGGTTCCTTTGGCTCTGCGTCTACGTGGCCCAGATGCGCGGCGGCGCCGCGGGGCGATCGAGAACGGCCGGGCGCAGGAGGGCCCAGGCCGCGCGCAGGAAGGCCGCGCAACGCTCGGCGCTGTGGCCGAGATAGCGGCACACCAGCGCGGCGCCGTCGGCGACGATGGTGGCGGCGCCCAGATCACCGGCGGGCAGCGCTGCCGCCAGCGCGCGGAGCGCGTCCAGCACCGCGGGCGGCGGGGCGGGCGCGGCGAGCAGCGTTCCGAGGAGCGGCGCGCCGCCCAGACCCCAGCGCGCGGCGGCGACCGGCGCGGCGCCGTCGAAACAGCCGCGCTCGAAGAGCAGCGGGCGGCCGTCCTGCCACAGCTCCAGCGTCTGGCGGCAGCGGCCGCGCAAGAAGGCCTCCGCGCGCGCCGGCAGGCCGAAGCAGAGCGTTTCGAGGGCGACCAGGCGCGCGCCGGCGGCGAGATCGACGCGCGTGCCGAGCTCGACGTCGGCGCCGTCGAAGAGGATCGTCTCCTGCGGCAGCCATTCCAGCGCCCCGCCGGAGGCGACGCGCAGGTGCTGGCGCTGGCGGGCGCGCGGGCCAGCGCTGCGATAGACGTTGGTGGCGGCGGGCGTGGTCAGCAGCGCGTGCGCGCCGGCCGCGACGCTGACGTCGACGCGCAGGCGATCGCCGCCGACGATGCCGCCGGGCGGATGCAGCACGTAGACGTGGCAGGTACGCGGCCCCTCGGGATAAAACGCGCGTTGCACGGCCAGCGGGCCGACGTGGCGGCGCGCGGCCAGGATCGTGCGGCCGTCGTCGGACCGCGCAAAATCCAGCGCCAGCGCCGCCCGCCAGCCGGCACCCGCGTCCGCCGGATCAAGCGCCGGCGAAGACCACGGGCCGCTCCCAGATGATGAGGACGACGCAACCGTGGGCGCTGCGGACAGCGTGGCGCGTGCCGGGGCGGTTGACGACCAGGCTGCCGGCGCCGTAGGTGCCGTTGTCGTCGG
>DATKEU010000344.1:0-4516 GCA_035544495.1 Polyangia bacterium | reverse complement strand
GGCAGCGGCCAGGTCGGGCGGCGCACCTTCCTGCACCCGACGGTGCCGCTGCTGGCGTTCTATCCCGAGCCGATCGAGGCGTTCTATGGATCGCCCCAGTCCGTGTCGTGCCACCACTTCTTCGATCGCGGCGATCGGCTGGGCTATTTCCTCGAGACGGCGCCCATCCACCCGATGCTGGCGGCGCTGGCGTTTCCGGGCTACGGCGACACGCACCGCCGCATCGCCGAGCGCCTGGCCTTCGCCCAGGCGACCATCGCGCTGCTCGTCGACGGACATCAAGCGGACGAGGGTGGGCGCGTCGGCTGCGGCGCGGACGGGCGCGTGCGGATCGCGTATCCGCTCGGCGATGCCCACCGCGAGGCGGCGGTCGATGCGCTGCAAAACATGGCGCGCCTGCAGCTGGCGGCGGGCGCCAGCGAGGTCTGGACCCTGCACGATCCGCCGGTGGTGGTGCGCTCGGAGAGCGACCTCGGGCGCATCGCCGCGGCGCCGTTCGGCCCCAACCGCCACACGCTGTTCTCCGCGCACCAGATGGGCGGCTGCGCCATGGGCGGCGACGCGCGCACGTCGGTGGTGAACGCGCGCGGCCGGCACCACGAGCTCGAGAACCTGTGGATAGCCGACGGGTCGATCTTTCCGACCAGCCTGGGCGTCAACCCGCAGCTGTCGATCTACGCCCACGCCCGCCTGTTCGCGACGGAGATCGCCAAGACGGGGTGACGGCCAGAAACGGCGGGAAACGGGAAACGGCCGCCCGGCGCGTCTTCAAGGCCCGCAACCCGGATCGCCAGCGCGCGCACAGACCGCGCAGCTGGTCTCGACGCTGATCTGTGACGCGGGCACTGGACCGCCCCAGTCGATCGACACCGCCAGCGACTGCGGCGACTCCGGCGCCGGGCACCTCACCGGATCGGCCTGCACCGACCAGCAGGGCGTCCGGTGGCCGTTGCGATCGCACGAGGGGACGACCGTGGTGAGGTTGCCCGGCTCGCCCGAGACGGACCGCACCGTGACCGCGCAGTCGGCCTGCAGGCCCGGCGTCACCGGATCGTCGTCGACCAGGCGGCGGCTGACACAGGAGGTGCCGGGGCGGGTCAGGTTCTGGGCGATCTCGTTCATGATGTCGCCAAAGTCGTCGACGCAGATGCTGCGCATGAGGCCTCTGTCGCCGAAGGTCTTCGTGAACTGCCCGAGGCGAACCGCCGGGTCGGCCGTTCCGTTCGCCGACTGACAGGCCGGCTTCATCTGGACGTATCGTTCGCCCGCGCCGCTGAGATCGTTGGGCGCCGACAGCCGGGTCTCGTACGGCGTGGCCGGCCCGGTGATCGCGGCGACCACCAGGTCCCCGGCGCGGGGCCGGAGCTGATTGAGAAACGCGCTGAACGACGCCACCGAGATCAGCTTGGAGGTGGCGGTCTCGTTGGATTGGCAGTCGGTGAGCGCGACGCCGGGCTGCCGGGGCGGC
Source organism: Polyangia bacterium (assembly GCA_035544495.1). Taxonomy (GTDB): domain Bacteria; phylum Myxococcota_A; class Polyangia; order Fen-1088; family Fen-1088; genus DATKEU01. The sequence continues at coordinate 3,048 of DATKEU010000344.1, read as the reverse complement.
GGACTGCCCCCGCACAGGTGTCCGAACTCGTTGCAGCGGAAGCTCTCCAGCGGACCGTAGCGGTCGGTCAGCTTGTCGCCCGCGCCCGTGAACAGATCGCTGTCCGGGGGCGCCGAGCAATCGTCCTCGTCGGTGATCAGCACGATCCCGAGGCGCGCGTCCGGGCGCAGGAAGCCGGCGTTCTCCGGTGGCATCTGCGCGCTCGGATCGCCACCCAGGGCCCGGCGCAGCGACGCCAGCTGGTGCTCGAACCCGCAGCCGCCGCGGCCGAGCTCGGCGATGCAAGAGAAGACGTCTTCGATGGGACCGTCGAAGTTGTTGCCGGCGGGCGACGCGGCGATGTACGTCCCGCGCGGCACCGCGGTGCACGTCCCGTGCTGGCCCAGCGCCTTGTGCTGAAAGACGCCGCCGTCCCCGCCGGGGTGGCAGCCGACGATCTCCTCCTGCCCGGCCCCGAGATCGCTGGAGATCACGCCGATGTGGACGTCCAGCGGCACGTCGCGGGTGGTGGCCTGCAACGCCGTCATGAAGCGCGGGAAGTTCCGGATCAGGTTGCCCTGCTCCTCCTCCATCGAGTCGGAGTTGTCGATCATGAAGACGATGTCCAGCTTCTGCGTGCCGGTGACAGTGACCCGCGTCTCGCTGCGATCGATGACCGGTGCCGGTGGCGCCAGAGTGTGCTCGACGCACGCGGAGAACAGCAGGCCGGCGCCGGCGCCGGCGAGCAACGAACGACACACGAGACGGCAATTCATGGTCCCCTCCTCGACGAGCGCCCCGGACACTCTGACGAGGTAGTCCACAGTCGGCGTCGAAATCACGTCACATATTTTTCAGTGTGTCTTTCCGTCTTTCAGAGAATCCAATCGGCGCCCAGACAGATCAGCAACGAAGGGAGGCCGCCGCCCACCCGCTGGCTGAGCACCAGCAGCTGCGGGTACGGGTAGACCAGCACCGCTTCGGCCTCGGCGAACAGCAGGAGAGCGCGGCTCGCCGGTATCGCGACGCCGGCTCCCACGCTGGCCATCGGCAGCCATGCCTGCGCGGTCGTCCCGACGAACGACACCTGCTCGGGAATTCCGCGAGCGCCGATGTGGTAGACGCCGACCCCGGCGCGGAGCCGCGGCTGCAACGCCGACGGGGAGAAAGCAAAGTGCCACGACGCCTGGGCGGCCGCCAGCTCTTGGCTGACGGCGACGCGCCCCTCCGGGAACTGGAGATCGGACGCCAGGACCGGCGCCGCCACCATCAACGAAAGGCCGAGCCCCGGCCAGCCCAGGCCGGCGTACCCGCCTCGCAACATCACGCCGGCCGCCCGCCCGAGCCCGTCCGCGCTGGCCAGGAGCGCGCCGCCCCCGCCCACGAACCAGCCCGTGCCGTCGGCGGGGGGCGGGAGCACGCGCGGCTGCTCGAAGTCGTAGGTGATGGCCTCCGGCAACGACGGCACCGGCGGCGGCGAAAGCGGCGCCGGCGACGTCGACGACGCCGCCGCCTGCGCCTGCAGCAGGGCCGACTGCACCAGCTCGGCGGCGCGCACCGCCAGCGTGGCGGCGTCGTCGCGGTCGCTCGAGTCGGGGCCCACGATCAAGCGCAGGACGAGCGGCGGCGCTGAGAGTGATCTGGCCGCCACCTTGACCTCGGTCACCGTGTCCTCTCCAGCGCGAGCCGTCCTCACCACCGCTTCGCGGATCGCGCCGGCGTTCAGGCGCGGCTCGGCGCAACCGGCGTCACCCGCCGCGCAGTCGACGATCGCGGCGTCCAGGCCAGCGGCGCGGAGCTCGGCGCGCGTGCGGTTGCTGATCTCCAGGATGACGGGATCGCTCCCCTCGGCGCGAATGACCCGCACGTGAGCATTGATCAGCGGAGCCTCGGACGCCGCCCAGGCGCGCGCCGCGCCCGTGAGCAGGAGAACGCCGGCCAGCGCCGCCACGCGCGGGCGTCGCCGGGCGCGCGGTCCCGTCATCGCGCGCCGTCGGCGATGCCGCTCGCTTGGCCGGCGTAGGCGCCGCCGGGAAAACGGCGCAGGTACTCCCGCGCCAGCGGCTCCGCCGCGCCCGCTCCGTCGCGCCGGTGAATGAGCAGCATGCGCCGCCCCAGCGCTTCGCCGGCAAACGAGCCGGCGGGCGCCTCGGCGAGGTACGTCTCGTACCAGCGCAGCGCCACCTCTGGCGACCCGGCGGTCTCCTCGGCCAGACGCCCGAGCAAGAAAGCCGCCCCCTTCGCCGCCGGCGACGCGGGAAAGCGCGCGCGCTCGGCCAGCAACGTCTTCTCCGCCAGCGTCGCGTGCCCGGCGTAGCGGGCGGCGTCGGCCAGCGTCGACAGGCGATCCGCCGGCAGCCCGCGCAGACAGCGGTCGATCCCCTGCTCCTCGGCCTCGTCCAGCACCGAGCGAAAGTCGCCGCTGGCGACGCGCTGGCGCCAGGCCGCGCCGAGGTTGAGCGGCGTCTGTCCCCCCTGCCGCCACGCGACCTTCGTCGTCGAGCGCCGCCGCGCCGGAGCCGGCGGTGGCGCGGGAGGCGCGGCGGGCGGCGGCGCATCGACCGCCGGCGTCTTCGCCGGCGTGGGCGGCGGCGGCGGGCGCGGTGAATCCGCGGCTGTCGCGGGAGCGCCCGCGATCTGCACCAGGCCCTGGTTCACGCGCGCCAGAAACGACTCGCCCTTGCGCAAGCGCACGCCCTCGCCGATCAGCGGCCCGCGCACGGTGACGCCGCCCGCGAGCAAGCGCACCTCGAAGAGATCCTCCCGTCCCGACCAGCGCACGTCGAACGTCGTCCCGGTGACCTGCACCGTGAACGGCCCGGCCTCGACCGTCCAGCGCGCGCCCGGACGGTGGACGACGTCGAAGTGCGCGCGCCCGTCCTCCAGGCGCACGCGCGCGCCGCGCGCATCCGTCGACACCACCCAGGCCCGGCTGCCCGCCGCCAGATCGACCTTGGTCCCCTCGGAGAACGTCAGCGCGGCCGAGGTCGCCGCCACACCGGAGATGTAGCCGTCCCCGCCCAGCGCCGCGCCCGAGACCGCGTACGTCACGCGCGGCCCCGGCAAAAG
>DATKEU010000343.1:0-4375 GCA_035544495.1 Polyangia bacterium | reverse complement strand
TCGGTCTCGAGGCCGTCACCGACGGCGCGACGCTGGCGCTGCTGCTGAAATCACCGGCCAAGGGGCGGCGTCTCGACGACCTCTTGCCCGATCACGGACACCTCATGCACCTCTTCGTGCTGCGGCTTCCGGCGCTGGACGTCGTCGCCCACCTGCACCCGAATCCGACCGAGCCCGGCCGCTTCCAGCAGCGCTTGCCGCCGCTGCCGGCGGGCGTCTATCAACTGTTCGCCGACGTGGTCCACGAGTCGGGGCTGGCCGAGACGGCGACGACCACGCTGACCTTGCCGGCGATCGCGGGCGGGCCCGGCGGCCCCGACGACGCCACCGGCAGCGGCCCGCCGCTGTCGGCGGCGGACGCCTCGACGGCCACGTTGCCCGACGGCACGCGCGTGGTCTGGTTGCGCGACGCAGGCGCCCCGCTGCGCGCCGGGCGCCCCACCTGGTTCCGTTTTCGCGTCGACGGCGCCGACGGAGCACCGGCGGCCGACGTCGTCCCGTACATGGGGATGGCCGGACACGCCGCGTTCGTGAAGGACGACGGTTCTGTCTTCGCCCACATCCACCCGAGCGGGTCGGTGCCGATGGCCACGCTGTCGCTCGTCGAAGGCGGCGAGCGTCGCGATCCACACGCGGGTCATCAAATGCACGCGGCGGCGCTGCCGCCCGAGATCGCCTTTCCCTACGCCTGTCCCAAGGCCGGCCGCTATCGGATCGTCGTGCAGTTCAGGCGCGCGGACACCATCGAGACCGCCCTCTTCGCGGCGACGGTCGCCGACTGATCGGTGAGCGGCCGCGGCGCTCTCACGCCGGCTTGGCCTTGCGCGCGCGCGTGATCGCCCAGTCGGCGATCGTCTCGATGAACTCCGGATAGGCGTGCCCGCCCTCCTCCGCCGCCCATGCGAGATCCTCGCCGTCGGCCAGGTAGGGGTTGGGGTTGGCCTCGACGACGTAGATCTCGTCGTCGTGGGCCAGCCGGACGTCGATACGGCCATAGTCGCGCAGTCCCGCCGCCTGGTACGTGCGCAGCGCCACCTCGGCCAGGCGCGCCCGCACGTCCTTCGACAGGTCCTGGGCGATCATGTTCTGGATGCCGCGGCTCTCGCGGTACTTGACGCTCCACTTGGCCTTGAACGTGGCGATGCGGCTCTCGACGTTCGGCTCGTTGCCGAACACCATCTCGATGGGCGGCAACGCCACGGGCGGATCGTTGCCGACGACGCCGATGTAAAGCTCGCGCCCGGCGATGAACTCCTCGACGATGGCGTCGGTCGAGAAGCGATCGTGGATGAACGCCACCCGCTCGCGGAGCGCATTGTCGTCGCGCACCACCGACGCCTGCGAGATGCCGACCGACGCGTCCTCGTCCAGCGGCTTGACGATCAGGGGGAAGCGCAGGTCGCTCGGGCGCTGCACCTCGCCGCTGTGCGGGCAGACCATGAAGTGCGGGATGCGGACGCCCTGATACGCCAGCACCTTCTTCGTCAGCGCCTTGTCGCGCGCGAGCATCAGCCCCTCCGACGACGCGCCCGTGTACGGGATGCCCAGCATCTCCAGCACGGCCGCCACGGTGTAATCCAGGGCCGACAGGCCGCGAAAACGTTCGGCCAGGTTGAAGACGACGTCGCACGGTTCGGCGCGCAGGCCCGCCGCCAGCTGGTCCAGGCTGTCGCGAAACCCGAGCAGCCGCACCTGGTGGCCGCGGGCGATCAGCGCGCGCGCCACGTCGAATTCGGCCTCGTCGTCCGACTCGAGCTGCTTCTTGTAGTCTTGCTGGGCGGGCGGGTCACCGTCCAGGTCGAAGAGAACCGTCACCCGCGTCTTCTTCATCGCGCCGCGATCACTTTGATAGCCCAAGGTTGCGCGCGCGTCTAGACAACGACGCCCGCGCGGCGGCGCGGCCGCTGCTCACGGCGGCGCACCGCCGTCCGCGCTGGTCGCCGCTTCGGCGGGCGGCGCGCCGGCCGCGCCGCCGTCGGGCGCCGCGCCGGGCGGCGCTTCGGGCGGCGGCGGCTCGCGATAGCCGAGCAATGTCTTCTGCTCCTCGGGCGGCGTCAGCTTCACGCTCAGCTTGCTGTCTGCGAACGTGTAAAGACGGGTCTGCACCGGCAGGAAGCCGTCGGCGCGCACGACCACGTCCAGCGGCCCGCTGTCGCGCGGGCGCGCGAGCACCAGCGGCTTCTTCTTCTCGATCATGCCGAGCAGCTTCTTGCCCCACAGCACCTTCGCATTCGCGGTCGACGGAATCACCAGCAGCACGATGTGCACGGTGTCGGGCGTGGACGCGACGGCGGGCGCGCCCGTGACGGCCGCGCCGGCCGCGCCGCCCGCGTCGGTGGCGGCTGACGTCGCGCCCGGTGCGGCCGGCGCGCCGTCGGCGGCGCGCGAGGGCCCGCAGGCGCCGAGCGCTCCGCTCAAGGTCACGGCCAGCGCAACGGCCACTGTTCGCGTTCGCTGCATGTCAGTTCACCCCGCCCCCGCCGGCCTTCGCCTCCGGGCTGTCCGGCGCCGGCGGCGGCGGGCCCGGGTACTTCACCCACGGCTTGGGGACGTAACCCAGAAGCGGCTTCTTGAGCTCGCCCTTGATCTCGCCCTCGAGAACGTTCACCGGCAGCGGCGGATCCAGATAGTACGCGTAGCCGCGCGAGGGGACGCGAATCTCGAACACGGTGTCGCCGGCCAGGAACTGGCGCGAGAAGTTCATCGGCTGGTCGCCGCCCACCTTCACGTGCCGGTGCTTCAAGATGAACGAATAGAGCCGGATGGCGATGTGGTTCGGCAGCCGGTGACAGCCGTGCGAGTAGCCGTTGGCGCTGTAGATCGACAGATAGTCCGCCGAGCCGTGCGCGCGCACGCCGTTGTCGAAGTCGTTGTGTCCGTTCTGGCCGGGGATGACGAAGTAACCGGCGATGAGCCCGTACGCCGAGTAAAAGCCGGGCCCGAACTCCTCGTAGTTCACGACCTTCATCCACTTCTTGTTGACCGGCTTTCCCTTGATCAGCGTGCGGATGGGCGTGGACGCGGGCGGGATCCAGACCGGCCCCGACACCACCTGCTTGATGATGCGCGGGCCGACGTCGGACATCTTGTAGCGGAAGTACTCGTACCCGTCGGAGGCCTGCTCGGCGCGCCAGCCGCCGATGGTGGTGCGCCAGCGGGCCAGCGGAAATTTCTTGCCGTCGGCGTTCAGGAACAGCGTCAGGCTGGGGTACTTCTTGCGCGCTTGCGGCTTGAAGTTCCCCTTCTCGTCGAACGGAAGGTCGTACCAGACGTCGCCGCGGTCGACGACGATCGACAGGTCCATGGCGTCGCCGTAGTACTCCGGGCGGGGCGGCAGCTTCACCGCCACCTGCAGCGTGCGGAACTCGTCGGCGCCGTGGCGCTGGAAGAAGGCCAGCGCGCTCTGCGCGTCGCCGAGGCCCAGCTGCTCCTTGGCCGTCTTCGTGTACTCGTCGACGAGATCGCGCACGCCGAACTTCGCCGAGGTGGCCGACCCGTCCTCGAGGATGCCAGCCGCCGAGATCACCCGCTCGCGCAGCGCGCGCAGAAGGGCGTCGTAATCATTGTCGACCAGCGGCCGCGCCAGCGCGTCCACCGTCTGGCGGCGCAGGAAGTTGGCCTCGTAGATCATGTGCTTCTGCTGAAAGCGCCGCACCGCCAGGCGCATGGCATCGTCATAGACGCCGACCTGGTGCTTGCTCTTCGGCGTCAGCAGGCCCTCGCAGGCGAGTCGCTTCTCCACCGCCGCCATGGCCGGCTTCTCCGCGGCGCGCTTGGCCACGAACTTCACCTTCATGGCCAGCTCGGGGCGCTTGGCCGCCAGGGCGTCCAGCGTCTTGACGTGCGCCTTGCGACGCGCGAGCTCCAGCTCCTGGCGCAGACGGGCCAGGCGCCGCTCCTCGCGCTTGATGTCCTTGGGCGCCACGTAGGAGACCGTCTCGACCGCGTCCAGCACGTCGGCGCTCTGCTGGTCGTGACAGGGGTGCTCCGCGTCGCCGACGAAGCGCGCCCGCAGCACCGAGAGCGACGGGGGGATGCCGTAGAGCTCCAGGTAATTCTTCTCGCCGGGCGGCAGCGGCTCGCCGTCGTTGTCGAGCTGATCGTTGGCGAGGCCGATGTAGATGCGCCGGTACCGGTTGGGCAGCGGCTGTCCGTCGGGCGTCATCTGCTCGGCGAAGATGAACGGCGTCCAGTCGTCGCGCAGATCGACCAGCGTGTAGCCCGCCGACGCGATGGCCGCCGCGTCGACCCAGCGCTCCTGGCCGTCGACCAGCAGCAGGGCGCGCCGTTCCGGGGGCAGGTCATCGCGCGCCTTCAGCGCCTCGGCCTCCGACACCTTAGCCGGAGGGGCCGGCGCGGGCGCCGCGGCCTTTTC
>DATKEU010000342.1:0-2595 GCA_035544495.1 Polyangia bacterium | reverse complement strand
GTCCCTTTCTGGCCCGCCTTGTCCAGCACCTGATCGACCAGCGGGTGGCCCGTCGCCGGATCCTTCACGGCGAGGATGGTGGCGGTGATCTCGATCAGGAACGATGACAGCGGCCCCTGGTTCCAGCGCGCGAACACGGCGCCGATCTCGGGCGCCGACATGCCCAGGCCGCGCGCCATCAGATCGTACGCCTCGGCGATGAGCTGCATGTCGCCGTACTCGATCCCGTTGTGCACCATCTTGACGTAGTGGCCGGCCCCGTCGGGCCCGACGTGCGTGACGCAGGGGCCGGAGTCGGTCTTGGCGGCGATCGCCTCCAGCACGGGTCGCAGCGCCTGCCACGATTCGTTGGTTCCGCCGGGCATCAGAGACGGGCCGCGGCGCGCCCCTTCCTCGCCGCCCGAGACGCCCATGCCGACGAAGTGGAAGCCGGCCTTGCGCATCTCCTCCTCGCGCCGGCGGGTCTCCTCGAAGTGCGTGTTGCCACCGTCGATGACCACGTCACCCGGCGCCAGGATGGGCTTCAGCTGACCCAGGACCTGATCGACCGGCTTGCCGGCCATGATCATCATCAGGATGCGACGCGGTCGCTCCAGGGCTCCCACCAGCTCGGCGAGGCTCTTCGTCCCGGTCAGCTTCTTGCCCTTGTTCTCGGCCAGAAACGTCTCGGTGGCCGGCGCCTCCAGGTTCCACACGGCGACGGAAAATCCGTGCTCTTCGATGTTGAGGGCCAGGTTGCGGCCCATGACGGCCAGACCGATGACACCGAAGCTCGAGTTCTGAGTAGACATGACGGTTCTCTCCTTGCGCGGCACCCGGGCGGGCGTCTGCGAGGTTGTTTTCGCACAACCGACGCGCCGGATCGAGGGCGTCAGGCGCGGGGAGCCGTGGAATTTTTGGGGCGGTACAGATACTCCCCGGCTTTCGGGACCAGCAGCACGCCCTCCGACTCGCGGCCAGCGAACGCGGCCGGGTCGACGGTGGCCGGATCGCGATAACCCAGGTTCAGGGATCGGCACTCGTCGGCCGGGATGCCGGTGGCCAGCGTGACGTTGATGCGCGGCCGCTCGACGCCGCCTTCGTACGTGCCGTTGCCCTTGACGTGTGTCGAGTGCGCCACCACGCCCCAGGGCAGCGCGCGAAAGCGGTCCCACTGCGCGGTGAAGTAATCGCGCACGTGGTAGCCGATCTGGCGGATCAGGCGGCCGTGCACCACCGACACCTCGCGCAGGTGGGGCGCGTACAGGATCACCTCGCCGCCGTCGGCGACGGCGGGCTCGGTCTTGTACATCCCTTTGCCGCCCACCCACAGCTCGTCGTACATGGGCGGCAGCACCGACAGGACCTGGTCGTACGTGCGATCGGTCCAGATCATGTGGTGGCGGGCGGAGAGATCCGCCGCCGCCGACCAGGCGGCTTCGACCGGGCCGACGAACAGCCCCACCAGCCCGTGGTGCGTCACCACCGAGCAGATCGCGTGGCGCGGGCGCGGGATCAGGTTCGTGGCGCGGTCGATCACCCGCCGCACCGCCGTGTCCTTGGTGCCGATGGTGGCGTACGACGTGACCAGCGCCCCCAGCCAGTGCGTGAAATCGATGATGTCGCGGCCGGCGATCCCGGGGAAGAAGTACTTGTTGCCGCCGGAGAACCCCACCACTTCGTGCGGGAAGACCGGGCCGCAGACGATCAAGTGATCGTAGTCGAGGATGGCGCGATTCAGGCGCACCGCCACGTCCAGGCGCAGCCGGCCGCCCGAGAGGGCGCCGATCTCGTCGGCGCTGATGGTGCCCAGCGTGGTGAGCGCCGCCGGATCGTTCCAGGCGTGGTTGAAGAGGCCGACGTCGGCGTAGCGGGCGGCCTTCTCCGCGGCGTCGAGGCCGACCAGCGCCAGCAGGCGGTCCGGCGAGAGCGGCGGGTGCGTTCCCAGCGCCACCATGAAGTCGACGCGGCGGACGCGCGGCCGCAGCAGCTCGGTGAGCTGGCGAAACATCTGCGCCGCGGGAAAGGTTCGCGTCCCGTCAGGGATCAGCACCAGAACGCGCGCGCCTTCCAGCGGCAGTCTTTGAAGCCCGCGCGTCAGCGCGTCTGCGACAGCGTCCTTCCCCAACCCCCCCGCGCCGGGCTCGACGCGGCACCCGATGATGTCGTCACTCACGAGGGTGAGTATATGCAGCCGGCCCCCGTCGGCCGGCAAGGGCATCGTCGCCGCCAGGGCGGCAACCGGCGCTCCTCAGTTCGCGCCCTGCATGATCCAGTCGTGGATCGTCATCTGCTGGGCGGCGGTCAGGTACGGCGGTCCATTGCGCGGCATCTCGTTCCCGCAGCCCGCACCCAGCATGGCGGTGGGCGTGGTGATCTTGAGGTAGAGAAAGCTGGTTGCGGGGTTGCCCGCAACGATGCGCTTCTTGCTGGCGTCGACCTTGGCGCAGTTGGTGGTTGCCGTTCCCGTGATCGTGGCCAGTGTCGTCACGGACAGCCCGCCATCCGGCATCGCCGCTTTCGTGTGACAGGGCGCGCAGTGGGCCATGACGAGCGGCAGGATGTCCTTGGCGAACGTCAGCGCCGGCGCAGCCGCCTCCATGGGGGCGTCCATCG
>DATKEU010000341.1:0-6703 GCA_035544495.1 Polyangia bacterium | reverse complement strand
CGCCTCGCCGCTCCACCAGGCGCCGCCCACGCCGACCAGCGCGGCCATCACCACGAAGGCGGCCGCCTGGGCGATGCGCGCCCGCCGCCGTCGCGCTAGTTCAGGTGTCTCGCCCGGTTGCAGCGGCGCCTCGCGCACGCTGGCACCGACGATGCTGACGACGCCCGCGACCAGGAACGCCAGCAGCGCGACCAGCCCCAGGCCCAGGCCCCGCTGCATCGCCTTCGTGCGCATCGGCAGCGCCGGCACCGGCACCGCCAGATCGCCGCTGCCCCGCGCGCCCTCGACGTGAACGCGCACCTGCCACGATCCGGGCGACATCAGCCACAGCTTTCCCGTGAAGCGGCGGGCGTCGTCGGGCGACGGGCGCGCCCTGTCAGCGGTGGGCGGCACCGCCGCGCCCGGCCCGCGCAGCGGCGTCGGCACGATGGACACCAGATGCAGGTCGTCGTCACCCGCCGCCTGCACCTCGACGGCGGCGACACCCGGGATGACCTGCGGCGGCTGCACGGTGACGAGCAGCTTGTACGGTCCGGCCTGGCCCTCGAGGAAGACGTCCGGGCTGCCGACGTGCGCGCGCGCCGCCGGCGGCGACGCGCCCATCGCCGCCAGCAGCGCAGCAGCCGCGATCGGGAACCGGCGCCGGCCCATCAGCGGCGGATCCGGCGCATCCAGTCGCCCCACGCCAGCCCCGCCCAGGCGCTGGCGATCGCCAGCGCCACCGTGCGCGCCGCGCCGACGGCGAACGCCCCGGTCGACAGATCGGCCGCCGCGAACACATGCCGCACGTACCGCGACCCGATGGGCGTGTTGTAGTCGAAATAGATCGCCCCGAAGACCGGGTTGCGCGCCCCCGGCGACATCAGGAACGCGGCGAACGGCCACTGTGACAGGAAGAACGCCGCCGCGAAGACGATCCCGCTGGCCACCGCCAGCCGCCCCCGATCCCAGTCGGCGGTGCGCGACCACAAGAGATCCAGCAGCAGCGCGGGCACGATCACCAGCAGCGGAAACTCCGGCGGGATCAGCTGCCTCACGGGATACAGCACCGGCCCGAGCTTCGGCTCCGCCGGGAACAGCGGAAAGATCCAGAGCAGCGCCAGCACAAACGCCGAGTAGATCGCCGCGGTGACGGTGGCCGCCCAGCGGTGGCCGGTGGCGCGCGCGCCGCCGCACAGAACCACCGGCACCACCGCCGCCACGTACCCGTAGAAGGCGGCCCGGTGCATGAAGACGCGCACCGTCTTCTCCATGAACAGCGTCAGCAGCGACAGCAGCACCATCGCCTGCAGGTAGAGAAACAGCAGCGTCAGCCGCCGCCGCAGCGGACCGTCGGCGACGTTGCGCCGGCCGAGCACGAAGATCGCCGCGCCGACATGAATGGCCAGGATGCCCACCGCCAGCACGACGTGCGGCGGGCTCAAGATCTTGACATCCAGTCCATAGGCGTTGTGCCACCAGTCGTCGAACGGCGCCGACGCCAGCATGGTGATGCCGCCCCAGGCGGTGATGAACGCCCCCAGCTGGCCGCGAAATCCCAGCACCCGCACCGCCTGGGCGCGCTGGGGCGAGGTCCGCCGCAGCGTCGCACCCAGGATCTGGGAGGCGGCGGCGATGGCCGCCAGGATCGCCGCCAGATAGATCGCCATGTGCGGCGGTGACCAGAAGGTGTCGCGCCCGATCGATCGATGCCAGGCGATGTCCCAGTGCACGCCGATCTGCACCGTCGTCGACGCCGCCAGCGCGCACCAGAGATACCAGGGGACCACGGCGTTCATCGCGAGCGCCTCAAGCGTAACACTTCTTCCAGCGCGACGACGCCGCGGACGCGCCGACGCCGGGCCGATGCCGGGCCGATGCGGGCGAAGGCTGGGCCGATCCCGCGACCACCGTTCCTGTGGTGCGCGCGTCGCCCTTCGGGGTAATCTTTCCGTCGTGCTGACGTTCGGCGGACGAATGAAGAAACTGCGCGCGCTGGCTTCGTTGATGGTGTTGCCGCTCGGGGTGGCCATCGGTTGTGGCGGCGGCAGCAGCCTCGCGGGCAACAGCGGCGCCAGTCAGTTCGTCGGAGACTGGCGATGGGACAGCGGCGAGCTCGACGTCGACTGTGCCGGCATGCGGGTCCTGATGCAGGACCTGACAGGTATGACGTTCGCGATTGTGATGGGCACCGCCAGCAACGAGATCGTCGCCACGCTGACGCCGACCTGCCCGATCACCTTGGCGGTCAGCGGCGGCTCCGCCACGGCGGAGCCCGACAAGACGATGTGCACCCTGATGGCCAATGGCCAAAGCCAGGTCGTCACGGTCTCGACCGGCACGTTGACCCCCACCGGCAGCGGCGGCTTCAGCGTCGACTTCAAGGGGACGGCGGTCAGCGGCCTGTGCGTGGTCACCGGCTCGGGGACGGTGAGCCGGCCCGCCGACGCCGGGACCTGAGGCGTCGATCGCTCGCGCTACAGGATCTCGACCTCGGGGTTGAGGATCCTCGTCAGGAAGGCGGCGCGGTTCTCCTGGGGCTGGCGCGCCAGCTCCTGCAGGACGTCGGTCAAGGGTTCGGTGCCTTCCTCGAACAGGACGGCGAAGCCGCGATAAGCGACGGTGCGAATGATGCTGCCGGAGGCGCGCCAGGTCTGACCGCGCTCCGACGAGAAGACCACGGAGATCTTGCGATCCAGGTCCACCTTCACCGACGACTTGAAGAAGCAGCCGCCCTGCGAGATGTCCTGCAGCTCCCCGGCGGCGGACAGGCCGCGCGTCGAGAAGACCAGCGTCACCGGCACACCCAGGCCGAAGCGGGGATATTGCCGTTGCTCGACTGCCTCCATGGCTCTCCAGGATGCCACAAAGTGAAGGGGTCCGGGGCCCGTGCTATCAATGAACGGGCAGCGAAGGGCCACGGCGCATGACGACGACTGATTCACCCGGGCGGCCAGCGGCCGCCGCGCCGTCGCGTCCCTGGACGCCGGTTTCGCCGGATCTGGTCGCCCCGACGCTGTTCGCGCGCCGCAAGCACTGGGCGGCGCGCTTCGGCACGGCGCCGGTGCTGCCGGCGACGCGCGCGGAGATGGACGCCCTCGGCTGGGACAGCTGCGACGTCGTCCTGGTGACCGGCGACGCTTACGTCGATCACCCCAGCTTCGGCATGGCGCTGATCGGCCGCCTGCTGGAGGCGCAGGGCTTTCGCGTCGGCATCATCGACCAGCCCGACTGGCGCAGCGCCGAGCCGTTCGCGGCGCTCGGCCGCCCGACGGTGATGTTCGGGATCACCGCCGGGAACATGGACTCGATGGTCAACCGTTACACGTCCGACCGACGCATCCGATCGGACGACGCGTACTCGCCCGACGGCGCGGCCGGGCTGCGGCCCGATCGCGCGGTGATCGTCTATGCCCAGCGCTGTCGCGAGGCGTTCGGCGACGTCCCCATCGTCGTCGGCGGCATCGAGGCCAGCTTGCGGCGCATCGCCCACTATGACTACTGGTCGGACAAGGTCCGGCGATCGGTGTTGCTGGACGCCAAGGCCGATCTGCTGGTCTACGGCAACGGCGAGCGCGCGGTGGTGGAGATCGCGCACCGGCTGGCGGCGGGCGAGCGCCCCGCGCAGATCACCGACCTGCGCGGGACGGCTTTCATGCGCCGCGGGCTGCCCGACGGGTGGGCGCAGATCGACTCGCGCGAGATCGACACGCCGGGCGCGCTGGCGCCGCCGGTGGATCCCTACGCGATGACGGAACCGGCGTCCTGCGCGACCGCGCCCGCCACCGCGACCGCGGCCGCGCCGGTGGGCGAGCGCCTCGTGCCGTTGCGCCTGGGCAAGGCCCGGCCGCCGCTCGACCGCTCGCGCACGGTCGTCCGCATGCCGTCGTTCGAGAGCGTGGCGGCCGATCCGGTGCTGTATGCCCACGCCTCGCGCCTCTTGCACGTCGAGTCGAACCCGGGCAACGCCCGGGCGCTGGTGCAACGCCACGGCGACGTCGACGTCTGGCTGAACCCGCCGCCCCTGCCGCTGTCGCCGGCGGAGATGGACGCCGTCTACGAGCTGCCCTACACGCGCCAGCCGCACCCACGCCACGGCGCCGCGACGATCCCCGCGTATCAGATGATCCGGTTCTCGATCACCATCATGCGCGGCTGCTTCGGCGGCTGTTCGTTCTGTTCCATCACGGAGCACGAAGGGCGCGTCATCCAGAACCGCTCCGAGGCGTCGATCCTGCGCGAGATCGCCGCCGTGCGCGACACCGTGCCCGGGTTCACCGGCGTCATCTCCGACCTGGGCGGGCCGACGGCCAACATGTACCGCCTGCACTGCAAGGACCCGACGATCGAGTCCGCCTGCCGGCTGCCGTCGTGCGTGTTCCCGGACATCTGCCCGAACCTGAAGACCGACCACGACCCGCTGATCGCGCTCTATCGAAAGGCGCGCCACCTGCCCGGGATCAAGAAGGTGCTGATCGCGTCCGGCCTGCGGTACGACCTGGCGGCCACGGCGCCGGATTACGTGCGGGAGCTGGCCACCCACCACGTGGGCGGATATCTGAAGATCGCGCCCGAGCACACCGAGGCGGGCCCGCTGGCGAAGATGATGAAGCCCGGGATAGGCGCGTACGAAAAGTTCAAGCATCTCTTTGACAAATACTCGCGCCAGGCCGGAAAGAAGCAGTATCTCATCCCGTACTTCATCGCCTCGCACCCCGGGACCACCGACCAGGACATGCTGGCGCTGGCGCTCTGGCTCAAGAGCAACGGGTTTCGCGCCGACCAGGTCCAGGCGTTCCTGCCGTCGCCCATGGCCAGCGCCACGGCCATGTATCACTCCGGACGAAACCCGCTGCGGCGCGTGCGGCGCGACGGCGAGGAGGTCGTCGTTCCGAAAGGGCAGAAGGTGCGGCGGTTGCACAAGGCTTTCTTGCGCTATCACGATCCCGCCAACTGGCCGCTCTTGCGGGCGGCGCTGCAGCGGATGGGGCGCGGCGATCTGATCGGCAGCGGCGCGCACCAGCTGATCCCGCGCCATCAGCCGGCGACCGGCGCCGCCGCGTCCGGCCCGGAGCGACGACGGCGTCCGGGCGGTGGCAAGCTTCGCACGCAGCACACCGGGCTGCGGGGCGTCTCGGTGCCGCGGCGATGACGGGGCCGTTGAACCTGCGCAACCTGGATCTCGACGGCACGCGAGCGGCGCTGGCGCCGCTGGGCGTGGGGCCCGACGTGGCCCGGCGGCTCTTCTCCGCCGTGCATCGCGACGGCGCGCGCGCCATCGCGTGCGAGACCGTGCGCGGCCTGGGCAAGGCGGCCGCCCAGGCGATCAACGCGCGCGCCGAATGGCCGGAGCTGGACGTCGTCGAGCGCCGGCGCGCGCCCGACGGCTTCGTCAAGTACCTCTTCCGGCTGCCCGACGATCGGGTCATCGAGACGGTGCGCATCCCGCTGCCCGATCCGGCGGCGGCGCGCGAGCTGAAGGCGCGGCGGCGGGCCGGGCAAGCGCCGCCGCTGGCCGCGCTGGCGACGGCGAAGTACACGTTGTGCGTCAGCTCGCAGGTCGGTTGCGCGCTCGCCTGTGATTTCTGCGCCACCGGGCGCCTGGGCGGCATCCGCAGCTTGCAGACCTGGGAGATCCTTGCCCAGGTGCGCGCCGTCGCCGCCGAGGCCGATCACCCCGTGCGCGGCGTCGTGTTCATGGGAATGGGCGAGCCGTTCCTGAACTACGAGAACGTCGTGCGCGCCGCGCGCGTCCTCTCCGACCCGGCGGGCGGCGCCATCGCCGCCAAGGCGATCTCGATCTCCACGGCCGGCGTCGTCCCCGCCATCCGCCGCTACACCGCCGAGGGCCACCGCTTTCGCCTGATCGTCTCGCTGGGCGCGCCGACGTCGCCGCTGCGCCGGTCGCTGATGCCGATCGAGGGGCGCTGGCCGCTGCCCGAGCTGATGGACGCCGTGCGCGGCTACGCCGCGGCCAGCGGCCAGCGGGTGACGATCGCGTACGTGGCGATCGGCGGCGTGAACACCAGCCCGGCGCACGCTCAGCAGCTGGCCGCGCTGGTGGCCGGCCTGAAGGTGAAGATCAACCTCATCGACGTCAGCGACGAAACCGGGACGTACCGCCCGCCCACCGCCGCCGAGCTGGCGGCTTTTCGCGACGCGCTGATGGCCCTGGGCGCGCCGGTCGTGCGTCGCTACTCCGGCGGTCAGGAGATCGGCGCCGGGTGCGGCACGCTCGCCGCCAGCCAGCGCGGCGGCGAGGTGCTGGCCATCGAGGACTGAGGACTATCGACGCCGCGGCTTGGCGCGCTCGCAGATCAGCTCGCGGCCGCCGAGCTCCTTGCCGGTGAGGGTGGCGCAGATGCGATCGGCGTCGGCGGCGGGGACGTTGATGTACGTGTGCGTGTTCATCACGTCCAGGCTCAGCACGCCGGCGCCGACGTGGCTGGCCAGCAGGTTCTGGACCTCCTGTTCGGAGGCGCCGTCCTTGCGGCCGAGGTTGAGGTAGAGACGGGCCACGCTTTCGTCGCCCGCGCTCTCGGGTGGGGTCGGCGTGGCACTGCCCGGTGGGAAGGCGCCGGCAGCGACGCTTTCGGCCGGCGCGCCGGCCTCGGCGGCGGCCTGCGCCGCTTTCTCCTCGCTCCAGACCTCCCAGAATTCGCGCTCGGGGGGCGGCGCCGGGGCGCGCGCGGGTCCCGGTTCGGGGCGGAACCCGCGCTCGCCG
>DATKEU010000340.1:0-10798 GCA_035544495.1 Polyangia bacterium | reverse complement strand
GGGCTCGTGCGCTCGTGCCGCGCGGTCGCGCGGCGCGAGGAGAAGGTGCGCTGCACGCGCTCGTTGGCCTTGCCGATCGCCGCCAGCAGCGCCTTCCAGGCCGCCTGGGCCTTGGGATCGGCGTCGGCCGCCGGGTCGGGGACCAGCGCCACCAGCGAAACCAGGTCCTCCAGCAGCGTGGGCGGCGACTTGGGATCGCCGAGCGCCTCCGCCGTGGCCGGCACCAGCACGTGGTCGCGGAACTGCGCCCAGTCGTCGGCGTCGACCTGGCACCACAGCATGCGTGCGTGGAACGTGGCCAGCGCCGGCCCCGCCTCGGCGCGCGGCTGGCGCAAGAGCTTCTTCAGCGGCTCGTCGTAATCGCCCTGTGCCTCGCCGTACGAGCTCAGCATGACGTCGACCAGCTTGCCCCGGCACTCCGGGTCGCAGGTGGTGCCCGACAGGTACGAGACCAGCCAGCGGCGGTGGTCGGCGTGAAACTTCTCCAGCGCCGCCGCCTCGCCGCCCGAGAGCAGCTCGCCCGTGCGCGCCGTGGCCAGCACCAGCGCCGCCACCAGGTGGGCCCCGGTCGACGTCGCCTCGAACTTGTCGATCTCCTTCCACTGCCGCCGCTCGTAAAGATCTTGTAAGACCGGCTCGAACAGCCAGGCCATGCGCCCGGGGTGGCCCTGCACCTCGCGCTCGTCCTTGAGCAGCACCATCGGCCCGGCGGCGGACGCGAAGCCCAGGTCGGCGGCCGCCTCGGTCTCGTCCTGGATCAGCTGGGCGATGGCGTCCGATCGGTCCTCCAGCTTGTCGTCCTTGCAGATCTCCGCCGCCCGGGCCACGCCGAAGCGCTGCAGGCAGGTCAGCTTGAACGCCTGGGCCAGCTGCAGGTAATTCTTGTTCGCCGTGCTGGCCAGCACCGCCTTCATGTAGCCGGCGTTGTCCTTGCCCAGCTCCAGCGCGTACGACACCGCCAGCTCGGGATCGATGATCGCTCCGCGCGTCAGCGACAGCAGCACGCCAAAGCGCTGATCGGCCGTGTTCGGGCCCTGCGCCGACAGCACGTTGAGGTTCTTGGAGAGGATCTCGGCGCGGGCGATGCGCCAGTCGTTGTCGGCCTTGGTGCGGGCGATGGTCTGCTCGGAGCGGCCCTGCTCGGCGGCGGTCTGCGACTGCCGGTACTGCCAGATCGACGTCGCCACCAGCCCGGCCACGCCGATGACGAAGCTGGACAGGAAGCTCGAGTAGGTCTGGATGAACTTCCCGAGCCGGGAGATCTCTTCACTGACCGTGGCGGGTGGCTTGTCCATGGGACGGCGGAGTGGAAGATAGCTCGTTCGCCGGGCGAATGTCTGGTAATGCTGGCCCCTTCCCGAAGGCGGCGCGCGCATGAGATGGCTCGAGATCCCCTGGATCAAGTGGGCGGTCCCCATCCCGCTGTTCGTCGCGCTGGCGCCGATCCTCTGGTACTTCTTCCGCGACACCTGGCGCGCGCTGGACGACGAGGCGCTGGAGTACCGCCGCGGCCTGCGCGAGCGCCGCGAGATCGACTACCGCCCGCTGGTGGCGCTGACCCTGGCCGGGCTGGTGCTGGCCATCCACGAGTACTACACGCGCTGGGAGTTCTTCGACCACGTCCTGCGCAAGTGGCTGCGCGAGCGCGAGAAGCAGCACCCCACCGCCTGGCTGTACCTGGGCGTGTACGAGGAGCTGTACCTGCGCGCCTGGTGGGGGCTGGTCCGGGTGGCAGGGTACCTGTCGCCGTTCATCGTCTGGCCGATTGTTTTTCCGCGCGATCGCCTGCTGGACTTCGGACTGCGGCCGCGCGGCTTTCGCCAGCACGCCTGGATCTATGCCCTCTGCGTGGTGGTGATGGTGCCGGTGATGCTGCTGGTGAAACGCCAGCCCGACTTCGGCGCCTATTATCCGATCTACAAGCTGGCCGGGCGTTCGTGGCTGGATTTCTTCGTCTGGGAGTGCGTCTACCTGGCCCAGTTCGCCGGCCTGGAGTTCTTCTTTCGCGGCTTCTGGCTGCGCGCCATGCGCGGGTTCGGCGCGGGCGCCATCTGGTCGATGATCGTCCCCTACTGCATGATCCACTTCGGCAAGCCGTACCTGGAAGCGTGCGGCGCGATGGTGGGGGGCGTGGTGCTGGGCTCGCTGGCCATGCGCACGCGCAGCATCTACGCCGGCCTGCTGGTGCACGCCACGGTGGCGCTGGTGATGGATCTGCTGGCCATGCAGCGGCGCGGGATGCTGCCGTCGCTGCTGTCGCCGGGATCGACCCACCGGGTGATCTTTCTCTACTGGAACGCGCTCATCTGGATCGCCTGGGCGATCGCCGCGGTCGTGCTGGCGGCCGCGCTGGTCCGGCGCCATCGCCAGCACCTGCTCGCCGGTCGACCCAGCCCCGCGCACGAAAAAGCGCGCGGAGCCGAGTCAGGCGACCCGGCCCCGCGCTAAGGTGTGCTCTTCTTTTCGGGCCCGGCGTTATTTGGTGGCGGGCGCGTCGGTCTTGGCGGCGTCGGTCTTGGTCGCGTCGCCCTTCGCCTTCTTGGCGTGCTTGGCCTTCTTCTCCTTGGTCGCGCCGTCCTTCGGGGCGTCGGCGGCGGGGGCCTGCGCGACGACCGTGGTCTTCTGCATGGGGTGCTTGACGTTCGGAGCGGCGAAGGCCGAGGCGCCGGTGAGAGCCAGCAGCGACAGGCCGAGCATGGTGTTGCGAATCATGGTGTTCCTCCTCGATGACGTTGATGTTGGTTGCTTTCGTTTCGACCGCCGGCCTTCCCGGCTCGTCGTTTCTTGCTGTACAGACGACCATTGCAGCCGCGGTGCCAACCCCGCGGGCGGGCCAAACCCCCGGGATTTCGGCCTCTCCTGACATGGCGCGGGCCCGGCGTGGGGCGTTTTCGCGCGCCCGCTCGCAAGAACGCCTCCCGGCCCGCGCGGGCGCTCAGCCCCACGAGTAGGACAGCTTCAGCATGATCACGTCCGCGGCGGCGCCGCCGCGGGTCAGGCGCCCCAGGTCCAGTGAGCCGGCCGTGCCGGCTACCACGGTCGTGGGCGGTGTCTGGGCGCGCGTATAGACCAGAAACAGCGTCGAGCCGAGACGGTACTCCCAGCGCAGGACGATGTTCACGTTCAGCGTCGCCCGCGTGACGTCGGGGTTCGGGACCGGCGGGTCCGCCCGCGCGAGATCGGCCAGGTGAACGCGCTGGCGAAATCCGGTCCTGGTCGCCATCTGAAAGTCGGGGTAGTGCAGCGAGGCCAGGAACACCTGTCCGTAGGCCTGCAGGGACAGCTCGGGCGTGAGCGTGTACGCGGCGCGCACGGTGGCGCCCACGCTGCGCGCCAGCTGGCGGCCGAAGGTGTAGATGGTCCCGGCGTCGGTGGTCGTGGTCGCGATGTAGCGGGGCTCGCCGCTCGAATAGACGAACGTCGGCAGCAGATCGAACTCCAGCTGCGGCAACAGGCGCAGCGTCAGCTGGCCGCGCGCCTCGGCGTGGGTGCCGTTGCGCAGGCGCTGGTACTGACCGCCGGCGTAGGCCACCAGGCGCCGGCGCGGGTCGCTGCTGATGAACAGATCGGCGCCGCAAGATCCCGCGCGCTCCAGCGCGGCGCCGTCGCCGGTCTCGCGGTCGTCGAAGTGATCGGCGCGGCAGAGCACGTCGGCATAGACGCCGCTATATCCGCGCAGCGTGGCCGACGTCTCCAGCTGGACGGAGCTGTCCAGGTTCAGCCCGTCCAGCGTCGTTCGCCAGTTGGCGGTCAGCGCCGATCGCGAATCCAGCGTCACCCACCAGGGGTCGGTGCTGCGGTAGACGACGTCCGCGTTCAGCGTGTAGTCGTTCTTGCGATCCAGATAGCCGAGGTCGTTCACCTCGAACTGCCGCCCGGAGACGACCTGCGTGACGTCCCACAGCCAGCGCCGGCCGCCCTGCTTGCCGACCCACAGCGACCCGGCGCCGGACGGGTGCCCCGGTTCGATGGCGATGCCGTCGCGCTGGCTGCGGGGGGGACCGCCCGCCAGCAGCGACGCCGTCGCCTGGCCCAGGGCCGCGTAGTCGCCCGAGCGCGAGCGCCAGCGCCCGTCGACGCTGGCCACGTAGGCGTCGTTCAGGCAGCGGCCGCCGACTGCCTCGACAAGGCCGCTGCCGGGGCAGGGCGCGGCCGGATCCTGCGCCGGCTCGAACCGGTTGGTCGCGGTGCCGAGAAAGCCGATCTCGGTTCCGCCGGCGACGATCTGCCGCAGCCGCGCCGCCGAGTACAGCGTGTAGGGATCGACCAGGCGCCGCGCGCTCGTCTGCCCGCCGGCGAGCAGCACGTCGGCGTCGTTGCGTCCGGTCAGCGCCGTCAGAAGACCCACCGTGGTTCGCCCGCGGATCGTGCCCGACAGCTTGGCCGCCGCGTAGATCGGCGACGGCTCCGGATGGTCCAGCAGCACCTCGCCGGCGGCCAGCGCGGGGTCAGACGGCTGGTGGCCGATGCGGCGCGTGTACACCAGCGTCGATTGCGCGTTCCACAGATCGCTCCCTTCGAGAAAGAAGGGCCGCTTCTCCGGAAAGAACGTCTCGAACGTCGACAGGTTCAGCACCACGGTGTCGGCCTCGACCTGGCCGAAGTCGGGGTTGACGGCCAGATCCAGCGTCAGCTCCGGCGTGACGTGCGCCTTGGCGTCCAGGCCCGCGGTGGCGTGCCAGTCGTTGCCGAAGGCGCGCGTGCCGTCGCCGGGATCCTGGCGGGCGCGCAGCCGGCCGAGCGCGAACGGGCGCAGCTCGACCGGGCTGCCCTGGCGCAGATCGGCCAGCCCCTCCAGGCGGCCAAAATAGCGGACGTACCCGGCGGCGTTGCGCGGGTAGAACGCCCAGTCGTCGTATTCCTGGCGCGCGTCGATGAACCGGCGCACCTGCAGCCCGAAGTCCTGCGCCGGCAGCGCATCGAAGCGCAGCACGCGCAGCGGGATGCGGAACTCGGCGGAATAGCCCTGGGGCGTGTCGGCCACGCGCGCCTGCCAGGTCTCGTCCCAGGCCGACGAGTAATCGACGTCGTTGAAGTGAATGGCGTCGATCAGCGAGCCGGCCGCGTTGATGCCGAAGTGGAAGGCGCTGACGCCGTCGCGCCGGCTGTCGATGTCGAACCAGACGCCGTCGGACGGCAGCTCGCGATCGCGGCGCATCAGCCGGCGCACGATGGGCGCGTGCAACTGCCAGCAGTCGATGCCGACGTAGATCGCCTGGTCGTCGTAAAGCACGCGCACCTCGGTGCGCTCGCTTGGCGGCGCGCCCTCGCTCGGCTGGTGTTGCGTGAACGTGTCCGACGGGATGGCCAGCCGCCAGGCGGCGTCGTCCAGCTTGCCGTCGATGACGATCGGCAGCGGGGTGCGAACCGCGCGCAGGCGCGGGCGCGGGCCCAGCGCCGGCAGCGGGGCGGGCGCGGGCGGCGGCGGCCGCAGCGACGGCGCGGGGGCGGGCGCCGCGGGTGGCGCCGGCGGCGCGGGCGTCGCGAGCAGCGCCTGGGCGATGGGAAGGACGAGCGCCAAGATGGAGACGGGAACGGGAACGGCCACGGAGCGGTGGTCCAGCGTATCAGGTTGCGGCGCCGGATGACGCCGCGGCCGCGCTCGCCGGCAAAGGCCGGTGTTATAACCGTCGCGCTTCCATGTCGCTGGTTTCTCGCCTGGCCGCGCTGATCGCGTTCGATACCCAGAATCCGTCGGGGGACGAACGCCCGCTGCTCGACGCGCTGGGCGCCGAGCTCACCGCGCTGGGCGCGGCGCGGGTCGTGCGCGAGGACGTCGGCGAGCGCAGGGGCTTCGTCTACGCGCGCTTCGGCCAGGCGGCGCCGCGCCTGCTGCTGAACGCCCACGTCGACACGGTGCCGGCCAACGGAGGCTACTCGGCGCCGCCGCACCGGATGGTCCAGCGCGACGGCCGGCTCTTCGGGCTGGGCACCGCCGACACCAAGGGCGCCATCGCGGCGATCCTGGAGGCGCTGGAGCAAACCGGCGCCGGCCGCCGCCCGTCGCCGGCCAGCGTCGGCGTGCTGTTCTCCGGCGACGAGGAGCGCGGCAGCGCCTGCATGCGCGCGTTTCTGGACAGCCCGCACGCGCACGGGCTGCGGCAGGCGATCGTGTGCGAGCCGACCGGCTGCCGCGCGGGCTGGCGCCACCGGGGCATCGGCGCCGCCGAGGCGGTCGCCACCGGGCCGGGCGGCCACTCGTCGCTGGCCGATCAGATGGTGAACCCGACGGCGGTGCTGGCGCGGGCGGCGGTGGCGCTGGACGATCTCGGGAGATCGTATCGCCAGCGCGGGCCGGAGGGTTTTCTTGGCGTTTGCATGAACGTGGCGGGGCTGGCTGGCGGCATCGCTTTCAACGTCGTGCCGGCGCGCGCGACGCTGACGTTCTCCGTGCGCCCGCCGCCGGGCGTCGCCGTGGCGGCCGTGCTGGGCGAGGCGGAGGCGTGCGTGCGGCGGGCGATCGCCCCCGCGGACGTGACCTGGACGGTCGTCGCCGATCGCCCCTCGTTCCAGACCCGCGCCCTCGACGACTTCGTGCCGCTGGTGGGCGCGCGGGCGCGGCAGCCGATCGATCTCGCCTTCTGGACCGAGGCGGCGTTGATGAGCGAGCGCGGGATCGACGCCGTCGTCTTCGGCCCCGGCGACATCGCCCAGGCCCACGCCGCCGACGAGTTCGTGACCGTGGCCGATCTGGAAACCGCGCGCGCCGCCTTCGCCGATCTGCTCTCGTGATGGAAACGGAGATCATCCAGCGCTTTCTGGAGAGCGTCGGCAGCAAGGCTGACGTCGATCTCTACCTGAAGCTGTTCCGCGCCCAGAAGAAGGAGAGCTTCGCGATCATCGCGGCCGGCGATCCGATCATCAAGCACGCACTGGATCCGGTGCACTTCGATCTTCGCATCCTGGCCGGCCTGGGCCTGACGCCGGTGCTGCTGCTGGGCCTTTACGAGGGGCGCGAGGCCGACCGCCAGGCGGTGCGCGTGAAGGAGTGGCTGGTCGAGGACGCCGTGCCGGCGCAGATCGTCTCCTGCGGCCCGGACGTCAGCGTTGCGACCCTGGACACCGTGCGCGCCGCCATCTCCGGCGGCGCCATCCCGCTGGTGTCGCTGGAGGCAGCCAAGGACGTCACGCCCGAGGGACGCTTCCGCCTGCTCGCCACCATGGCCTGCGCGCTGGAGACACGAAAGATCGTTTACCTCAGCCGGCGCGCCGGCCTGGAGGCGCAAGACGGCAAGCCGCTGTCCGACGTGAACCTGGCGACCGATTACGACGCGCTGCTGGCCAACGGCACGCTGTCGCGCCGGCAGGCGTCGCTGCTGCGCCACGTGAAGCAGCTTCTGGACAATGTCCCGCACCGCATGAGCGTCGCCGTGGTGAACCCGCTGCACCTCCTGCGCGAGCTCTTCACGGTCAGCGGCGCCGGAACGCTGATCCGGCGCGGCTCGCGCATCGACCGCTATCCCAACCTCGATCAGCTTGACCACCCGCGATTGACGGCGCTCATCGAATCGGCGTTCGGCAAGCGCCTGAGCCCCACGTTCTTCCTGGAACCGGTGGACCGTGTCTACGTCGAGGAGGGTTATCGCGGCGCCGCGCTGCTGCGCGCCACGCCGGTCGGCGTCTACCTGACCAAGTTCGCGGTGGAGCGGGCCGCGCAAGGCGAAGGCATTGGCACCGAGCTGTGGTCGGCGATGACCCGTGATTTCCCGTCGTTCTTCTGGCGGGCGCGGCCCGACAACGCGATCGGGCCCTGGTACGTCAAGCACTGCGACGGAATGGTGCGCGTCGGCGAATGGCATGTGTTCTGGCGCGGCCTGGGCGTGAGCGAAATCGAACCCGCCATTCGTCATGCCCTGTCGGCGCCCGTCGATTTTCTGCCGTCCACGCCAGTTGCTTCTTGACGCCTCCATCGCCTCCTGCGAATAGTGTTTTGTCGTTTTCGTCAGGGGGCGATCACGGCGCTTGACGCCATGGTTTTGGCCGATCGTCCACCCCCCCTGCCGCCCGGATCTTCGTTCGACGCACCATCGGAGGCGCTGTCAGTGCCTGGCCTGCGCCGGCTGCTGCGCCGGGCGGTGCTGCTGCCGCTGGCGACGCTGGGGATCCTGGCCGGCGTGCTGCTCTGGCAGGTCAGCGAGCTCATCGCCACCAACGAGTGGGTCGATCACACGGATCAGGTGATCCGGCAGATCCACCTGGTGGAAAAGCGCTTGCTGGAGATGCGCGCCGGCGTGCACGGGTTCATCTTCACCGGCGACGCCAGCGCGCGCGAGGCGTTCGAGATAGCGCGCCGGCAGCTGGACATCGAGATTGTCCGGCTATCGGGCCTGGTCAGCGACAACCGCACGCAGGTGACGGCGGTGGCGGAGCTGACCGGCGCCATCGCGGACTGGCGCGTGGAGGCTCAGCGCATCGCCGCGATGACGCCGGGATCGCCGTCGTCCGCGCTGGTGCCGCTGGTGCGGGACTCGCGCGATCACCTGGAGACGCTGCGCGCCCGGCTGGGCCCGCTGGTCGAGCGCGAGCAGGACCTGCGCCGCCAGCGCGCCGAAGCCAGCCAGCGGCGCGCCGCCTGGGTCTATCGCAGCGGCGTGCTGCTGCTGGTGCTGGGCGGCGGCATCCTGGCCTTGATGGGCCGGCGGCAGCTGATGGCGCTGTCGCAGCTGTTCGATCAGCAGAGCCTCTCGCTGCGCCAGCAGGCCGAATCGCTGGCGCGCAGCGAGCGCAACCTTGGCACCACGCTGGACAGCATCGGCGACGCCGTCATCGTCACCGACGCCCGCGCGCGCGTGACGCGCCTGAACCCGGTGGCCGAGGCGCTGACCGGCTGGAGCAACCGCGAAGCGCAGGGCAAGGGGCTGGACGAAGTTTTCCGCATCATCAACGAGGAGACGGGCCAGGTCGTGGAGAGCCCGTCGGTGCGCGTCCTGCGCGAAGGGATCGTCGTCGGGCTGGCCAACCACACCGCGCTGATCGCGCGCGGCGGCGCGCAATTTCCCATCGCCGACAGCGGCGCGCCCATTCGCGACGACAGCGGCGCTCTCACTGGGCTGGTGCTGGTCTTCCGCGACATGACCGCCGACCGCCAGAAGGAAGAGGCGGTGCGGGCCAGCGCCCGTCGCTTTCGCGCCCTGGTGCAATACAGCGCCGACGTGGTGATGGTGCAGAACGCGGACCGCGCCATCAACTACGTCAGCGCGTCGGCAGAGGGGATTCTCGGCCACCGCAGCGCCGATCTGCTGGGGCAGCCGTTGCAGGCCGTCGCCCACCCGGACGACCGCGCCACGCTGGAATCGCTGTTCGGCCGGTTGATGGAAGCGCCCGGCCAGGCCGTGGCG
The DNA here is from genome assembly GCA_035544495.1 of Polyangia bacterium. Lineage (GTDB taxonomy): Bacteria > Myxococcota_A > Polyangia > Fen-1088 > Fen-1088 > DATKEU01. Next base: position 1,460 of record DATKEU010000340.1, on the reverse strand, counting down.
GCCCAGTTCCGCATCCGGCACCAGGACGGCTCGTGGCGCTGGATGGAGGGGCATGCCGTCAACCTCATCGACGATCGCGACGTCAAGGGGATCGTCACCAACATCCGTGACGTCACGGAACGGCGCGGTCTGGAAGAGCAGCTCATGCAGGTGCAGAAGACGGAGGCCATCGGCCGACTGGCGGGCGGCATCGCGCACGACTTCAACAACCTGCTCACCGTGGTGATCGGCAACTGCCACGTTGTGCTGCAGGATCCGGCCAGCGCCAGCATCCGCCAGGACATCGAAGAGATCCGCGACGCCGGCGAGCGCGCCGCCGCGCTGACCCGGCAGCTGCTGGCGTTCGGGCGCCGGCAGGTGCTGATGCCCGAGCTGCGCCCGCTGAACGCCCTGGTGACCGACGTGGAGAAGCTCCTGCGTCGCGTGCTGGGCGAGCAGGTCGAGCTGGGCGTGCGCCTGGGCGGCGAGACCGGCACCATCAAGGTCGACCCGGGCCAGTTCGAGCAGGTGCTGCTGAACCTGGCGATCAACGCCCGCGACGCCATGCCACACGGTGGCCGTCTGACCATCGAGACCCAGGCCGTCGAGCTGGACGAGGAATACGCGCGCCAGCACCCCGGCGTGGTGCCGGGGCAGTACGCGATGATGGCGGTCTCCGACACCGGGGCGGGGATGGATCTCGAGGTGCAGTCGCACATCTTCGAGCCGTTCTTCACCACCAAGCCGAAGGGCAAGGGCAGCGGCCTGGGTCTGGCGACGGTCTACGGCATCGTCCGCCAGACCCGCGGGCACATCTGGTTCTACAGCGCCGTCGATCACGGCACCGTGTTCAAGGTCTACTTCCCGCGCGCCCACGCGGTCACGGCGGCGCTGCCGCCGGCTGTTCCAGGGCCGGCGCGTCCGTCGGGCGGGCGGGAGACCATCCTGGTCATCGAGGACGACGTCTCGCTGCGCCGGTTCACGAGCCGCATCCTGCGCGACCTTGGCTACACCGTGGTCGAGGCGGCGCGCGGCGAGGAGGCGCTGACGTTCCTCCACACCAACCCCCAGCACGTCGACCTGGTGCTGACCGACGTGATCATGCCGGGCGTGACCGGTCGCGCGCTGGAGGCGCGCCTTCTGGCGGCGGCGCCGCACCTCAAAATCGTCTTCACGTCGGGTTACACCGACGACGCCATCGTCCACCACGGGGTCCTGGACGAGGGGACGCACTTCATCCAGAAGCCGTTCACGCCGGCCGCCCTGGGCCAGAAGATCCGCGCCGTCCTCGACGGCGAGGCGCCGCGCCACATCTCCGGCCGCCACGTCATCGACGTCGCGTGATCGGGGCGGCCAGCGCGGGCAATGAAAAAACCTCTGCCTCTCCCCGCCGACGCCGACTTCGGCGGGGAGAAAGGCAGAGGGCCCAAACCCGAACGGTGGTGATCGGCGGGCGGCGCTACTTGGCCAGCGTCAGCGTG
>DATKEU010000339.1:0-5998 GCA_035544495.1 Polyangia bacterium | reverse complement strand
GTATTGAAAGCTGTACGTGTCGCGCACGTCGGAGATGTTCACGCGCACGCGCGCGCGGATGGCGTCGATGTTGAACAGGTTGCCGCCGTAGGTGGGGATCAGCGTGTCGACCAGCGTGACGTCGGCGCCGAGCTCGACCAGGCGGGCCGCCAGCGTCGAGCCGATGAAGCCCAGGCCACCGGTGATGAGGACGCGCGCGTTCTTGAAGGCCGTTTCGGGCGAAGGTGTCGACACGGGATCGTTCATGGCAGCAGGGCAATCGCCGCCGGGCGCAGGGCGGTGCGCGCGGGGATGGCGATGGTGGCCGGCGGGGTCGGCGCGGTTGGCCCGGTCGGCGCGGTCGGCGCGGTCGGCGCCGTCGGTTGGGCGCCCAGCCCGCTCATGGCCGCTTGACTGGCCAGGAGATCGGCGTCGTCATCCGGGACCAGCGTCCGGTAGCGCTGGTGCAGCAGCCGCATCGTGCGCACGAAGTCGCCAGGGCTGGCGCTGCTGATGGTGCTGCCATCGATGCGCCACGAGAGAAAGGTGGTCGGCACGGCGGCATGGGCGACGGCGAAGCGCGTGCCGAGGCGGATGGTGAGATCCCAGTCCTCGTGCGTGGCGAGCGATTCGTCGAAGGCGCCGACGGCGTCCAGGCACGCGCGTTCGTGCAGCAGCGACGACAGCGGGATGAAGCTGGCGGTCAACAACTGCCGGCGAAACTGGTGGCGATCGAAGGAGTGCGAGCGCGCGAGGATGGGGTGGAGGCTGCGATGGCGGCCGTTTTCGTCGTCGCCGTCGCCGTCGCCGGATTTCTCTTCCAAGATCCACGTCGCGTCGGCGTAGGCGACCTGGTGCGCGCCGTCTTGAAGCGCGGCCGTCAGCGCCTGGAGGTGATTGGCCTGCCAGCGATCGTCGTCGTCGAGGTAGGCGACGAATTTTCCGCGCGCCAGCGCCAGCCCCGCGTTGCGCGCGGCCGCCGGTCCGCGCGCGGTGGCGTGGCGAATGGAATGAATCGTCAGGCGCGCGGCGAAGCGATCAATGACCGACTCGACGCCGGCGCCGCCGTCGTTGACCACCACGACCTCCAGGTCGCGGAAGGACTGGGTGGCGATGCTCTCCAGCGCGCGGGCGAGGAACCACGGGCGATTCTGGGTCGGGACAATCACCGACACGATGGGCGCGGACACGGCGGGCGCGAGCGCGGCCGAGCGCGCGGTCGGCTCGCTCGCCGCCGCGGCCGGGGCGATGGCGGGTGCGGGCGCGACCACGGGCGCGGGCGCGACCACGGCTGCGGCGGGCGCCCCGAGCGCCGCCCGCAATTCGTCGGTGGTGACGATCAGTTGATGGCCGAGGCGCGCCAGGTGCGCGCGCCGGTCGGCGTCGCTGAGGATCGACGGCAGCGCCAACACGCCGGTGACCGCGCGCCCGAGTGCCGCCCAGCCTTCGCCGTCCAGCGTGTCGTCGACGATCAACGCCTCGACGGTGGCCGCCTCGCCCAGCGCGCTGGTGAACGCCGCCGTGACGGCGCCGGCTGCTTGCTCCAGCGGCGGATCGCGGGTCAGGTCGTGTCGCAGGCACAGACACACGTCGGCGCGGCCAGCCAGCAGCGGCCCGAACTGGCGCGCCAGCGAATCGAGATCCGCGGCCTGGTCATAGCGGGGCCAGGCGAGGATCCGGCGGGTGGCGTTCGTCGCCAACGTGACGGTGCGGGACATCCAGCGAGCAATCGAAAGCAAGCGGCAGGCCGCCGCCGGGAGCGAAGGCATGCGCGTGACTGCCTTCGCCGGCGGCGAAAAGCGCCGCCGCCCCCGCGTCAGAATCATGACAGCCGTCAATCCTGTGGCGGCAGCGCTCGACGCCGGGCCCGCCAATCGCCGAGTTCGCGTCGCCGGCGCTGCGCGGCGGCTGGCACAGCGATCGCATCCGTGACCGGCGGGGGATGCTGCCTTGATGGAAAAACCGCGGGTCGTGCCGCGGCTTCTGATTCGCGCCGACGCCGGTCCCGGGATGGGCGCCGGCCACGTCATGCGCTGTCTGGCGCTGGCGCAGGCCTGGCAGGACGCGGGCGGCGAGGCGCGCTTCGCCATGGCGTCCGGCCAGGACGCGTTTCGCTCCTTGCTGCAAGCGGAGAACCTGGCGCTGCTGTCGATCGGCGCGCCCATCGGCGGCGGCGCCGACGCGCAGGCCACGGCGGCGGCGGCGCGCGAGATGAACGCCGACTGGTTGCTCTGCGACGGGTACGCCTTCGGCGCCGAGTTTCAGCGCGGCGTCGCCGGCGGCGCGGCGCGCACGGCGCTGATCGACGACAACGGCGAGTGCGCGCCCCACGCGGTGGATCTGATCCTCAACCAGAACGCTCACGCCCGGGCTGAGCTTTATGCCAGCCGGCGCGCCGGCTGCGTCCTGCTGCTCGGCAGCCGGTTCGCGCTGCTGCGCCGATCGTTTCGCGGAAACCTGCGCATCGCCAAACGGAGGACACCGGTCGCCAGTCGACTGCTGATCACGCTGGGCGCCGGTGATCCCGACAACGTCACGGGCAAGGTGGTGGCGGCGCTGGCACCGCTGGCGGCGTCCCATGGAAATCTCCAGGCGGTGATTGTCGCCGGTGCCGTCAACCCGCACGCGGCGGCGCTGGAACGGGCCGCGCGCGACTGTCCCTGCGCGGTCGAGATCCGTCGCTCGCCGCCCGACATGGCGGCGCTGATGGAATGGGCGGACGCCGCCATCGCCGCCGCCGGCAGCACCACCTGGGAGCTGCTTTACATGGGCGTGCCCACGCTGTCGGTGATCATCGCCGACAACCAGCGCGCCATCGCGCGCCGCCTGGCTGACGATCAGGTGGTGGGCAACCTCGGCTGGCACGCCGACCTCACGCCCGCCGCCATCGCTCGGGCGGTCGGCGCGCTGGTCACCGACGAGCAGCGGCGCGCCGAAATGTCCAGCCGCGGCCGTGCGCTCGTCGACGGCCGGGGCGCCGAGCGCGTCGTGCAAGCGATGTGGCAGCTGCGCGAGGGGGCGCACTGACGATGCGCGTGCTGTTCCTGGGCAACAACTGGGTCGGCTGGCAGACGCTGCAGTGGTTGCGCGACAGCGGCGCCGGCGCCGAGATCGCCGGGCTGGTCCTGCACCCGCAGGCGAAGGCGCGCCATGCCGCCGAGCTGCGCGCCGCCGCCGCGCTGCCAGAGTCGGCGATCTTCGACGGCAGCACGCTCGGCGAGCGCGCGGTGCTGCGCCGGATCGCCGAGCTGCGCGCCGACGTCGCGGTCTCCGTGCTGTTCGATTACATCCTCAAGCCGGACTTCCTGGGGCTGTTCCCGCGCGGCACGATCAACCTGCACCCCGCGTTGCTGCCGTACAACCGCGGCCAGTACCCGAACGTCTGGAGCATCGTCGAGGGGACGCCGGCCGGCGCGACGTTGCACTATATCGACGAGGGGATCGACACCGGCGCCATCATCGCCCAGCGCCAGGTCGCGGTCGATCCCGCCGACACCGGCGAGACGCTGTACCGCAAGCTGGAGCGGGCGTCCCTGGCGCTGTTTCAAGAGACGTGGCCCGCCGTCGTCGCGGGAGAGGCGCCCGTCATCCCGCAGGCGCACGCCGCCGGGACGTACCACCGCACGCGCGACGTCGAGCGCATCGACGAGATCGATCTCGACCGGTCGTACACGGCGCGCGAGCTCATCGACATCTTGCGCGCGCGCACGTTCCCTCCCTACCGCGGCGCCTATTTCCGCGCCGGTGGCCGCAAGATCCTCTTGCGCCTGCAGCTGGAGTACGACGATGGCGGCGGCTGACGCGGGCGACAAACGTTACCTGGTGCTGGGCTGCAAGCCCTGGAACCGCCGGGTGTTCGACGACGTCATCCGCGCCTATCCGGGCCGCTGGGAATACCTGGACGTCCCGGCGGAGCTGACGGTGGAGAAGCTGCAGGCGCTGCGGCCACGCTATCTGTTCTTCCTGCACTGGTCATGGAAGGTGCCGCCCGCGATCACCGAGGCCTTCGAGTGCGTCTGCTTCCACATGACCGACGTTCCCTATGGCCGGGGCGGATCGCCGCTGCAGAACCTGATCGCCCGCGGCCATCGCCAGACGAAGCTGACCGCCCTGCGGATGAAGGGTGAGATGGACGCCGGTCCGGTCTACGGCAAGGAGGACCTGTCGCTGGAGGGCAACGCCGAGGAGATCTTCATCCGCGCCACGCAGCTGTCCGCGCGCATGCTGGCCCGCATCGCCGCCGAGGAGCCCGCGCCGATCCCCCAGACGGGCACGCCGGTCACGTTCGCGCGGCGCAAGCCCGAGGAGAGCGAGCTCCCCGCGGGTGTTGGCGCGATCGCCCACCTCGGCGCGCTGCACGACTTCATCCGCATGCTGGACGCCGACGGATATCCGCGCGCGTTCTTCGACCACGGCGGGTTCCGTTACACATTTTCGCGGGCCGCGCTCGGCGATGGAAGAATCGTGGCCGATGTGTCGATCACGGCGGTGGTGAAGCGATGAAGACGATCCTGGTGGTGGCGGCCCATCCCGACGACGAGATCCTGGGCTGCGGCGCCACGATGGCCCGCCTGGCCCGCGCCGGCGCCGACGTGCACATCGCCATCATGGGCGAGGGGGCCACGTCGCGCGCGGACAGCCGCTCCGCCGCCGATCGGGGCGCGGTCGCATCGCTGGAGCGCGACGCCCGCCGCGCCGCCGAGGTGGTGGGCGCGCGCGCGGTGACGCTGTTCGGCCTGCCCGACAACCGCTTCGACACGCTGGCCCTGCTGGACGTGGTCAAGCCGATCGAGGCGCTGATCGCCAGGCTGTCGCCCGATGCGATCTTCACGCATCACCACGGCGACCTGAACGTCGACCACCAGATCGTCAACCGCGCGGTGCTGACGGCCACCCGGCCCAAACCAGGAATGCCGGTGCGCGAGGTGCTGGCGTTCGAGATCGCGTCGTCGACGGAATGGTCGTTCCAGCACCTGCAGCCGGCCTTTCACGCCAACACCTTCTTCGACGTCAGCGACACGCTGGCCGCCAAGACGCGCGCCATCGGGTGCTACGAGACCGAGGTGTGCGCGTTTCCGCACCCGCGGTCGCCCGAGGCGCTGGAGGCGATCGCCCGTCGCTGGGGCTCGGTGGTGGGCTGCCGCGCCGCCGAGGCGTTCGAGGTGATCCGATCCATTCGTTGAGCACGCGGAGAGACAGACCCATGACCCACATCGACATTGGAAAGCGAAGAGTCGGCCCCGGCCAGCCGGTCTACGTCATTGCCGAGATGTCGGCCAACCACAACCAGGACTTCGCGGCGGCGGTGAAGATCGTCGAGGCGGCAAAGTCGTGCGGCGCCGACGCCATCAAGATCCAGACGTACACCGCGGACACCATGACCATCGCCAGCGACCGGCCAGATTTCAAGGTGGGCGCCGGCACGCCGTGGGAAGGGCAGCGGCTGTACGACCTGTACAAGCAGGCGTACACGCCCTGGCAATGGCAAGGCAAGCTGCAAGAGGTGGCCCTGGGTCTGGGCCTGGACTTCTTTTCGACGGCCTTCGACGCGCAGGCGGTCGACTTTCTCGAGAAGCTGCAGGTCCCCATCCACAAGATCGCCTCGTTCGAGATCGTGGACATCCCGCTCATCCGCGCCATGGCCCGCACCGGCAAGCCGATGATCATCTCGACAGGGATGTCGCGCCTCGACGAGATCGATGAGGCGGTGAAGACGGCGCGCCAGGCCGGGGCGTCGCAGCTGGCTCTCTTGAAGTGCACCAGCGCTTACCCGGCGGCGCCCGAGGACATGAACCTGCGCACCATCCCGCACCTCGGCGCGATGTTCGGGACCGTGGTCGGACTGTCCGATCACACGATGGGGACGACCGTGCCGGTGGCGGCGGTGGCGCTGGGCGCCTGCATCGTCGAGAAGCACTTCACGCTCTCGCGCGCGAACGTGGGGCCGGACAGCGCCTTCTCGCTGGAGCCGGCGGAGCTCAAAGAGATGGTCAGCGCCATCCGCATCACGGAGGCGGCG